>CAYLZW010000265.1:0-8004 GCA_964388085.1 uncultured Myxococcales bacterium | reverse complement strand
TGAGCGAGACCCCGAGCGGCGCCAGCTCGAAGAAGCCGAGCGCGGGCAGCCCCTTGTCGGTGAGCAGGCCGCTCGCGAGCAGGTTCGTCGAGGTGCCGAGCAGCGTGCACGTGCCGCCGAGCATGGCCGCGAAGCTCACCGGCATGAGCAGCTTCGACATGGCGACGCCGTGACGACGAGACCACTGCTTCGCGAGCGGGATCAGCACCGCCACGAGCGGCGTGTTGTTGATGAACGCCGAGAGCGCGGACGTCGGCACGAGCAGGCGCACGAGCAAGGAGCGCGGCGTCTGCCGGCCGCGGCCGAGCATCCAGCCGCCCGCGTGCTCGAGCAAGGCCGCGCGCTGCACGGCGGCCGCCACGACGAGGAGCGCGCCCACCGTCAGCACGCCCGTGTTCGCGAAGCCGGAGAAGGCCTCGTCGAGATCGAGCGCGCCGCCGAACACGAGCAGCAGCACCGCCGCCACCATGGCGACGTCGGGCTCCGCCCACTCGAGCACGAGGGCGACCACCAGGAGCGCGAGGACGGCGAGGGTGACGAAGAGGGCCATCAGGGGCTCACCTCACCCGGGATGAAGCCGCGGTGCTCGAGCAGCGCGATGCTGCGCTCGATGCACTGCTCGAGGCTGAGCTCCCCCGTCGGCAGGCGCAGCTCGGGTCGCTCGGGCGCCTCGTAGGGCGCGGAGACGCCGGTGAGCTCCTTGATCTCGCCGGCGAACGCCTTCCGGTAGAGGCCCTTCGGGTCGCGCGCGGCGCAGGTCTCGACGTCGGCGTCGATGAACACCTCGAGGAAGCGCTCCTGCCCGACGATCTCGCGCGCGGCCAGGCGGTCCCTCTCGTAGGGCGAGATGAACGCCGTCAGCGTCACGATGCCCGCCTGCATGAACAGCTCGGAGACGTGCGCGACGCGGCGGATGTTCTCGGTGCGGTCCTCGGGCGAGAAGCCGAGGTCGCCGCACAGCCCGTGACGCACGTTGTCGCCGTCGAGCACGTAGCAGTGGATGCCGCGCGTGAAGAGCGCGTGCTCGACGCTGCGCGCCACCGTGGACTTGCCCGAGCCGCTGAGGCCGGTGAACCAGACGACGCAGCCCTTCTGTCCGAGCCGCTGCTCGAAGACCTCGCGCGGGATGAGGCCGGGGTGCCAGGTCAGGTTGCGATCGTTCGGGCTCATGGTGCGGGCTCCCCGGGGTTCTCTTGCATGCGCTCGCTTAGCGGCGCGCGACCACGCCGAGCGCCTCGAGCTCCGGGCGCCACGAAGACGGCGTGGTGACGAGGCCGGGCAGGCGGGTGTCCGCGCGGTTGAAGCGCGGAGCGCTGCCGTCGGGCAGGCACGCGTGTCCGCCCGCCTCGACGACGAGGGCGACCCCGGCGGCGACGTCCCACTCGTTCTTCGGCACCAGCGTCCAGGTGGCGTCGGACAGCCCCGCGGCCACGCGCGCGAGCTTGTAGGCCACCGACCCCACCGGCCTCACGACGAAGCCGGCCTCCTCGAAGCGGCGCCACTCGCCGCGATCCATCTCGCTGCGGCTGGCGAGCACCTCGCTGCCGGCGAGCGAGCCACGCTCCCTGACGCTCGCGCGGGCGCCGTTGAGCGTCACGCCGTGTCCTCGCGCGCCGAGCACGCGCTCGTGTACGGCGGGGTTCAGGATGCCGCCCGCCACCGCGACGCCGTCGACGCTGAGCGCGATGGAGACGCACCACTCGGGGATGCCCTTCACGAACTCCTTGGTGCCGTCGATGGGGTCGACGATCCACACGCGCGAGCGCGACAGGCGCGCTTTGTCGTCGCGCGTCTCCTCGGAGAGCCAGCCCTCGCCGGCCGTCGGCAGCATCGACTCGAGCACGCGGTTCACCGCGAGGTCGGCGTCGGTCAGCGGATCGCCGCCGGCCTTCTTCGACGCCACCACCGCGCCGGGCGTGAAGTCGGAGAGCACCCGCGCGGCGGCGTCGAGGGCGAGGGAGATGCGGGAGAGCTCGTCGGCGTAGTTCATGGTGCGTTCACGTCCCGCGATCGCATAGCAGAGCCAACGACGACGCTCGACGCCTTTCGCCGAGGGCAGCCGGCCTGGAGGACGACGGCACCCCCCGCCGTTCGACGCCGGCACGACGCGAACAGGACCATTCTCTTCCGCCGGCGGGCGGGGTACCCCTACGGCTGCATGCCGCTGGTCAAGCGAGCCTCCCCCGTCGTCGGAAACGCCGCGCTGGTGCTCGTCATCGGCAGCGTCGGGCTGGCGACCCTCGCGTTCGGCGCCGTCCACGCGCCCTGGATGGCCGCCGCCGCCGGCCTCGCGCACGTCGGGCTCGGCGTGCACGCGCTCGATCGCTGGCTGCGCCGCCGGCCGGTGCTCACCTCGTGGCTGTGCCTGCCGGTCGTCGTCGGGCTCGTGCTGACGCTGTTCGAGCTGACGCCGCTGCCCGTGTTCCTGCGGGAGCTGCTGAACCCCGGCGGCACCGAGCGGGTGCTGTTCGTCACGGCGGCCTTGCCCGACGAGGTGCGCGGGCTGGTGCGCGCGGTGCTCAGCGTCGATCCGCCCGAGACCGCCTTCGCGGCCTTGCGGCTCTCTACGGCCCTGTGCGTCTTCGTCGTCGTCGCCGATCGCTGCCGTGCGCGCGAGGGCCGGCGGCTGGCGTTCCTCGTGCTGCTCGCGTTCGGGGCCGCGCTCGCGCTCATCAGCGTCGGCCATTGGTTGTTGTCGCTGAACGACATCTACGGCGTCCTGCGCGGCTACGGCGGCGTGTTCGCGTCGCCGCTCATCAACCCGAACCACGCGGCGCGAGCCTTCGGCGCCTTCTCGCTGCTGCTCGTCGGGCGCGCCTTCCTCGCGCGCGCGCGGCCCACTGCGGCGGCGTTCGCCGTCGTGGGCGGCCTGCTCGGCCTGTGCACGCTGCTCATTCCCTCCCGCGGCGGCACGCTCGCTTACGTCGCTGCCTTCGGCGCCCTGCTGTGGTTGACCGCGCGCGCGCGTCGCGCGGAGCAGATGGATCCCAAGGCGCCCCCCCGACGACGGCTCCCCCCGCGCGCGCTCCTCGTCGTGCAGCTCGTCGGGCTCGGGCTCGCGGGCGCGCTGCTCATGGCGGGCAAAGAGGTGCTCGAACAGCTCTTCCCCGCCGAGGCCGGCGACCCCCACGCGCAGGGCAAGTTCGTGCTCTACCGGCCCGCCCTCGAGGCGGTGAAGGAGTACTGGCGCGCGGGCGCGGGCAACAACGCGTTCCAGAGCGCGCTGCCTCCGACGCTGCAGCCGGGTGACCTCTGGGAGCCCGCGTCGATCTCGCACCCGGAGAACCTGCTGCTGCAGGTGCTCGTCGACCACGGCGTCGTGCTCGGCGGGCTGCTGCTGCTCTCGGCCCTCGGCGTGGTGGCGGCGCTGCTCGCGCGCTCGTCCCGCCCCGCCGTCGTCCCGGGCCTCGCCACCCTCGGCTTCCTCGTCGTCGGCGACCTCGTCGACTTCAGCCTCGAGCAGGGCTTCGGCGTCCTGCTCGCGGCCTTCGCGCTCGGCACTTGCGCGGCCGCGCTCCTGTCCGCGGACGAGACCGCCGTGCGCGTCCGCCGCACATTCGCGATGCCCGCCGTCGTCGTGCTGGCGCTCATCGCGCTAGGCACCGCGTCCATGGCGGTCGCCGACCAGCGCATCCAGACCGACCGGAAGCTCGCGGAGGCGAGCGGCGACACGCGAAGGGCGCTCTTGCTGCGTGCCGTCGCGCGCCACCCGTCTGATTCGCATTACGCCTACGGGCTCGCCGCCGTGGCGCGCGAGCGGCGCGATCTCAAAGGCGCGCTCTCGTGGGCCAACCGCGCCCTCATCCTCTGGCCGGCGCACCCGGGCGCGCACGTCGAGGCCGCGAGGGCGTTGGCCGCGCTCGGCTACCTCGACCAGGCGCTGCTCGAGTACCGCCTCGCCTGGCAGTCCGGTGAGCCCAAGGCCGCCCTGTTGAAGGAGGTCGCCGCGCGCACAAAGGACGTCGCGCTGCGACGAAGGGCCGTGCCCGCTGAACCCAGCGCCGTCGCCGCCGTCTGCCGCGGGCTCGTCGGCGAGCAGCGCAATGACGACGCCGACGCCTGCTACGGCGACGCGGCCCAAATGGCGGGCGCCGAGGACGCGGTCTGGATCGAATGGGTGAAGGCCGCGCTTCGCCGCGAAGACGCCGCCGCCGCCCAGGAGCGAATCAAGCTGCGGCTCGGGGACAAGCCTGCCGACGGTGAGCTGGCGTCCTTGTATGCGCAGGCGGACGCGTTCCTGCGCGGTGCCGAGCAGGCGCTCGAGGCCAGCGACACCGTCGCGCGGGCGGCGAAGAACCCGGTCCCGCTCCAGAAGTGGCGCTTTCACATCGCCCTCAGCCTCGAGGACCGCGAGGAGGCGCGCGACATCCTCGAGCACCTGCGACGCTATTTGCGCGAGCCGAGGGATCGCGATTGGCTCGATCGCCAGGAAGCGACCCTGCTCACAGCGCTGGGCGAGAACGCCGAGGCCCTCGACCGCTGGCGCCGCGTCTCGCGCCGAAAGCCAAAGGACCTGCGCGCCGCCCTCGCGCAAGGCCACCTCGAGCTGAAGCTGGGTCTCGTCGCCGAGGCCGAGCGCACGCTCTCTCGCGCTCGTGCCCTTTCGAAGGACAATCGTCAGGTGCAGAAGCTCGCCGACGAGGTGGCGCGGGCGGATCAGGCGAAGCGGGAGAACCGCCTACGCGGCATCATGGAGCGTAGCCGCGATGCCGAGGGCGACTGAGCTCTACGCAAAGCGCAGAATCTCGCGCAAGCGCTACGCGAATTGTGTTTCTGTGACTTCTAGTTCCGCACAGTCTCGACGACGTCACGCAGCCGCCAGCTCGCCCAGCGCAGCGCGATCTCGGCCGGCCACAGCGGACGCTGCACGAGGGGCCACTCGACCAATACACGCCCGGGCCGGGAGGTCGGCACGCGAGGCTGGCAGCCCACGCCCGCCAATCTGCGCGCCAGGACCGCGCGCGAAGGGCTCGGCTCGAGGACGGACAGCACATCGGCCGGAACGCCCACGTCGAAGCGCTCCTCGACGAGGGAGAGCAGCGCCCACAGCGCCCAGCCGGCTCTGGCCCGCAGCGCGCGCTCGACGAGCAGGTCGTAGGCGATGGGGAAGCGCGCGCAGTAGCAGGCAGCGTCGAGCAGCAGCTTCGCGCGGCCGGAGAAGAACTTGGCCGCGGCGAGGTTCAGCGTCGCCTGCAGGATCGCGTCTTCCGGCGTCGGGCCCGGTATCCGCCCGAGCGGCGTCTCGTGCACGACGCTGCGCGCGAGGATGGCGGGGCCCGGATCGCGATAGGGCGGCTCGCGCGTGACACCGACGTGCAGATCGACGTCGAGCGACTTGCCGTGCGCCTTGCCGCCGAAGAGGCGCTCCTGGCTCGCCGCGTCCGTGACGGGGCCGACGCGCGCGGCCCGTCGAAAGCGCAGCGACTCGAGCGCCGCCGTGGCTGCAGGCTCGTCGCCGCGCGCGATCAAGAGGTCGATGTCCGTGACGCCGCGGACGCCGCGCCCGCTCCAAAACAGCGCGTCGCTGAGGGTGCCTTTCAGGTAGGCGTGACGGACGCCGTGCTCGTGCAAGGCCGCCGAGAGCCGCTCGCGGAAAGCGTGCAGGGCGATGGAGGCAGCGAGCGCGCTCTGCTCGCGGGCGGCGCTGCCCAGCATGAGCTCCGGGACACCCACGGAGCGGAGCCCGCGCGCGACGAGCGCGTCCACGCGGAGCGCTTCCGCCTTCGCGAGCGCGCGCTGTACGTCCGTGGGGGACGTGAGCGAAGCAGCGGCCAGCGGCCGACGAGCCTGCAGGTCCACAGACGACAACGCCGCGCCCGTAACGAGCGCAGCGTCGACGATCGAGTCCAGCCTCCGGTCGACGCCGCTCCGGCGCCGCCGCGTTCGCGTTCGCATTCAGCCCGCCGCGTGCGTGCGCTTGATGCCCTCCGCGAGCACGATCTCGGGCTTGTAGCCGAACGCGGCCTCGGCCTTCGACGTGTCCGCGTTCGAGTGCTTCACGTCGCCGGGGCGGTCGGCCCGATGCACTGGCGTCACGTTGGCGCCGCAGACCTCGGCGATGAGGCGCGCGAGCTCGTTCACCGTCGTGCGACCGTTGGCGCCGATGTTGTAGGCGGTGCCACAGGCCTCGTCAGGAGCGCCGGACGCGAGCAGGTTCGCGCGCACGGCGTCGGCGACGAAGGTGAAGTCGCGGCTCTGCTCGCCGTCGCCGTTGATGATGGGCGCCTCTCCCCGCCGGCAGGCCTCGAAGAACAGCGGAATCACGGCAGCGTACGGTCCCTCGGGGCTCTGACGAGGTCCATAGATGTTGAAGTAGCGCAGCCCGACGAGCTGCATGTCGAAGCAGCGGGTGAAGTTGCCGGCGAGCTCCTCGTTCATCCACTTCGAGAGCGCGTAGGGCGAGAGCGGGTTGCCCTCGTTCCCTTCGCGCTTCGGCAGCGTCGGGCTGTCCCCGTACACGCTCGATGACGAGGCATAGACCACTCGTTTCACGCCAGCGTCGCGGGCAGCGGTGAATATATTGGCGGTGCCGGAGACATTGACGGCCAACGACGTCGCCGGATCTTTCAACGAGCGCGGCACGGAGCCGAGCGCGGCCTGGTGGAAGACATAGCTGACGCCCTCACAAGCGCTCTTGCACGCGTCCAGATCCCGCAGGTCCACGACGCGCAGATCGACCTTGTCCTGGCAGTGCGCGAGGTTCTCCCGCCGGCCGGATGAGAGGTTGTCGAGCACGCGCACGTTGGCGCCCCGCTCCAGCAGCGCGTCCACAAGGTGGGAGCCGATGAAGCCAGCGCCACCGGTGACGAGGACGGGCACGTTCTGAAAGTCGGGGATCGGCACTTCAGGGCTCCTTGCGGCCGTGACGGCTCGAGAGTATGATGATTGGTATGACGAAGAGCAAGCCGAAGGTGAAGCTAGCTATCACGCTGTCGTCGGAACTGGCGCGGCGTGTGCGCGACGAGGTGGCGGCAGGTCGCGCAACAAGCGTGTCGGCCTGGATCGAGCACGCCATTTCCTGCCAGCTCGCTGCAGAGGCGGACTTCGACAGCCTCGTCGATGATGTCCTGGCGTCCACGGGGGGTCCCATCACAGACGCCGAGCGGGAGCATGCCTGGAAGCTCCTTTCGGGCGCCGCGGCGTGAAGGGGCTCGTCCTCGACACCGGTGCCCTCATCGCGCTCGACCGCGGCGACCGCGGCATGGTGGTTTTGGCAGCGGAGGCGAAGAGGGCCAACGCTCCCCTCCGGGTCCCAGCGGGATGCGTGGCGCAGGCGTGGCGCGATCCCAGACGTCAAGCACGACTCGCAGCGTTTCTTCGCTCGCCGAACGTCGAGGTCGTCTCTCTCGGCGATGAGGATGCGCGCAAGATTGGGATTCTGTTGGCGGCGGTGAAGAGGAAGGACGTGATTGATGCGCACGTCGCTCTCTGCGCTCGCCGCTCGAATCAGACTGTCATGACGAGCGATCCCGATGACATCGCCGCAATGGCGCCGGGCGTGCGCGTGCAACGGGTCTGATTCCCATCACGCCTTGACGACGTTGGCCCGCGCAGCCCGGTACACACCGCGCGTGTCAACGACGAGCGTCGCCTCCTTCGCCACCAGCTCGTAATCGACTGACGTGTGGTCCGTAATCAGCATCACCGCGTCGAACGAGCGCAGGTTGTCAGCCGTCAAAGGCACCGAGGACATGGCGGGCAGGTGCGGCCAGGAGCGCATGCTCGGCGCCTTGGCGACGTGCGGGTCATGGTAGCTGACATTCGCGCCGAGCTTCAGCAGGTGGTCGATGATCTCGAAGGCCGGGCTCTCTCGCGGGTCGTCGATGTCCTTCTTGTACGCGAGGCCGAGCACGAGGACGCGGCTGCCCTTGACGCTCTTCTCGCGCTCATTGAGCGCGCCCTGCAGCTTGCCGATGACGTACTCGGGCATCTCGACGTTGATCTCGCCGGCGAGCTCGATGAACTTCGGCGGCACGCCGTACTCGCGCGCCTTCCACGAGAGGT
>CAYLZW010000264.1:5630-8042 GCA_964388085.1 uncultured Myxococcales bacterium | reverse complement strand
AAGTAGCGATCGAAGCCCGCCATCATGAACATCTGCTTGTAGAGCTGCGGGCTCTCGGCGAGCGCGTAGAAGTGCCCGGGGCTCAGGCGCGAGGGCACGAGGAAGTTGCGCGCGCCGCCGGGCGTGTACTTCACGAGGTAGGGCGTCTCGATCTCGAGGAAGTCGGCCTCGTCGAGGTAACGGCGCGCCGCCTGCGCGGCGTCGTGGCGCAGCTTGAAGTTCCGCTGCAGCGGCCGGCGGCGCAGGTCGAGCACGCGGTGGCTGAGGCGCTTCTCCTCGCCGGTGTCGATCTCGTCCTCGATCAAAAAAGGCGGCACCTCGGAGGCGCTGAACACGCAGAGCTCGAGGACGTTCACCTCGATCTCGCCGGTGTGCAGCTTGGGGTTCGGTGAGCCGCCGTTCGCCGTGCGATCCTCGACGACACCGACGACGCCGATGCACCACTCGGGGCGCAGCTCGTGGCCGCGCTTGTGCAGCAGGTCGTCGGTCTCCGGCTTGAAGACCACCTGCGTCAGCCCCCAGCGATCGCGCAGATCGACGAAGCGGCGGCCGCCGTGATCGCGCAGGCTCGACACCCAGCCCATGAGGACGACGGTCTTGCCGAGGTCCGCCTTCGTGAGTTGGTTGCAGGTATGGCTGCGCGGGTGCTCTTGCAGAAACATCGGTGGGTTCCCTCGTCGCGGGCGGCGTCAGGTCAGGACCGGGAGCGTAACGAACGCCGCGCGCGACGCGGTGCGGCGAGACGCGCGAGCATTCGCGTCCTTTGAGCAGCGGTCAAGGGTGAAGGCGCGCCTGCCTGCGCCGATCCTCCGCTCACGGCGTCGACGGCACGACGACGGGAGCCCCGGACCAGCCGCCGACGCCGTGGCGGTCGAGCGCGCGCCGCTCGAGCGGAGCAGCGTCCGCCGCGTCCTCGAGGCCCCGCGCGAGCGCCACGCAGGCGTCCACCAGCGGCGCGGGATCGGCCGCGCGCGCGTCGAGCGAGCCGAGACGCACCTCGAGGTTCCCCACCGGGTGCAGCGCGATCTCCCGCAGCGCCGAGATGCGATCGAGCCGATCGAGCGCGCTCTTCACGCGCGCGTCCTCGATGACGGCGCGGGTCAGGTCGGGCGCGCTGCCCCAGACGAGGAAGCGCTCGTCGACGTCGGGATCGCCCGTGGTGACGTTCGTACCCTGGAGCGCGGCGCCGAGCGAGGGCCCGCGCGGCCACACGCGCAGCGCCGTGCGCACGCACAGCGACACGAAGCGGACGTCGACGCGCCAGGCGAGCGGCCGCAGCCCGAAGGGCAGCGCACGACGCCGGGTGACCTCGACGAGGAAGCCTTCGCGGCTACCGCGCAGGATGGGCCCCTGCAGGAGGCCGCGCTCGATGACGGTGAGGGCCACCATCCCAAAGCGTAGCGTCGCGTGCGCTAGGTGCGAGCGGGCCCTTCGCCGCGCGCGTGCTCGAACGCGGACCACGCGCGCTGCACGATCGGATCGCTCGGCGCGAGCCCGACCGCCATGCGCAAGAATTCCTCGGCCTGCCCGAGGTCACCGAGCGTCAGGTGGCAGACGCCGACGTTGCACAGCAGCGCCGGGTTCGACGGATCCTCTCGATAGGCCTCGATGCTGTGCGCGAGCGCGGCGTGCGCGTCCCCTCCCTGCATGCACAGGGTCGCGAGCTCCCGCAGCGCGCGCACGTGCCGAGGGGAGCGCTCGAGACAGGCCTCGAACATCTCGCGCGCGGCCTGTCCGTCGTCGAGACGACGCAACAGGACGCCCGCGGCCCAGAAGGCGTCGTCCGGCGTCTCGGGGTGGATGAGCAGCGGCTGCACGCGCTCGAGCGCCTCGCGCAGCGCGGCCGCGTCGACGTCACGCTCGAGGGCCGCGTCGAAAGCGGCCGTCAGGACGCGTTGCCGCTCCGCGCGCGCCGCCACCGACTTCAGCTCCCGATGGGCCTCCTCGAGGTGCGAGAAGTCCTCCGGCGCGACCTCGATGACCTTCTGAAAGCTCTCCTCCGCGCGCACGTAGTCGCCGAGCCGGCGCGCCACGTGCGCGAGCGCCCGCCAGCCGACGAACAGGCTCTCGTCGAGGGCGAGCGCGCGCTCGAGGGCCGCGCGGATCTCCGCCAGGTGTTGGGCGCGGTCATCGTCGTCGAGCAGGCTGCTCTTCGCGTTGTAGAGGTCCTGCAGCGCCAGGGCCTCGTTCAGGTGCGCGAGCGCGTAGTCCGGATCGGCGTCGCGGGCCCGCCGGTACGCGAGCAGCGCCTCTCCAAAGCGCTGCTTCTGCGCGAGCGCGACGCCAACGGCGAGGTGGCGCGTGGCCTCCTCGGGGTCGCTCTCCTTGCGGAACAGGTTCTTCAGCCAGCGCATCTGAGTCCGAGAACACGTACGCGTAAGACCTTGGGGGTGGTCAGCATACACATTCCCC
>CAYLZW010000264.1:0-5530 GCA_964388085.1 uncultured Myxococcales bacterium | reverse complement strand
CGCGCAAAAACAGGCCCGATCGTGCCTTGTCAGCCCTCCGCGAACCCCGTAGCTGCCTGCCCTGCGCCCTGCCGCGCGCACGACGTGTAGACAGAGCCCCGGTGCTTGTGTTTCACTCAATTCAGTAACTCTTGAAAGTTCCGAAGGGCCTGAAGCCCGGGAGCGCGCGCGACACCATGACTGCCCACCGCCTGCCTTCGTTCGCGCGCTGGCGCCCCGCCGAGGAGCCGGGCTGCTTCGACGAGCCGAGCCTCGTGCGAGCGACGGAGCGGGTGCGCGAGCCCGCGGTTGTCTTGCAGGCCGACAGCGGTCACGTCGGCGTGGGCTTTGGCGGCGAGGTCCTGGCGGCCGCGGGCGACGGGCACGCGCTGCTGGCGTCGCTCGCGCCGATCTATCCCGAGTGGCTCGGCGACCGCTCGTTCTGTGAGGCGCACGGCCTGCGCTTCCCGTACGTCGCGGGCGCCATGGCCAACGGCATCTGCACCGCCTCCATCGTCGTCGAGATGGCGCGCGCCGGCATGCTCGGCTTCTTCGGCGCCGCGGGCCTGCCGCCGCCTCGCGTGGAGGCCGCGCTCGACGAGATCGAGGCGGCGATCGGCAAAGACCGCCTGCCCTTCGGCATGAACCTCATCCACAGCCCGCACGAGCCCCGCATCGAGGCCGGCGTCGTGGATCTCTATCTGCGCCGCGGCGTCACCCGCGTGTCGGCGTCGGCGTACATGGAGCTCACGCCGATGATCGTCCGTTACGCGGCGTCCGGCCTCAGGCTCCTCCCCGACGGCAGCGTTGGGCGCAAGAACCATGTGTTCGCCAAGATCTCGCGCCCCGAGGTCGCCGCCCGCTTTTTGTCCCCTGCCCCGCCGGCGCTGCTCGAGCGCCTCGTCGCGGACGGGCAGCTCAGCGCCGAAGAGGCGAGGCTCGCCGCGCGCGTCCCCCTCGCCGAGGACATCACGGTCGAGGCGGACTCGGGCGGACACACCGACAACCAGACCCTCACGGCCGTCTTCCCTGTCATCACCGCCGTGCGCGATCGCCTGGCGCGCGAGCACGGCTACACGAGGCCCATCCGCCTCGGCGCCGCGGGAGGCCTCGGCACGCCGCACGCCATCGCGGCCGCGTTCTCGCTCGGTGCGGCCTACGTGCTGACGGGATCGGTGAACCAGTCCGCGGTCGAGTCCGGGCTCTCGCCGCGCGGCCGCGCGCTGCTCGCGCAAGCCTCCCTCGACGACGTCATGATGGCGCCGGCAGCCGATATGTTCGAGATGGGCGTGAAGGTGCAGGTGCTGCGGCGCGGCACCATGTTCGGCGTGCGCGCGCAGAAGCTCTACGACCTCTACCGCGCGTATCCGTCCCTGAGCGCGCTGCCCGCCGACGAGAAGGGCCGCCTCGAGAAGGACGTCTTCAAGGCCCCGCTCGACGAGGTGTGGGCCGAGACCGAGCGCTTCTTCGCCGAGCGCGACCCGACGCAGAACGCCCGCGCCGCCCACGACGACAAGCACAAGATGGCGCTGGTGTTTCGCTGGTACCTCGGTCAGTCCTCGCGCTGGGCCATCGCCGGTGACGACGACCGCGCCATCGACTTTCAAGTCTGGTGCGGGCCGGCCATGGGCGCCTTCAACGCCTGGGTGAAGGGCAGCTTCCTCGAGGCGCCGGAGCAGCGCGGCGTCGTACAGATCGCGCGCAACCTGCTCGAGGGCGCCGCCGTGCTCACCCGCGCGCAACAGCTCCGCACCTTCGGGGTGCCCGTCCCTGCGTCCGCATTCTCGTGGGCGCCGCGACCGCTCGATTGAGGTCTTCTTCGAGCGTTCGCTCGAGATTGAGGTTGAGGCAGCTCATGGCAGCAAGCTCCGTCAGGCGTCAGTCCCCCATCGCCATCGTCGGTATCGGCGGCCTCTTCCCGGGCTCCATCGACGTCGCGCGCTTCTGGAACCACGTCGTGCGCGGCACCGACCTCATCACCGACGTGCCGGCGTCGCACTGGAGCGTCGAGCACTACTACGACGCGGATCCGAAGGCCCCCGACAAGACCTACGCGCGCCGCGGCGGCTTCTTGCCCGAGGTGCCCTTCGACTCGCTCGGCTTCGGCGTGCCGCCGAACCTGCTCTCGTCGACCGACACCTCCCAGCTGCTCGGCCTGCTGGTGGCGCGCGTCACGCTGCAGGACTGCTTCGCGGGCAAGCTCGACGACGCCGACAAGAGCCGCGTGAGCGTGCTGCTCGGCTGCACCGGCGGCCAGGAGCTCTTCGGTCAGATGGCCTCGCGCCTCGCGTACCCGAACTGGCGCGCGGGCATGCTCGCGGCCGGCATCGAGGAGCCGCTCGTCGACGAGGCCATGCAGAAGATCTCGGACACCTTCGTGCCCTGGACCGAGAGCACCTTCCCCGGCCTGCTCGGCAACGTCGTCGCCGGACGCATCGCCAACCGCCTCGATCTCGGCGGCACCAACGCCGTCACCGACGCGGCCTGCGCGAGCTCCTTCGCCGCGCTCTCCATGGCGCTCGACGAGCTGGTGCTCGGCCGCGCGGACGTCGTGCTCACCGGTGGCGTCGACACGCTGAACGACATCTTCATGCACATGTGCTTCTCGAAGACGCCGGCGCTGTCGGCGACAGGCGACTGCCGGCCCTTCGACGAGAAGGCGGACGGCACGCTGCTCGGCGAGGGCCTCGGCATGGTGGCGCTGAAGCGCCTCGAGGACGCCGAGCGCGACGGCAACCGCATCTACGCCGTCGTGAAGGGCCTCGGGACGTCCAGCGACGGGCGCTCGAAGAGCGTGTACGCGCCCGTCTCCGAGGGGCAGGCCAAGGCGCTCTCGCGCGCCTACGAGGCCGCCGGATACGGGCCGGAGACCGTGGAGCTCGTCGAGGCGCACGGCACGGGCACGAAGGCCGGTGACGTCGCTGAGCTGGGCGGCCTCAAGCTGGCGTTTGGCGACGGCGGCCGCGAGGACCACCAGTGGTGCGCTGTCGGCTCCGTGAAGAGCCAGATCGGACACACCAAGGCCGCGGCCGGCGCCGCCGGGCTCCTGAAGGCCGCCCTCGCGCTGCACCATAAGGTGCTGCCGCCGACCATCAAGGTCGACAAGCCGAACCCCCGCGCCGAGCTCGAGACGAGCCCCTTCTACGTGAGCCCGCGCGTGCGGCCGTGGGTGCGCTCGTCGTCGCACCCGCGGCGGGCGTCGGTGAGCTCCTTCGGCTTCGGCGGCAGCAACTTCCACGTCACCCTCGAGGAGTACACCGGCGGCGCCGCTCGTCCGCCGCGCCTGACCGATCGGGAGGTCGAGCTGTTCGCCCTGTCGGCGCCCGACGCGGCTGGGCTCGCGAAGCGCGTCGGCGCGCTGGCCGACAAGGTCGCGAAGGTAGACACGGGGCTCACGTTGGCGGCGCTCGCGCGCGCCTCACATGAGGCCTTCGACGCCGGGGCGGCCGAGCGGCTCGCGTTCGTTGCTTCTTCACTTTCCGATCTATCGAAGAGGCTCAGCGACGCGGCCGCCGCGCTGTCGTCCGGCAAGCGCAAGGCGCCAGGCCTCTCGTTCGGCTCCGGCGCGCCGCTCGGCAAGGTCGCCTTCGTGTTCCCCGGACAGGGCTCGCAGTCGCTCGAGATGGGCGCCGGCGTCGCGATGTCCTTCGCCGAGTCGCTCTCTGCCTTCGACGAGGCCGACGACGTCCGCCTCGGCGAGGCGCCACTGTCTCGCGTGGTGTTCCCGCCGCCCTCGTTCGACGAGGCGCACACGCGCGCGCAGCAGGAGCGGCTGACGAAGACCGAGTGGGCCCAGCCCGCGCTCGGAGCGGCCAGCGTCGCCTTCCTGCGGGCGCTCGCCGGTGGCCTCGGCCTCTCGGCGGACATGGTGGGCGGGCACAGCTTCGGCGAGCTGACGGCCTTGTACGCCGCCGGCGCGCTCGACTACCCGTCGCTGCTGAAGCTCGCTCGTCGTCGAGGAGAGCTGATGGCCGAGGCGGCGCGCACGCCCGGCGGCATGGTCGCGGTCAGCGGACCGGTCGAGAAGGTGCGCGAGGTGCTCGCCGCCTCCGGCGTCGCCGACGTCGTGCTCGCGAACCACAACGCGCCCGATCAGGCCGTGCTCTCGGGCGCGCTGACGTCGCTCGACGTCGTCGCCGAGAAGATGAAGGCGGCTGGCCTCAAGACGCGCGCGCTGCAGGTAGCCACCGGCTTCCACTCGCCGCTGGTCGCGCCCGCCGCCGACGGCCTGCGCGCGTTCCTCGACGCGGTGACGCTGGCCGAGCCGCGGGTGCCCGTGTACGCGAACGCCACCGCCGCCGTGTACCCGGGCGCCAGCGACGAGCAGAAGCGCGTCCTCGCCGAGCAGGTGCGCTCGCCGGTGCGCTTCGTCGAGCAGATCCAGGCGATGTACGACGCCGGCGCGCGCGTCTTCGTGGAGGTCGGCCCCGGCCGCGTGCTGACCGGCCTCGTCGGGCGCATCCTCGGCGAGCAGCCGCACGTCGCCGTCAGCCTCGATGGGAGCGCGAACGGTCTGACGCCGTTCTTCGACGGGCTCGCGCGCCTGTCGGCGGCCGGTGTGCCCCTGCGCCTGTCTTGGTTGTGGGACGGCGTCTCGCTGCTGGCGCCCGGCGTGTCCGCGGAGGACGCTGCCAAGAAGCCGGCCCTCGTGCTGCCTGTCGGCGGAGCGAACACCGGCCGGCCGGCGCTCCCCGCCCCGAAGCCTGCGGCGCCTCGCGCCGCCCCGACGACGACGACGACGACGAGGACGACGACGGCGACAGGACCTGCCTTGCCTTCGACCGCGAAGCCAGCCGCCGCCGCGTACCCGCCTCCCCCCCGCCCCTCCGCTCTTTCGCCGGCATCGGCGCCGGCCCTCGAGAAGCCCATGGCACCCCGTGATCCCCGCTCTGCTCCCTCGTTCGGCGCCTCCTCCCCCGCATCGGCGCCGAGCACGTCCGTGACGTCGCCACGCGCGGCTGCGTCCGGCGACAGCGGCTGGCTGACGGTGTTCCGCGAGGGGCAACAGCAGACCGCGGAGGCGCACGCCTCCTTCCAGCGCTCCATGGCCGAGGCGCACCAGGCGTTCCTGCGAGCGTTCCAGGCGAGCACCGACCAGCTGACGCAGCTCGTCGGGGGGGCGCCGGTCGCGGTGCCGTCCGCGACGACGTTGGCGACCGCGCCGAGCCCACGGCCGCTGGTGCCGGTCATCGAGGTAGCTCCCGCCGACACGTACGGGAACGGTCGCAGCCATGATCACGCGAATGGCCATGCGAACGGACATGCGAACGGACACGCGAACGGACACAGCAATGGCCACGCGAACGGTCACGGCCTGAGCGGATCGAACGGCGCGAACGGTACCGTTCAGACGCGCGCCCCCGTGCTGCCCTCCGCCGCCGCGCTCAGCGCGCCGACGAAGGTCGCCGCGGCGTCAAACGCCTCGGTCGACGTGGCGACACTGCTGCTGCAGGTGGCCGCCGAGAAGACCGGCTACCCGCAGGACGCGCTGTCCCTCGAGATGAGCCTCGAGGCCGACCTCGGCATCGACTCCATCAAGCGCGTCGAGATC
>CAYLZW010000263.1:0-8062 GCA_964388085.1 uncultured Myxococcales bacterium | reverse complement strand
ATGCGCGCTGCCGTCCTGCAGCGCGCCTCGTCCCTGCAGCGGACGCGGCACCTCGCCGGCGAGGATGACGAGCGGGACGCCGTCGCAGTGCGCCGACGCGAGGCCCGTGAGCGCGTTCGTGAGGCCCGGCCCCGAGGTCACGAACACGACGCCCACCTCGCCGGTCGCCATGGCGTGCCCGCACGCGGCGAACACCGCCTCGCTCTCGTGACGCGTGACGATCACGCCGATCTCGGGGTGATCGACGAGAGCGTCGTTGAGCGGAGAGATCGTGCCGCCGGGGATGCCGAACACCGCGCCGACGCCGGCCTCCGAGAGGACCCCCACGAGGAGGTCCGCCACGCGGACGCGTCGATCATCGAGGTTCGGGCGAGGGGTCTCGGGCGCAGCTTGCATCGTGGAGCTCCATGTCGGCGTGATGTCGTCCAATGGCGGACGATTGCCTACATGTCGCATCCGTAGCGCGGTGACTTGAAAGTCGGCAAGCAGATTTCGCGTCGATTGATCACTGGAGCCTCAACTGGCGCAACGAACGAACAGTACGACGACCTTATGGCGCAACTCCTGCGCTTCTCTTGCGTTCGCAATGGCACAGCAATGAGCAACTGATGCTCGTTGCACCCGCTGTTTAGACACTGCTATTTGGACGGCTCCTGCCGGTCGACTGTCCTCTAGCGCCGCCTTGCGTGCCGCGCGCGCGCGCGTCGCAGGGAGAGGGCCAGCAGCAGGAACGCGGCGAGCGACGGACGCGAGGAGCCGCGGGAGTCGTCGCAAGCACAGCCCTCCGCGACGTCGCCGGCGTCACCGGCGTCGACCTCGTGCCGGGTCATCCCCGCGTCTTCGTCGTCGGTCTCTCCTTCGCCCTCGCCTTCGCCTTCCCCCTCACCCTCGCCTTCGCCTTCCCCCTCTCCTTCGCCTTCGCCTTCGCCGGTTCCGCCGTCGACGAGCACGCCGGCGTCCTCCGTCGAGAGCGCGGGGTACGGTCGACGGTGCGGCGAGAGGTTCACGTCGTTGTCGCTCGTGACCTCGAGCAGGCGGCCGAGCCAGTACGCGGCCCGGAAGTCGCCCGCCGGGTTCAGGCGCGCGCCGCCGCCGCCGTTCACCCGACGAGGGTCGCTGCGCCACTCGAAGTCGCTCGGCGGGCGGATGGCCATCGGCACCGGCCCCTCGGCGACGGGGCCGCCGCCGCGCGCGGGGTTCTCGTTCAGCACGATCGTCGTCACGCCGTCGACGGCGAGGCAGCTGCCGGCGGACAGCTCGGCCTCGTCGCAGTTGTCGACGGCGCGGTTCCAGTACGGCGCCTCGGGCCAGGCGCGCAGCTGATCGAGGGCCGCCTGGCGCGCGCCCTCGTCGGTGCCGCCTGCGCGCAGGCCCGCGTACATCAGGCTGAAGAAGGCCTGCTCGATCTCCTCCCCATTGTGCGGGCGGCCGTTGTCCCAAAGCTCGTCGTGGAGCGCCGCGCGGTAGCTCGCGAGCAGGGCCGCGTCGCTCTCGTAGCGCAAGAGCCCGTACATCGCGACGAACGCCATGTTCACGTTCGAAAAGTTCGTCACCGCGCACTCGTTGAACGCGCACAGGTCGATGAACATCGCCTTGAGCGACGCGATCCCCGTCGTCAGCAGGGCTGGGTAGCCGCGCTCCCCGACGAGCACGTCGTAGTAGTAGGCGCCTACGTCGGGGTCGCCGCTCACGTGATAGAGCGTGCGTACGATGCCGAGCGACGCCGCCGCGTTGAAGCCGTTCCGGCTCCCCGAGTCGGGCGCGAGCACGACGGGGGGAGCGTCGCTGCGCGGCACGAGCCGCGGGTTCAGGTCGCTGTGCTCGGTGACGCACCCGTCGATGTCGCGGATGACGAGGTCGACGAGCTCGTCGTCACCGACGTCGACGGGCGCCATGAGGGAGTAGGCGAGCGCGCGGGCGTCGTCGCGGAGCGCCTGCTTCACCGCCGCGTCGATGCTCGCGTCCCCGGTCACGGCGTCGTGGAAGGCGCCGAGGGCCAGCACGTAGCCGAGCATCTGGTCCTTGCTGACGTTGTCGCGCATCTCGTAGGCGGGCCAGAGGCCGGACGGGTCGCCGCGCCAGGTGTCCGCGCGCCCCCACGGCGTCGGGCAGGTCTCGGGGAAGGGCACCGACGCGTCGCCGGCCTCGCCGCCCTCGTCGGCGCGACGGATGCCGCGCGCGAGCGTGCCGGGCTCGCCCGTGATGGTGGCGACGACGTGGAAGGCGTGGATGGCGTCGAGCAGGTCCGCGCGCGCGCGATCGACGTCGGCGACCGGCGCGCCGCCGTCGCGCAGCACGAGGTAGCGCCACGCGTCTCCCGCGGCCGCGACGCCGGCGAACATGCCGAGGTCGCCGTGCTCGTCCCACTGCACGACGATGTCGTCGACGCTGCGCGGCGTGCCCTCTGCGGTCGCGAACGCCTCGAAGTCGACGGGGCCCGCGGCGGCGACGAACGCCTCGACGAGCGCGCGGTCGGCCTCGTTCGGGATCTCCGCGTCGAGCGACAGCCCGAACGGGTAGGCGCTGATGCCGTGGAACTGGCGCTCATAGCGACGCGCGCGCTCGTCGAGCGCGGCGTCTCCGCCCGGCGCGGGGACGAGCGAGGCAGCCGACGCGGCGGCCGCAGCGATGACGGCGACGACGAGGAGCGCGAGCGATGTGCGTGTCATGTCCACACCGTCGACGAGGACGGAGCCTCGGTCAAGGCGGAGGATGGGGCGGCCGATGGCGCGAGCGCGCGGAAGATCGCGCTACCATGAGAAGCATGGACCGCCAGCCTGCGCTCCTCCGTTTCTCGCTGCCGCTGCTCCTGCTGCTCTCGCTCTTGGGCTGTCCGACAGAGCCACCCTCCGCCTCCGACTTCCCTTGCCGCGATGAGGCCGACTGCGCGGCCGGCAACGCGTGCGTCGAGGGCAAGTGCGTCGCCCGCGCCGACGCAGGGGGCGGCACGGGGATCGTCGACGACGCGGGGCACGCAGGGGAAGGCGAAGGCGAGGGCGAAGGCGAAGGCGAAGGGGAAGGGGAAGGGGAAGGCGAAGGTGAAGGCGAAGGCGAGCTTGACGCGGGCCCCGTCGACGCAGGGCCTCCTGTCTGCGCGGTGACGAGGTTCTCCGCGGACTTCGAAGCGGAGCCGCTGGCGCAACCCATCGGCACGGGCGGCGCGGGCCAGCCGATCACCTCATCCGCCGCGACGACCGTCGTCGAGGACGTGTTGAGCGGACGCAGTCTCAAGCTCGACGAGGCCGGCAACACCAGCGCGAAGTACGTGCGCTTCGCGCTGCCCGGGCTGGCCGAGATCAACGACGGCGTGGTCGAGGTCGCGCTCGACTTCCGCGTCGACTCCGTCGCCACGGCCGTCACCATCGGTGTGCGAGAGGCGCTCGGCTCGTCGAAGACGTTCACCAACGTGGCGCTCGGGCCGTCGGGCAAGGTCATCGTCAGCTCCGCGTCGGGTCAGATCTTTCCGCCCCCCGCCACCTTCGTGACCGCGCAGCGCTACCGGCTCCAGCTCGTCTACGACCTCGACGCGCGCGTGTTCGACCTGCTGCTCGACGGCACAGAGGTCGTCACGGACGAGCCTTACGGCGTGCTGAGCGGCAGCGCCGGCTCAGGCCTCGGCGGGCTCCTCCTCGGCTACACCGCGAACGCGGCCGGTACGACCCCGAACGTGGTGCACGTCGACGACATCGTCATCCGACGCTTCTGCGACGAGTGACGCTGCGTCGGCAGTCCGGCAGGCGCTGCCGGGTTGGACGTCACGGACCGCCGTCGCGGCGGCCTGCTCGACGATGGCGCCTGCGCCTGCCGAGCATGAGCAAGAGCGCGGCGAAGGGCAGCGCCGCGCCGGACGACGACGAGGCGCCGCAGGCACAGCCGCCGCCGACGCTCGGAGGCAGGTCGAGCGGCGGGCCGGCGTCTTGTTCGGAGAGGCCGCCGGCGTCGCTCGTCCCGGCGTCGTCCTCGTCGCTGCCCGCGTCGGGAGGCTCGTCCCCCGCGTCGACGGGAGGCGGCCCGGCGTCGGGGAGCGTGACGGAGATGGGCGAGAGGCGCACGGCGTCGAACACGAGGCGGCGTTGATCGCCGACCGCCTCGCCGGTGTCGTCGTCGAGGCGCACGCTCTGATCGCCGCCGAGCGCGAAGGTGTGCTCGCCGAGGGAGACCCAGCCGCCGGCGTCGCTCTGATCGATGACGACCTCGCTGAGGGCGCCGTCGGCGCGCACGGTGTAGCGCGCGGCCTGTGACAGGGTGGCGCCGCCGCCATCGACGTACACCTCCACCTCGTAGCTGCCGGGCGCGGTGATCGTGAGCGCATATTCGCCGTAGTTCTCGGGCGCGGCGCCGGCGAAGGCGTACGTCCATCGGTGCGCGCCCTCGTGGCCGCCGTCGCCGTTCCAGCGCCAGGCCTCCGGCGGGCCGGCGAAGCTCGCGCAGGCGTCCTGGTCGTCGACGACGCGGCCCGTGGCAGGGATGGGCCGGCAGCCGTCGCAGTCGGCGTCACAGCTCTCTTCGTCCTCGTCACCGGTGCAGCGGCCGTCGCCGCACGCGGGCTCACCGACCTGGAAGGTGAAGAGCTCGGCCTCGTCGCCGTTGAATTCGTTCAGGTCCACGTTGCCGCTGATGCCCGGCACGCTGCCCGTCGAGGACTTCTGCCAGAAGTCCCAGCGCGTGAACGTGTTCGCGAGGTTCGGGCAGTCGACGTTGTAGTTGGCGAACCAGAGCGGATAGCCGGCCTCCTCGAACTCCGAGGAGTTGACGCGCGTGTTCCAGTAGTACTGGCCCGTGTAGATGAGCGGCTTGACCCCGAGCGCGCCTTCGACCTCGTCGAGCCAGACCCAGATCTTGGCGCGCAGCTCCTCCTGCGTGGCCGCGCCCGAGTCCTCGACGTCGATGACCGGCGGCAG
Organism: uncultured Myxococcales bacterium; assembly: GCA_964388085.1. Taxonomy (GTDB): domain Bacteria; phylum Myxococcota; class UBA727; order UBA727; family CAYLZW01; genus CAYLZW01. The sequence continues at coordinate 3,161 of CAYLZW010000263.1, read as the reverse complement.
GTCGGCCGGGCCGAGCGGGCCCATGCGCTCCAGGAGGAGCTGCGCCTGCGTGAGCGCGTCCTCCTCGTTCAGAAAGTACTGGTAGGCCCCGCGCAGGACGCCGCTCGCCTTGGCGCCGGCCCAGTTCTCGTCGAAGCGCTCGTCGATGTCCTCGAGGCCGTGGTTTACGCGGATGAACGCGTAGCGCACGCCCGAAGCCGCGACGGCGTCCCAGTCGATGGATCCCTGCCACTTCGACACGTCGATGCCGGGCAGCGTCGCGCCGTCCGGGCAGGTCACGGCGGCGCGGGCTGCGCCGGCGAGCGAGAGGATGAGAAGCAGCGCGACGGCGGAGGTCGAGACGGCTCGCAGTGTCATGGTGACGTCGCGATAGCAGGACCCTCTCCGCGCGTATCCCCGGCGAACGACCGAGGAGCGCCGGCGGAGCGCGCCCGGCGCTCAGTAGGGCATCTGAGCCGCGAGCCGTTGTCGCTCATCGTCGTCGAGCGAAGGCGCGGCCGGCGGCCCGAAGCGCGCGGCGGCAGCGGCGTCGCTCTCTTCGCTGTCGAACAGGCCGAGCACGGCGCCGCCCCCGAGCACCGCGGGCGCCAGCAGGCACAAGCCGCAGCTCGCGAGCTCGCACAGACAGCAGCCGATGCCGAGGGTCTCGATGTCCTCGGCGTTGTTCGGATCGCGGCTCACGGTGGACTCGTTCAGGAACACCGCGAAGGGCCCGCACAGGGGGATGAAGGCGGTGTCGATGGGTCGCGCGGCGAGGCCGAAGTAGGCGATCAAGAACACGCCCTGCTCGACGAGGAGCGACACGGCGCCTGCCGCCGCCATGCCCCAGCCGGTCCAGGTGAGCGCGCGATCGGCGAGCGCGAAGAAGCCGAGCTCCTCCTCGACGACGTCACCGACGCGCGCGCGCATGGGCGCTACCAGCCGGTCGACCGCCGGGCGCAGCTTGGCCGGGGCGTCGGATAGATCGTTCATCTCGGCCGTCGCGCGCGCGACCGCGCTCGCCTTGGTGACGTCGATGAGGTTCAGCGTGACGATGTACTGCTCGCCGAGGCGCCCGAGCGTGCCCGTGACGAGGAGCTCGGCGCCGAGCGCGCCCGCCACCTCGGACAGGCACGACGCGTCGTCACAGCCGGTGGTCTGCTTCTGCGCCTCGAGCGCGATCATCTCGCGGATGTCGGCGCCGGAGACGACGGCGACCTTCGGGTAGCGCTGTAGCCGAGCGGTCACGAGCCCGGTGACGATCTCGGCCTGGTCAGGCAGGACGCCGCCCTTCGGCTGCAGATCGACGACGAGGATGCGCACGTCCGCGGCCGCTCGCGCACCCGAGGCGACGAGGAGGAGAGCGAACAGGAGGGTGCACCGCGCGAGCACGGCGGGACCATGTCACGGGAGGACGGCGCGCGGAACTCGCCGTCGCTCGCGACATCCTTTGTCCGCGTCGTACGCCGGGGCCGTCAGCGTGGCCGGTAGACCTTGCCGCGTCGCGCTCGTCGAGGTCCACCGTCCGGAGCTGCCGCGCCGCGAGGAGGCAGCCCTCGCTCGACTCGCACGCGCAGGTGCTCTGCGCGGCGGACGGCAGCGACGTGCACGGCGTCGCCAGGGCGATGACGAGGGCAGCGACGAAGAAGGCGCGAGGCATGACGGAGGGACCCTCCTCTCCGGGGTCCGGTTCCAGGCGCCCCCACATCCTGGCGATTCAGCATTCGCCTTGCTGCGCCCTGCGGCGCCCGCTATCCAGCCCCCGTGGCCGCTCGCGCACGCTCTCCCAAGACGGGGCTGACCAAGAAGGAGCAGGCCGAGCAGACCCGCGCGCGCGTCATCGACGCCGCCCTGACGCTGTTCGCCAAGCAGGGCTTCGCGCGGACCTCGACGCAGGACATCGCGCGCGCCATCGGCATGACGCCCGGGGCGCTCTACTGGCACTTCGACGACAAGGAGGCCGTCCTCATCGCGGTGCTCGGCGAGCTCGAGCGGCGGCTCGGCGCGGCGCTCGCGCGCGAGGAGGAGCGGGTGGTCGAGCGCAGCGCGGTCGCCACCGTACGCGCCCTGCTCGCGCGAGTGGCGCGCCTCGTGCGGGAGAGCCAAGAGACCCTGCTCCTCGTCGGCGTCATCGGCGCCGAAGCCACCGACATGAACCCGCGCGTCGAGCAGGCGCTGCGCGACTCGTACGCCCGCATCGCCGGCGTGGTGCAGAGCCTGCTGCAGCAGGCCCAAGACGAGGGTGAGCTCGTCGACGCGGACGTCGAGTGCGCCGCCGAGATGTTCCTCGGCATGTACATGGGCGCCATCGTGCACCAGCGCCTGTTTCGCGCGGAGCTCCCGCTCGAGCGCGCGCTGCCCGTGATCCAGCGCTTGCTGTACGCCGCGCTCCTGCCCGGCGCCGCCGTGGCCGAACGCAGCGACGACGCGCGCGGCTGAAGCCCGCACGCGGCATCCGCCGGATGACGGACGTCAGTCGCCGTATACGCACGCGCCGCTGCGCCAGTACCGTCGGGTACTCGAGGTGGTGAAGCATCCCACCATGAGGGCGCCGAGCGCCGGCGGACGGAGCACGCATGTCGACGAAGCTCAGGGTCACGATGTGGATGACGACGCTGTGCATCGTCGCGACGCCGTCTTTGGCCGCCGAGGTGTGCATCGATCCCGGGCACGGCGGCGGCGATCCCGGCGCGGTGGGCTGCGGCCTGCAAGAGAAGGCCATCAACATCAACACCTCGACCCGCCTGCGCGATCTCCTGGCGGGGCACGCCAGCGTCGTCATGACGCGCACGGGAGACGCCAGCGTGTCGCTGTCGGCGCGCACGAACTACGCGAACTCGCAGGGCTCGGACCGCTTCGTGTCCATTCACTCGAACTCGGCCGGCGTGGTCGCGACGGGCATCGAGACCTTCAGTCACCCCGAGGGCTCACAGGCGTCGCACGACATGCGCAACAAGATCCAGGCGCGCATGATCGAGACCTGGCCGCTGACCAACCGCGGCACCAAGACCGCGAACTTCCACGTCCTGCGCGAGAGCGCGATGCCGGCGTCGCTCACCGAGCTCGGCTTCGTCAACAACTGCAGCAACGACGCTACCTACCTCGGCAGCGGCAGCGAACGACAGCGCGCCGCGCAGGCGCACCTGAAGGCGCTCAGCCAGCACCTCGGCTTCAGCATCACC
>CAYLZW010000262.1:0-8153 GCA_964388085.1 uncultured Myxococcales bacterium | reverse complement strand
AGGTCGCGATGTGGAAGAGCGCGTCGCCCTCGTTCACGAGCGGCAGGTTCGTGTGTCCGATGACGACGCCGGTGGCGGACGCGATGACCTCGATCTCGTTGTCTCCGAGCGGATCGCTGATGAAGCCGAGGCGCTGGCCTTTGTCGACGCTGGCGCCGAGGCGGACGGTGGAGCGCATGATGCCGCTGTCGGGCGCGCGCACCCAGGCGGTCGAGCGCGCGACGTAGGGCTCGAGCGGACGGGAGTCGCTCGCCGCCGCGCGCCCCTCGACGCGCTCGCGCTTGGACGGCGGCAGCATGCCGATGAAGCGCATGACGTTCAGCACACCGCGCACGCCGGTGCGAATGGCGGCCTCGTCGAAGCGCAAGGCCTCGCCGCCCTCGTAGAGCAGCGTCGGCACGGACAGCTCGGTGCTCGCCTGGCGCAGCGAGCCGTCGCGCAGATTCGCGTCGACGATGACGGGGGCGCCGAACGCGCGCGCCAGGGCCTTGGTCGGCTCGTCCTCGAGACACGCGCGGATCTGCGGCAGGTTCGTGCGGTGGTTCGAGCCGGTGTGGAAGTCGATGCCGTGCGTCGCGTTGCTCACGATCTGCGTCATCAGCTCGTGCGCGATGCGGGCCGCGAGCGACCCCGCCCGGGAGCCCGGAAACGAGCGGTTCAGATCGCGCCGGTCGGGCAGGTAGCGGCTATGCGCCGCGAAGCCGTACACGTTGACGACGGGCACCGCGAGCAGCGCGCCGTGCAGCCGCTTCAGCGCCGCCATGTTCAGCACGCGGCGGATGATCTCGACGCCGTTGATCTCGTCGCCGTGAATGGCGGCGGAGAGAAACAGACGAGGCCCCGGCTCCTTGCCGTGCACGACGTACGTGGTGAGGCTGACGTCGCTGTGCGTGTAGCGGCGCACGACGGGGATCTCGACGCGCCGACGCTCGCCGGCACGGATGTCGACGTCATGCACGCGGATGGGCGGGTGAGGGTCGGTGCGCTTCGCGGCCACGCGGCCATTTTATCAGAAGTTCCGCGCACTTACTAGGATGCCAACGAGCGGAGCCGCCGCCTCTCGGAGGCTCAGCGCAGCACGCGCTTGCGCGCCGCGCCCACGACGCCGGCGCGCAGGTTGCCGGCCTTCGCGATGCGCTTGGCTGACTCGATGGGGATCTTGGCGACGAGGCGGACGGCGATGTCGAGCGGCGTATGCGGGCTGTGCACGAGCGCGTCCGCGACGGTGATGTTGCCCACCAGCTCGCTCCGCTCGGTCACGGCGCGCACGAGCGCCGAGCTCGCGGCGCCTCCCCTCAGCAGCGCGACGAGCTCGTTCGGCGTCAGCCCGGGGTTGTTCAGCACCATGCGGTGCAGCATCGGATCGCGGTCCTTCAGCACCATGCGGCGCGCGTCGGCGTTGCCATAGCGCGCGACGCGGATGCGCTCGGCCTTGCTCATGTCCTCCCACTTGGCCCACAGCGGCAGATCGCGCGGCGGCGGACCGTCCCCTTCCTCCTCGGGCGGCAGCTCGTCGTCGTCACCACCGTCGTCGTCACCACCGTCGTCGTCACCGCCGTCGTCGTCGTCCTCGGCGAGGTCCTCCGCGCTCAGGACGTCATCGAGCGCGTGGAAGGGGATCGCGAGCAACGCCCGCCGCTGCGCGTCCGAGAGCATCACGGCAGCTTGTCCGGGCCCGAGGACCTGCAGGAGCTGTGCTTCGACGCGAGCGAGCTCGCCGTGCGGCGCGAGCACCGCGATCGTCACCGTGGAGAACTGGGGCGGGTCGATCCCGGCCGGCACCTCGACCACCAGCCCACCGTGCTCGCGCACCTCGTGGAGCAGCGCGTGCCAGGCAGCTTCGTCGTCGACCCGCGCGTACAGGGCTGCGTCATCGGTCATCGACGGTGACCCTAACAAACGCTCCGCTGCGCATCGCAAGTGGGCCTTCGGCTGCCTCGGCTTGCGCCCCTTGCGTGGTGCGCGCGGGGCTGACAGACCGATCGACCTCGACAACGAGCACAAGGAGCCCCTCATGCGCCGCACCATTCAGACCGATAAGTCACCCGCCGCCATTGGACCGTACGTCCAGGCCGTCGCCGTGCGCCCTTCCGAGATGGTGTTCTGCTCGGGTCAGATCCCGCTCGACCCCGCGACGGGCGCGCTCGTCGGCGAGGGTGACGTCGTCGCGCAGGCCGAGCGCGTGCTCGACAACCTCGGCGCGGTGCTCGAGGCCGCCGGGTGCTCTTTCGCCGACGTCGTGCGGACGACGATCTTTCTGAAAGACATGGGCGAGTTCGCGAAGGTGAATGAAGTCTATGGCAAGCGCTTCCCGAGCGAGCCCCCGGCCCGCGCGACCGTCGAGGTCAGCCGTCTGCCGAAGGACGTGCTCGTGGAGATCGACGCCATCGCGGTCAAGCGCTAACGGCGCGCGGCGGTCGCCGTCGCCGTCGCCGTAACTGACGCCGCTCGAGCCCAAGCCGGGCCCGGCACCAAAGTTGCGTACTGGTCATTCAGCCAGCAGCGATTGACCCGTGCGCGCGCGCCCGCTTGTGTCACCCCGCACCGGCCGCTCGGTGGCGACGAGAGGAGCCTCCCGTGTCTACCCGCGCTGACGCCGGCCGACCGCTCGCCTGGGTCGTGTACGAGTCCATGTTCGGCAATACCCAGCGCATCGCGCGCGCCATCGCGGAGGGCCTCGGCAGCGGTCATGAAGTCGCGCTGCACGAGGTCTCGAAGGCGCCGGACGTCGTCACCGATGACGTCGCCCTCCTCGTCGTGGGCGGTCCGACGCACGGCTTCACCCTCAGCACCGGGAAATCGCGCGAGCAGGCGCGGGAGCAGGCGGGTGGCCGCATCATCTCCGTCTGGCGCGGGCTGCGCGAGTGGCTCTCTGGCGTCGAGCTGCTCGGTCGCCCGTGCGTCGCCGTGTTCGACACCAAGGTCGGACACCCGCGCTGGTTCTGGGGCTCGGCGGCGAGGCGCGCGCGCAAGGAGCTCGAGCACAAGGGCGGGGTGCTGCTGAGGCCGCCGGAGAGCTTCTACGTCCACTTCAAAGCGGCGCGATTGAGCGACCTGCTCCTTCCGGGTGAGCTCGAGCGTGCGCGCACGTGGGGCGCGTCGCTCGCATTGTCGTCGCCGTCGAGGGAGGCTGCCGGTCCGCGTCCGGGCCCCTCGCAGCCGAGCGCGTGAGGCTACTTGGCAGCCGGCACCCAGGCGGAAGCGAGCGGTCTACACGCTCATGACGGCGACGCGGCCGCTTGGGCTTCCGCTGCTTCTCCCGCGTGGTCGAGGATGGCGCTCGAGAACTGCTCGAGGTCGCCCGGTTGCCGGCTGGTGATGAAATTGCCGTCGACGATCACCGGCTCGTCCGCCACGTCAGCGCCCGCGTAGGCGAGATCCACCTGCACGGTCCGCCAGGCCGTCATGCGGCGGCCTTCCACGAGGTCGGCCGTGATCAGGATCTGCGGCCCGTGGCACACCGCGGCGATGAGCTTGTCGTCCTCCTCGAAGGCCGAGACGAATTCGACGAAGCGCGAGTCCGCCCGCAATTGATCGGGCGAGTAGCCGCCCGGGATGAAGAGCGCGTCGAAGTCCCCCGGGTCCGCGTCGTCGATGCCGAGGTCCACCTCGACGCTCTCTTGCCCCCTCTTGCCCTCGAGCACGTCGCCGCGTCGGGAGCCCACGACGACGATCTGGTGGCCGGCGCCGCACAGGCGGTCGACCGGCACCCGGTATTCGGAGTCCTCGAAGTCATTCGCGAGGATACAGGCGAAGCGCATGACGACCTCCTCTGCCGGCGCCCGGCGGGGCGCTGCGCACACACGCAGGAGTCGTGCATCCTCCGCGCCCGATCCACCTCGTCACGCGGGCGTGGCGTGGCGCAATGGCACGCTCGTGGCTTCGTGACGCTGCGGCGGTCAGGCCACCGGCGCCCGCGCTCGTCGACGCAGCAAGTTCCGGCCGACGCTGAGCCAGTTGGCCGCGTGCAGCGGAATCAAGCAGAGCAGCACTTCGCCTCGCGTGTAGCCGGGGTTCTGCTCGTGGAAATAGCGAATGGCCGGCTCCGCGAGCGCAGCGTCGTCAATGGTCGCGATCCCCTCCCGCAGCTGCTTCGTCGTGCGGCCGACGAGGGCGCCGCTCGGCCGCTCTCGCACGTCCGCGTAGAAGCGCCGCGCGACGTCGAGGAGAAGCCTCTGCTCGCGCGCGGGCGTCGGCTGCTCGGGTCGAGGCCAGAAGGTGCGGAAGTTCCGCGGCAACATCAAATAGGACTTGTAGCTGAAGGTGCCGTACACCATGTAGACCGGCAGCGTCGGGCGCTTGAGGCGGCACTCGAGGTAATAGAGCAGCCCGAGGCCCTGCACGAGGCTCTTTCCACGCACCTTCGGATCGAAAAGCGTGTCGCCGGGAAAGATGACCACGCAGCGGCCGTCTCCTCGGGGCAGCTCCAGCACCGCCACGCCGCCGAGCCCGACGAGCTCTCCCGTGCTCGCGTCCTTGATGAGCACCGCGTCACGCTTGCCGCGAAAGCTCTGCTCGAAGCCCTCGCGCGTGGCGTCCGTGAAGCGCCGCGCGAAGGCCCAGATGGCGTCGCGCTCGTCCTCGTCGAGGGACGAGACCCGCCGGGTCTCGAGGGAGAGGCCGCTCACACGAAAGCGCATGCGCGGGAGTGTGCCGTGCGAGAGCGCGCGCGGGAAGGGCAGGGCGCGGGCGTCCTTTCGCTCGTCCTGGCTGGCCGACGGGGTCAGGAGTGGCCGCTGATGGTGGCTGTTCGACGACGAGCGGCTCGGCCAGGTCGCGCGGGAGTGCTCATGGCGGTCCCGCCGTCATGCTCGAGAGCTCGTTACGGTCAGGCCTGCCCGGCGCCGTCGCCGTTCTTGTCGCGGGTCACCGACTTGATGGCGAAGCCGCCGCCGTAGATGCCCACGTCGAGCCCGGGCTCGATGTCGAGGCCCGTGCTCACGTAGTCGGTCTCCTTCGGCGCCTTGACGTCGACGTTGTGCTGGCGGCCGAGCTGCTCGGCGCGCGCGCGGTCGCCGAAGATGGACACGCCGAGAGCCCCCGAGCGCTCGATGTCGTCCCATTTGCCTTCGACTTCGTACTCGCGCTGGCGCTCGACGCCGTTGCCGAGCACGCCGCCCTTGTCGACGACGGTGACCTTCATCGACGACTTCTCTTCCGCGAGCGGCAGCGAGTCTCGTAGCGCGCCGGCCGGATCGCTCAAGAGCCGGTCGCCGTCGAGGTTCGGCAGCTTGTACGTCGTCTCGCTGTCGACCGTGACCTCGCGGCTCGCCTTCGCGACGGGGACGCCGCCGGTCGCTTCTCCCTTCGAGGTCTGCAGCCCCTCGATGCCGAGCCCGGCGAACCCTTCACCGGAACCCTTGAGGGACGAGCGGTGCGTAATGCTGTCGGGCTTGCCGTCCTTGAAGTTGATGCGCAGGGCCTCTTCCTCGCTGCCGGCCAGCTTTCCGCCGACGCCGAGCGTCGCGATTCCGGTCTGCTTCTTCTTGAGCCCAAGCTCGAGCGCGAGCTCGCCCGCCTCGGTGCCACGGAATTCGACGGACTTGATGCGGCTGCCGAGGAACGCCTTCTCCTTGTCGGTGAGGTGCGACTCGTAACGCATGCCGCCCATCTGCACGGGCGAATTGGACTCCATGCGGCCGCGGTCCATCATCTCGAGCGCCTTCGCCGCCTCTTCCTTGTTGGCGAACTGGTACTCGACCTTGCCGCCGCCCCCGACGGTGGCCTCGCCGCCGCCGACGCTCGAGAGCTTGCCCTTGAGCCCGACGGCGCCGTTCGCGTCGATGGTCACGGAGACGGTGCCGTCTTCGTTGACCTTGATCTCACGGCCGGCCTTGGCGCTGCCCTTGATGCCCTTGATGGTGACCTGTGCGCCGCCCTCCTCGATGTGGGCGTCACCGGGACCGAGCTCCTTGAGCTGCTGCCGGTGCTTCTCGACGACGTCCTCCTTCACCGGCTGCGGGCCCGCGTTGTCGCCGTAGAGCTCACCGACGCGCTGGATGCCCTCCTGCACACGCTCCGCCGCCGATTGCACGCCCCGCTCGACGCTGTCGACGCCGGATCGCACGGTGTCCTTCACCGTGTCGGCCACGGTGTCGGCCACGGAGCTGATGCCGCCCCACACGCGCTCCGCCACGGGGCGCACGGCGTCGCGGAGCGCCTCGGGCACGCGCCCGGTGCCCGCGTCGCTGGCGTCGATGACGGCTCCCGAGCTCACCTTCGCCTCGAGCCCGGCGCGCAGCGTCTTTGCGGTGGGATCGGCCGCCGCGGCCCGCCGGCTGTCCCGCACGGTCTGGGCGTCGACCCGCCCACCGACCTCGGCGCTCGCTCCCGCGCTCGCGCCACGCGCCGCCGGCTTCGTTTCGGTCGCGGCCTGCCCGGCTCGCGCGCTCTCCTTGACCTCGGCGTTCTTCGCCGTCGAGATGCGCGCCGCCGCGCCGCCGCGGACCCCTGAGACACCAGCCATGGAGGCCTCCTCTACCGAACGACCGATCCGCGTGCCGCCGGACAGTATCGCACTGGCGCGTGGCCCCGTGCGCTCCCGCGGCGTGGTACCGGTCACTCCGTCAACCGGCGGATGCCGCTGTGCCCACGCGCGGCGACGGACGCCCCGGCGAACCTCGCTTCCGTTCGAACGGCGTCGCAGCTCGCGACGCCTCGCAGGACGCCTCAGTACGCCATCGCGAGCTCGCCGCGCGCGGCCGGGGCCATCCCCGTGTCCGAGCGCCGGTAGCTCGCGCGCTCTCGGTCCACCGCGCGGTCGAAGGCGTTCGCCGTCGCCACCGGCAGGCACCAGAGGAGGTTCGCCGCCAGGCACACACCGTTGGCCGCCATCAACCCGAAGCCGCCGATGAAGCTGCCGAGGGCGATGGGGAGCGCCGCTTCTTGCCCGAGGGCGATCCCCGCGAACGAGCCGCCGAAGATAACCGCGAACGCGACGGGAAACAGCAGCAGGTGCGGGAGTACGTGCACCACCTCGATGAGGAGGGCGTCGAGCAGGTACCCGGGCGAGTCGATGGGGGCGTCGATGAGCACCAGCGGCAGCCAGATGTTGCCGAAGGGCACGACCGGAATGAAGCCGCCAATCCAGAACGTCCACACGCCGCGCTCTACGAGCGGGTCGAGGTCGTCGTCGAGCCACAGGGGCCACATGCGCTCGAGGAGACCGGGCTCGCTCTCGTCGTCGTAGCTCGCCGTCTCGACCCCGGCCGCGAGCGCGGCGCCAGCCATCGGCGCCGACTCCGTCGCCGGCAGCGCGGGCGTGAGGACGATTGCGGCGGCGAGCAGCGCGGGAGTCATGGAGCCTCCTGGGTCGCTGCCGTTTAGCGCGCCGATCCGCTCGAAACCACCGCGTTCTCGGCCCCTCTGTCCCTCCACGCCACGCGCGCGTGCTCGTCACTCGTTCGTGCGCCTTCCGGTGCAGGCGCGTCGCGAGCAGCGGCGTCCCAAAGACAGCGGGCGCTATTTGCCAGCGGGCTCGAACAGCTCGATGAGATTGCCCGCGGGATCCTGCAGCAGGATCTGTTTCCCGCCCGGGCCAGTGACGACGTCATTGCGGAATCGTCCCCCTGCGGCGCGGAGGCGTTCGATCTCGGCCTCGAGGTCCTGCACGACGAAATGAATGCGGTTCCAGCCACCCGGCTCCGGTCTCACGCCATCGGGCATGGGGCCCGACCACTCTGCCGCGCAACAATGACCGCGTTGCCGATCCCGGCCGGGCTCTGCTACGCAAGCGCCATGAGCACCAAGCCCATCGCCGACCCCGCGAAGACCTTCCAGGAAGTCCTGCTGCGCCTCTCGCGCTTCTGGGCCGACAGGGGCTGCCTCGTCATGCAGCCCACCGACGTCGAGGTCGGCGCCGGCACGCTGAACAAGCACACCTTCCTGCGCGCGCTCGGCCCTGAGCCCTGGAACGTCGCCTATGTCGAGCCTTGTCGTCGCCCGACCGACGGACGTTACGGCGAGAACCCGAACCGGCTGCAGCACTACTACCAGTACCAGGTAATTTTGAAGCCGGCGCCCAGCGACGTGCAGGAGCAGTACCTCGACTCGCTGCGTACGCTCGGCATCGATCCGGTCGCCTTCGACGTGCGCTTCGTCGAGGACGACTGGGAGCACCCCGCCCTCGGCGCCGCCGGCCTCGGCTGGGAGGT
>CAYLZW010000261.1:2666-8177 GCA_964388085.1 uncultured Myxococcales bacterium | reverse complement strand
CCGTGAAGGGGATGTCCCACATGGTCATGCCGGGCGCGCGCGAGTTCATCGTCGTGGTGATGAAGTTGATGCCGCCGAGCAGGAAGGCGATGAACTCGAGCGCCACGGCGACGAGCCACAAGGACGCGCCGGGCCCCGTGAGCGAATATTCAGCCTTGGAAGAGAGCGGCGGATACGACGTCCACGCGCCACCGAAGGCGCCGCCCTCGGCGAAGAACGACAGGAACAGGATGATGATGCTGAGCAGGAAGAGCTGGTAGCTGAGCCGATTGAGGCGCGGGAACACCATGTCATCGGCGCCGATCATCAGCGGGATGAGATAGTTCCCGAAGGCCGCGATGAGCACGGGCATCGCGAACCAGAAGATCATGATGCTGCCGTGGCTCGTGACCAGCGCGTTGTACTCCGCGGGCGAGACGACGCCGTAGCCGGGCACCACCGTGCCCGGAAACGCGAGCTGCATGCGGAAGACGTAGACGAAGAAGCCGCCGAGCATCGCCATGCTGATGCCCGTGAACATGTACTGGAAGCCGATGATCTTGTGATCCGTCGACCAGAAGTACTTCAGGAAGAAGCTCTGCTTGGCGTGCGCGTCGTGTCCGTGCGCGTCGTGTCCGTGCTGCGCGACGAGCTCGCCGCCGCCCGGCTCCGCGATGTTCGGCTGCGAGACCGCGCTGTCTTTTGTGTCGGCGACGCTCATGGCGCGCTCCTCTCGGCGTCATTGGCGACGAGGCGATGGGCCACCGGATCGTCGTTGAAGGCGGCGTGCTGCTCGGGCGTCTCGACGACGATGCGGGCGCCCATGAGGCCGTGCCCGATGCCGCAGATCTCAGCGCACTGAATGTCCCACTCGCCGGTCTTGGTGGCCTTGAACCAGCCCTTGATGATGCGACCGGGGACCGCGTCCTGCTTCAGGCGGAACACGGGCACCGAGAAGCTGTGCAGCACGTCCCGCGCGCCGAGCTCGTAGTGGTAGACGGTGTCCACCTTCACGTGCAGCTCGTCGATGGTGCGGATGTCGTCGGCGGTGTCGAGCACGCCGTCCTTGCCGGGGTGCTGGAAAGTCCAGGCCCACTGCTGGCCGATGACGCGCACGGTCTGCTCCGCCGGCGGCAGCGTCTGCTTCACGTCGACCCACACGCGCACGGCGGCGATGACGATGAGCACGTCGCACACGAGCACGAGCGCGTGCGGGATGTTGATCCAGCGCTTCTCGTGCTTCTGCGTACCGGTGATGTAGCTCGCCTTCTTGCCGTCCTTCGCGCGGAAGCGGAAGACGAGCCAGAACAACACGCCCTCGGCGAGCAAAAACCACGGGCCCACCAGCACCGTGATGAGCAGGATGAGGTTGTCGATGTCCTGCGCGTAGGTGGACACCGCCTCGACGTACATGCCGATCACGGCAGCTCCCTCAATAGATTCGATCGAAAGGTCATGACGAGCCGTGCCCTCAAATGACGAAAAGGAAGGCGGCGCCGGCGAAGAGCGACGAGAGCAGCAGCGTGAAGCCGAACCAGAAGGTCGCCGCGCGCTCGTGGTCCTCGGGAGCGGGCCGTTGGATCTCTGTCGTCATTTCGTGCTCGTCGGTTTCGGGGGAAGGGGCAGCGTGGCGATGTGCGCGATCACGTCCTTCATGGCCTGCTCGTCGACGAGGCTGAGCGCCATCGGCCGCATGAGCGCGCCGGTGGCGTCGCCCGGCCCGGTGCCGCGCACGCCGCTCTTGAACTTCTTCAGCTGGGCGAGCAGATACCAATCGGCCGCGCCCGCGATGGGCGGCGCGGAGAGCTGCTGGTTGCCTTGGCCGTTCTGCTGGTGGCAGGCGACACAGGTCTGAAAGGCAGCCTGGCCCTTGCTCGCGTCACCGCCGTGCAGCGTGACGGCCGGCGTCGTTCGCGGCATGGCGGCGACGTAGCTCGCGACCGTCTTGACGTCGGCGTCGCTCGCGAGCGTGCGCGCCATGGGGCGCATGCGCAGCCCCGCCTCGTCGTCGGCGTGCGCGCCGCGAGCGCCCGAGCGGAACTTCAACAGCTGCGACTCGACGTACCAGGCGTCGAGCCCGGCGATGGGTGGCGCGCCGATGGAGGCGTCCCCCGCGCCGCCCTCACCGTGGCATTGCACACAGTAGGTGTAGAGGGTCTCCCCTCGAGCGGGGCCCGACTCGGGCGCGGAGCACGCGGTGGCGAAGGACGTGGTGAACGTGAACAGAGCGCCGAGCAACGCGGCGCTGCCGAGGGACTTCATCGCGAACGGCCTTTCTGGCGACTTCCGCTCGGCCCCAAAGCACGACGTGGGCCACACCCGCCTTTGGGCCTCGGAGCGCATCCGCATGCGCTGTGCTCATCGACACAGCGCCCTGGATCCCTTGCGAAGCCCGGGGGTCGAGTCCTAAAACGCAACGCATGAAACACGCGCAGCAGCGAGTGGGGGAAGCGGCGCACGGATCCTGTGAGGTCTGTGGCCTGATCCCCCTGGCGCCGAGCCTGCGGCGCTCCCTGCGGCTCGTCGCCAAGAGCCACGCGATGCAGGAGCTCTTGAAGCGTGTGGCCCGCTTCGCGCCGAGCGACGCCCCCGTCGTGGTGCTGGGCGAGACGGGCAGCGGCAAAGAGGTCATCGCTCGCGTGCTGCACGCGAACAGCCCGCGCGCGAAGGAGCCGTTCGTGGCGGTCAACGTCGCGGCCCTGCCGTCGGAGCTGCTCGAGTCCGAGCTCTTCGGGCACGGAAAGGGCGCGTTCACGGGGGCGGGCGAGGCGCGCGCGGGCCTGTTCGAGGCGGCCGACGGCGGCACGCTGTTCCTCGACGAGATCGGCGAGATGGCGCTGCCGCTGCAGGCAAAGCTGTTGCGCGTGCTGCAGGACGGCGAGCTGCGCCGCGTCGGCCAGAACCGCGCGTTCTCGGTGGACGTGCGGGTGGTGTGCGCGACCCACCGCGATCTCGCGGAGGACGTTCGGCAAGGCCGCTTTCGCGAGGACCTCTACTTCCGCCTGAAGGTGCTGACGCTACGCGTGCCCTCGCTGCGGGAGCGCCGCGAGGACGTGCTGCCCCTGGCCCGGCAGTTTCTCCTCGAGGAGAAGAGCGTGGTGCGCGAGCTCGACGAAGGCGCACAGCGGGTGCTCGAGTCCTATGCCTGGCCCGGCAATGTGCGCGAGCTGCAGAGCGCCATGCGCCACGGCGCGGCGCTGACGACGGGCGCCGCCATCAGCCCGGCGGACCTCCCCGAAGAGCTGCGCACGGCGGCCATGGGGCCCCTCGAAGCGCGTTTCTCGCGCGCTGGTACGAAAGCACCGGTGCGATTGGTTCATGACGTGGGCTTGCGCTCGCTGGCCGACGTCGAGCGCGAACACATCCTGCGGGTGCTCGACGCGTGCGGCGGCTCGCAGGTCGAGGCCGCGCGCGTGCTCGGCATCGCCCGCACCACGCTGTGGCGAAAGCTCCGCGACTACACCATCGCGTGAACCGTCCGGGTGCGCCGGCGCACACGCGCGCTCCCGTCGTCAACACGACGACGTGATCCAAGAACAGACAGAAACAGAATTTGCGCTCTCTCCGCGTGGCTTTCGCGAGACGGACACGGCACAGTCCGCCGAAGTTCACGCGGGTCGCCCGCTTGGAGAGCAGCACATGTCGAAGCGCAGTTTCCCTCTGTTGTTGTTGGCCGCCGTCGTCGCGACGAGCGGCGCTGATCTCGCTTGTACGCCGGACATCAGCGAGC
This sequence comes from uncultured Myxococcales bacterium, assembly GCA_964388085.1. Lineage (GTDB taxonomy): Bacteria > Myxococcota > UBA727 > UBA727 > CAYLZW01 > CAYLZW01. The sequence continues at coordinate 4,468 of CAYLZW010000261.1, read as the reverse complement.
CCCTCGAAGACGCAGGGAGCGAAGGCGAAGGCGAAGGTGAAGGTGAAGGTGAAGGGGAAGGGGAAGACGCCGGGCCCGACCCGTGCGCCGTCGACGAGGACGTCACCGTCGACACCACCCTTACGGCGGCGTGTAGCCCGTACGCGCTAGCGGGCGGCCTCGAGGTGAGCGGCGGAGCGACCCTGACGCTCGAGCCGGGCACCGAGCTGCGCTTCCCCGCCGGCGAGTGGCTTCGCGTCGGCGCGAACGGCAGCGGCCGCCTCGTCGCGGACGCCACGGACGGGGAGCCGATCGTGCTGACCTCCCTCGACACCGCCGCGGGGGCCGGCGCCTGGATCGGCGTGTACTTCGCCGACGAGGTGCTGAGCGGCACCGTGCTGCGCGGCGTGACGCTGCGAAACGGCGGCGAGGACGCGCTCGGTGGGCGCGGCTGCCTCACCGTCGATGGCACACCGGCTGGCCGCATCAGCATCGACAGCTCCACTTTCGAGGACTGCGCGCTCGCCGCGCTCTCCATCAAGTCGGAGGGCTCGAGCCTCGCGTCCTTCTCGGCCAACAAGCTCGTGCGCGCGCCCGTCGGCCTGTGGCTGCACGCGAGCACCGTCGCCAGCATCCCCGAGGCGGCGAGCTACACGGACGTGGCGCAAAACCGCATCGACGGCGACTACGTGGAGTCGACGCAGACCTGGGTCGCGCAGCCCGTGCCGTACGAGGTGCTCGGCGACATCAACGTCGACGGCGAGGACAGCCCCGTGCTCACGATCGAAGCGGGCTCGGTGCTCCGCTTCGCGCAGGCGGCGTGGCTGCGGGTGGGCTCGAACAACCCCGGCGGCCTGCTCGCCGTCGGTACGGAGAGCGCCCCCGTGGTGTTCGAGAGCAGCCAGGACGCGCCCGCGGCCGGGAGCTGGCTTGGGCTCTATCTCGCCGGCAACACCCTGAACGGCACGCGCCTCGAGCAGGTGCAGGTGCGCTTCGCGGGCGAGGACTCGCTCGGCGCGCGCGGCTGCCTGACCCTCGACGGCACCCTGCCCGGCCGCGTCAGCGTCGAGGACGTGCTGTTCTCGGACTGCCAGCAGGCGGCGGTGTCGGTGAGGACGGACGAGTCCTCGTTCGCCTCGTTCCGCGCGAACACGTTCGACACCTGCGACCTCGGCCTGTGGCTGCAGGCGCCGGTGGTCGGCAGCATCGACGACGATCTCGTCTACACCGACACATCGCTGAACCGCATCGACGGCGCCTACGTGGAGGCGACGCAGACCTGGCTCGCGCAGCCGGTGCCGTGGCAGGTGGTCGGTGACATCAACGTCGCCGGCGACAACAACCCGGTGCTGAGCATCAACGCCGGCGGCGTGTTCCGCTTCCCGCAGGGCGCGTGGTTCCGCGTGGGAGGGGGCTGGCCGGGTGGCCTCGTCGTGCAAGGCGCCGTGGACAATCCCGTCGTCTTCGAGAGCAGCCAGCCGACGCCGGCCGCCGGCAGCTGGCTTGGGCTCTATTTCGACGCGGAGACGATGAACGCGAGCATCGTGGACTACGCGCTCATTCGCCACGCGGGCGAGGACTCGCTCGGCCAGCACGGCGCGATCACCTTCGACGCGACCCAGTCGAAGGTCACCGTCTCGAACACGACGTTCGAGAGCAACGCGCAGCACGACGTCTACGTCGACTGCGACTCGACGCCCACGCTGACGAGCAACACCACGCCGCTCGGCGTGTTCTTCGAGACCGGCTGCTGAGCGCGACGATTCGTGCGCGACGATTCGTGCGCGACGATTCGTGCGCGACGATTCGTGCGCGACGATTCG
>CAYLZW010000261.1:0-2566 GCA_964388085.1 uncultured Myxococcales bacterium | reverse complement strand
TGAGCGACGATTCGTGAGCGACGATTCGTGAGCGACGCGAAGCGGCCCTCCGGCCCCGGTTCAGGGGCTCGGGGGGCCGCCGCCGTCCGGCTCCGCGCCGGCCTCTCCGTCGGCGGCCGCGGCGTCGGCGCCGGCGTCCTCGAAGTCGAGCTCGTCGAGCTCGGCGACGAACCGATCCTGATACGCGGCCAGGCTCGCGGCCTTCTCCTCGGCCGCGCGTTTGAACTGCGCGTCGGACGCGTTGGCGTCCCGGTTTGCCGAGCGCACGGCCTGCTTCGCGGCCTCGAGCACGCGCTTCACCGAGACGTCCGCGTTCGCCGTCGCCCACAGCTCGGTCTGCCCCGCGCTGCCGCTCACCGTCACGTCGTGCGCCTCGCGCGCCGCCTGCTGCAGCAGGAGCACCCAGAAGCCGTCCGGCGCGGCGCTCAACGCGAACTTGTAGAGGCGGTGATCTTTGGCGCCCTCCTGCTTGAGCGCGTCCTTGTTGGCGAGGCCGGTGATCTTGAGGTCGTACGCCATGAGCCCTCCGTCGCCGGGTGGGTTAGCGGCTCTCGCACCGGATGACGACACCCCTCCGGCGACGCCGCCACAGACCTGCGTTTCCGCGCGACGGGCGCGGGCGTTTTGCTACAGTCACCGGCCGCCGCTGCCGGCGCATGGCTCCCCGCCGTAGGACCCAACATGATGTCGCGCCGCTGGCTCCCCCTCACCGTCGCCATCGGCGGCGTCTCGTTGCTGTCGTTCTTCGCCTACGCCGACCTCGGCACGCCGAGCGGCCTCGTCATCCCCTACTCCGGGCGCGTCGAGCTCAGCGGCGAAGGCGTGGACGGCCCGCTGACCGTGCGCTTCTCCGTGTTCAACCAGGCGGCCGGCGGCGCCGCGTGCTTCACCTCGAGCGACCTCACGACCAGCGCGCACAACGGCGCGTTCTCTCTCGAGATCGGCCCCATCCCCGAGGTGTGTGTGCTCGGTCGCGAGATGTGGCTCGGGGCCAGCGTCATCGACGGCGCCACCGAGGTCGTGCTCGGCGGGAGGCAGCGCGTGGTGCCGGCCATCGCCGCGTCGACCTCCGGGATCGGTAGCTTCTTCACGGCGGCGAGCGCCCACATCGCGGAGGCGCTGGACGTCGACGGCGACGTGCACGTCGGCGCAGGCCTGCGCATGAGCAGCGCCCGCGTGGCCGGCTCGAACGAGGTCGGCAACCTGCACATCGACGCCAACGACAGCGCGCTCGGCACCGGCAGCGACGGGCGCCTCTACCTGAACTGGTACTCCGGCAACGGCGTCGTGTTCGGAAACGGCGCCGGCGGCCAGGTCGCTGCCTTGGCCTCGAGCGGGACCCTGACCGCGAACGGCGACGTCTCGGCGCTCGGCAACAGCCGCGAAAACTGTACCTGGACGGCCTATGGCTGCGGAGATCAGGTCTGCCCCGACCAGAAGTTCGTCGCCGGGATCAACATCGGAGAGAACGAAGCCTGCTACGGCGGCGGCGACTTCGACTTCTCGAGCTATCGGCTGCTCTGCTGCGAGCTCTGATGGCCGCGGCGCCGGTTCGATGAGGTTGACGCGGCCGGTGCAGCCGCTAGGTTCCGCCCTCCCGCCGCGATCTCCGCGGCCGGGGACGTGGTCCTCTGACGCCGTCGCGTGAATGACCGCAGGAGCAGACATGACGCTGGGTATCCTCGCGACCAAGGTCGGAATGACGCAGATCTTCACCCCCGAAGGCGTGCGCATCCCCGTGACCATCCTTCAGATCGAGCCGCACGCCATCGTGCAGAAGCGCACCCTGGAGAACGACGGCTACACCGCGCTCCAGGTCGGCTACGGCGACAAGAGCCCGAAGCGGGTCAACAAGCCCACCACCGGCCACTACAAGAAGGCCGAGCAGGCCCCGCGCCGCGTGCTGCGAGAGCTCCGCGTCAGCGAGGAGCAGCTCGCTCAGTACGAGATCGGCCAGAGCCTGCCGCTCGAGCTGTTCGACGGCGTGAGCAGCGTCGACGTCTCCGGTATCTCGAAGGGCAAGGGCTTCGCGGGCGTCATGAAGCGCCACAACATGAAGGGCTTCCGCGCCACGCACGGTACGCACGAGTACTTCCGGCACGGCGGCTCCATCGGCATGCGCTCGCGCCCCGGTAAGGTCTTCAAGGGCAAGCACATGGCCGGTCACATGGGCGACGAGCGCGTGACGGTCACGAACATCAACCTCGTGCAGATCATCACGGACCGAAACCTCCTCCTCGTGCGCGGCGCGGTGCCGGGCGCCAAGGGCAGCCTCCTCGAGGTCCGCCCGTCGGTGCACAAGGCGCGCAAGATCCCGGGGCTCTCGAGCGAGGCGCAGGAGGCTTCGAAGAACCCGATGAAGGCGTCGAAGTCCGGCGGCGGCCCCGCCAAGAAGAAGAAGTAAGCGGAGCTCGAGGAGAGCCTCGCTGCTTCGAAGAGCGCCCCTTCGCCTTCACGGGCTCGAGGGGCGCTTCTCTTTTGGGCCTGAACGAAGGGGACGCGCGTGCAGTCGCTCGACGAGCTCACGGTGAACTGGGAGGAGAACGGCGAGCCGCGCGTACGCGAG
>CAYLZW010000260.1:0-8199 GCA_964388085.1 uncultured Myxococcales bacterium | reverse complement strand
CTTTGGCCTTGCGCCGGACGCCCGCGTGCCGCGCCTTCGGCCGCACCTGCAGCGCGACGCCCCGCTTGGCGCTGACGGCGTCGACGAGGCCGCTGGCGATGAGGTGCGCGAGATCCTCCCAGTCCGCGCGCAAGAGCGCCTCCTCCTGCTCGTCGGGCTCGAACCAGAGCGAGCGGCCGAGGCGCCGCTCCCGGGCCACCATGCCGGGCTCGCTCTCGACGAGGACGAACAACACGCGCGCGAGCTTTTCGCGCACCTTCGAGCTCGCCCACGTCTCGCGGCTCATGCGCGTCAGCGACGCCGTGCACACGAAGGTGGACTCGCGCGGCCGCCCCTCCCGATCGGTGGGCAGCGTCTTCAGCTCGACGCCGAGCGCCTCGAAGTCCGGCCGCGGGCGCGTGGACGCGGTGCTGCCGAGCGCGCGCTCGACGAGGTTGCCGATGAAGCCCTTGTGCCGCCCGAGATCGTCGGGGAAAGGCACGGCGAGCGCGTCCGCGAGCTGGCCGAGGGTAAGCCCCGAGAGCGCGCGCGCGCGCTCGAGCAGGGCCTCGACGCTGTCGGGCGGCCCGGCCGGCGGGAGCGTCGAAAGGCGGCCTCCGGGAGACATGCCGCTTCCTACCTCGGCGGAGGCCCCGCGGCGACACCGCTGAAACGACGTCGTCATCGTCCTCGTCACCGCCGGGCAGCGCGCCGTCTCCCGCGCCGGGGTAGGTCGCCGTCACGGGAGGCGCCCGACGTGCGCGCAGCGGCGCGCGGACCGTCCGGTGCGGCGCCCGTCGTGCGTACCGGACCGCGTGGACCTCCCCACACCAGCGGCAAATGGTGTAACGCTCGCCGGTAGCCAGCGCGCGCACGGCCGCTGGCCGAGGAGCGCGTGAAGAGCCGGTTCGACGAAGACACCTTGGCGGAGTTCGGCGAGGCCACCCTCGACAGCGAGGGCGGCGACGACCGGCGCATCCCCACGCTCCGTCGCGTGTTCGACGGCGCCACGCGCGAGGTGCGCACGGACCTCTGGCGCGTCACGAGCGCCCTCGCCCTCGGGCGCTCGGTCACGGGGCCGGCTGACATCCAGCTCGCCGACGACGGCAAGGCGTCGCGGCGGCACGCCCGCGTGATCGTCGACGGGCCAGGCCGCGCGCACCTCGCGAACGAGAGCAAGAATGGGACGCGCGTGAACGGCACGCGCGTCGACGGAGAGGTGGCGCTGCTCGACAACGATATCGTGCGCGTGGGCGACACCTGCTTCGTGTTTCGCTGGCAATCAGACCTCGCCAGCGACGCCGAGGTGCCTGGGCTGCTCGGCTGCGCGCCCGCCATCGCCGCCCTGCGCGCCACCATGAAGCTCGTCGGCAAGACCGAGAGCATCGTGCTGCTGCTCGGCGAGACCGGCGTCGGCAAGGAGGTCGTCGCGCGCGGCCTGCACGCGCTGAGCGACAAGAAGGGTGAGTTCGTCGCCGTCAATTGCGGCGCCATCCCCGAGACGCTCGCCGAGAGCCAGCTCTTCGGTCACGCACGCGGCTCGTTCACCGGCGCCAACGAGGACCACCCCGGCTACTTCCGCATGGCCAAGGGCGGCACGCTCTTTCTCGACGAGGTAGGCGAGCTCTCGAGCGCGCTCCAGCCGAAGCTCCTGCGCGTGCTCGACACGCACGAGGTCTATGGCGTCGGCGCCACGAGCCCCTCGCGCGTCGACGTGCGCGTCATCGCGGCCACCAACCGGGAGCTGCGCGAGGAGGTGCGCGCCGGCGCCTTCCGCGCCGATCTGTACGCGCGCCTCGCCGAGATCACGCTGCACATCCCGCCGCTGCGCGAACGTCGCGAGGACGTGCTCACGCTGGTCGCCTCGGCGCTCGGTGACGAAGCGCCTCCCATGAAGGCGGCGCTCGCCGAGGCGCTGCTCGTGTACGACTGGCCCTTCAACGTGCGCGAGGCGATCAAGGTCGCGCGCGAGCTGAAGGTGCGTGGCAAGGAGAGCGACGTGCTCGGCCTCAGCCTCGTGAAGGGCCGCATCGAGCCTGCCTCGGCCCTCGACCAGCGGCCGCTGCCCGTGGCCGACGCGCCGTCACCGGTGCCGGCGGGCCCGCCCATCCCGACGCGCGAGGAGCTCGAGGGCCTGCTGCGCGCGCACGGCGGCACCATCTCCCGCGTCGCGCGCGCCACCGGTCGCTCGCGCACGCAGGTGTACCGCTGGCTCGAGCAACACGGCCTCGACCCGAGCGCGTACCGCAGCGCGTGACGGCGTGTGCCGACGTCATACCGCTCGTGAGGAGCGGCGACGCGACGTTGCAGGATCGCCGGCTGCTCCGTAGACACAGCCATGACCTCCCTCGACAAGCTCCGCCCGTACGCGCTGACGGCGCTGCGGGTGTTCGCCGGCCTGTCCATGGCGCTCGCGCACGGCTACCCGAAGGTGTTCCATGGCAAGCTCGCCGGGCTCAGCTCGCGCGTGAGCGACTGGGGCTGGCCGTTCCCGACCTTCTTCGCCTGGTCCGCCGGCCTCGGGGAGCTCCTCGGCGGCCTCGCCCTGGCGCTCGGCATCCTCGTGCGACCGCTCACGCCCTTCGCCATGGGCACGATGCTGGTGGCGGCCTTCGTCGCGCACGCCGACGACCCGTGGGGCAAGAAGGAATTCCCGCTGCTCTACTTCTTCATCTTCCTGTTCTTCTTCGTGCAGGGACCGGGGCCGTTCTCGCTCGAGACCTGGCTCCGCCAGCGACGGAGCTGACGAGGGAAGCCTCGGGCTGATGCGTCCGCGCCGGGGCGCCCGCGCCGTGTGGTTTGCAGGTCGCCTTCCGTGTCGCCCTTTCTGTGTGTCGCTTCGTGCCGCGGGAGAACGTCGCTGGCCGACGGCGCGGCACGCTGTAATATCGGCGCGTGGCCGAGGCTCAAGCACCCTTCGATCCGAGCAAGTGCCGCGTTCTCCTCGTCGGAAAGCTGCTGACGCGGCTCGCGCCCTTCTTGCAGAGCAAGGGCTACGCGCGCGTCGATCACGAAGAGTCCGGGAGCAAGGCCGTCGAGCTCCTGGCCGGCGCGAGCTATCACCTCGTGCTGCTCGAGCTGAACCTCAGGGACATCGAGCTGCGTGACTTTTTCATGGCGGCCCGCGGCAAGCAGCGGGACGCGTCCTTCATCCTCATGGCGCCGCCCACCGAGGCGGAGATGGTGGTGAGCGCGCTGGTGCTCGGCGCCGACGCCTACGTGCCCCTGCCGCCCGACGAGGACGAGCTGTTTCAGGTGCTCGAGCGCCACGGCGTCGCTGCCCTCCAGCGCAAGAACCAAAACCCCGAGCCGCAGCCGGGCGTCGCCGAGAACACGCGCAAGCTCGAGGAGGCGCTCGCCACCGCGCGCGCGCAGATCAGCGATCTCGAGGAGCAGAACCGCCTGTTCGAGGCGGAGGCCGCGCGGCTGAACAAGCTCCTCGACGCCGCCAAGCAAGAGGCCGCGACCAAGCCGGCCGCGGCGGCGGTCCCTGCGGGCCACGAGGTCGTCGCCAGCGCTCGGCTCGAGGAGCTCGAGTCGAAGGCCACCTTCAGCGAGTTCCTCGAGAGCGAGAACGACGAGATCAAGAAGGAGCGCGACGCCCTGCTCGAGAAGCTCAAGGAGCTCGGCCTCGGCGACGATGTCCCCGCGGGCGTGGCGGACGAGTTCGACGAGCCCACCGGCGCCGTCCACATCGACGAGAGCGGCCTCATCGACGCCGCGGAGCTCACGCGCGGGCTGCCGGTGAGCGGCATCGTCGCCGCGGTGGATGACGACGCGGACGGCGACGACGACGACGACGAGCTGCTCATCATGGACGACGACAGCGAGGAGATCGATCTGGCCGCCGTCGCCGAGCTCGCCGCTACGAGCCCCGCCGTCAATGACGAGCCGAGCGAGACCCGGGCCGGCGCGCCCGCGGCGGCGCTGAACGGCGAGGATCACGACGACGAAGGCGGGCTGGCGCTCGAAGATCTGCTCGACGACGAGGACAGCGACGAGATCGATCTGGCCGCGCTCGAGGCCATGGTCGCGAAGAGCGCCCCAAAGCCGATGTCCGCCGCGAGGGCGGCGCCGGCTCCCGTGCCCTCCGCGGCGCCGAAGGTCGCTCCCGCCGCCGCGCCGCCGCCCTCGAGCGATGACGACGACGGCGACGGCGACGCGGACGACTTCGAGGACATCAACACCGACGCGCTCTTGCGCCTCGCGGACATGGCCTCGGGCGAAGAGGGCCCCTCGCCGCAGGACCTCGAGGAGCTGCTCGCCGCCATTGACGAGGATTGAGCCGCTCGAGAGGGGGGCGCCTCCCGCACGAGCCCGGCGGCTCGCGTGCTAGCGTCCGCGCGACCTCGGAAGGAGCCGCGCCATGACGACGACCGCCCTCGATGCCCTCTTCTCTCCACGCGCGGTGGCGGTCATCGGCGCTAGCGAACGGCGCGAGAGCGTCGGCAACGCGGTGCTACGAAACCTGCTGTTCGGCGATGTGTCCGAGGCCTCGCGCGCGAGCCGGGAGCGCGGCTTCCAAGGGCCCGTCTACGCCGTGAACCCGAAGGCCGGCGAGATCCTTGGGCAGCAGGCCTACGCGCGGCTCGCCGACGTCCCCGGCGAGGTGGATCTCATCGTGGTCTCGATCCCGCCGCGCTACATCGCCGCGGTGCTCGACGACGCGGGCGCGAAGGGCGTCAAGGCCGCGATCATCATCTCGGCCGGCTTCGCCGAGATCGGCGACGACGGGCGGCTCTTGCAGCAGCAGATGGTCGAGAAGGCGAAGCAGCACGGCATCCGCATCGTCGGGCCGAATTGCCTCGGCGTGCTGCGGCCGGGCCAGCAGTTGAACGCGAGCTTCGCCGCCGCGCAGGCGTCCGCGGGCGGCGTCGCGCTGCTCTCGCAGTCGGGAGCGCTCATCACCGGCGTCATCAGCTACGCGGAGGCCGAGGCGTTCGGTCTCTCGGCCGCGGTCTCGCTCGGCACCAAGGCCGACGTCGGCGACGTCGAGGTGCTCGACTTCTTCGCGGCGGACGACGAGACCAAGGCGGTCGCCCTCTACGCCGAGTCGTTTCCCGAGCCGCGCGCCACCTTCGAGGCGCTGAGGCGCCTGGCGCGAAAGAAGCCCGTCGTCGCGCTCAAGGGCGGCACCTCGGAGGCCGGCGCCAAAGCAGCCTCGAGCCACACGGGCGCGCTCGCCGGATCGTCGTCGGCGTACCGCGCGGCCTTCGCGCAGGCCGGCGTCCTCGTGCCGGACGGCATCGGCGACTTCCTCACCTGGGCGCGTACGCTCGCGCTGCAGCCGCCGGCGGCCGGGCGTCGCCTCGCCATCATCACGAACGCGGGCGGGCCGGGCGTGCTCTCCGCCGACGAGGCCGGACGCTGCGGCCTCGAGCTCGCGACGCTCTCGGCCGAGACGCTGGCCGCGCTCGACGCGGTGTTGCCGAGCGTGTGGTCGAAGAACAACCCCGTCGACGTCATCGGAGACGCGACGCCGGAGCGCTACCGTGACGCGCTCAACATCCTCGGCCGCGCGCCCGAGGTGGACGGCGTCGTCGTCATCATGACCGTGCAGTCCATGACGTCGCCGCTCGAGACGGCCAAGGCCATCGTGGCCGCGCACGAGGATCCCTCCTGGCACAAGCCGCTCGTCTCGAGCTTCCTCGGCCTCGTCGGCAGCGAGACCGGCACCTATCTCGACCGAAACGGCATCCCGGAGCTGAACACCCCGGAGGAGGCCATCCGCGCCATGGCGGCGCTGGCCGAACGGGGCCGCTTTCTGCGCCGCGAAGAGCCGCCGCGCTTCTCGGGCGAGGGCTTGCCGGCCCCGGACCTCGCGCGGGCAGCGGCCCGCGTCGCCGACGCCCGGGCGCTCGGGCAGACGAACCTCGATCTCGCGCTCGCGCGCGACGTCCTGGCCGCGGCGGGCGTCCGCTACAACGGCTCCGGCACCGCCAAGGACGCCGAGGAGGCCGTGCGCATCGCGCGCGACATCGGCTACCCCGTGGTGTTGAAGCTCATCAGCCCCGACGTGGTGCACAAGTCCGACGTGGGCGGCGTGGTGCTCGACGTCGCCGGCGACGACGATGTGCGGGCGGCGTGCGCCAGCATCAAGGAGCGCGTCGAGAGCCACCAGCGAGGCGCGCGCATCACCGGCTTCACCGTCGAGGAGCAGGTCACCGGCACGGAGATCATCGTCGGCGTCTCGCGCGATCCGGACTTCGGGCCGCTGCTCATGGTCGGCATGGGCGGCGTGTTCGTCGAGGTCTACAAGGACGTCAGCTTCCGCCTCTTGCCGCTCTCACGCGCCGACGCGCTCGACATGATCGACGAGATCAAGGCGCAGCCGCTCTTGAACGGCGCGCGCAAGCGGCCGCGGCTCGATCGCGAGCAGCTCGCCGAGGTGTTGCTGCGCGTCTCTCAGCTCATCGAGGCCGTGCCCGCGATCCGCGAGATCGATCTGAATCCGCTCGTCATCACCGAGGGCGGCCTCGTCGCCATCGACGCGCGCGTGATCATCTGATCGCGAGCGGCACGCTACAGGAGCACGGGATCGTCGGGCGCGTAATGCGCCGAGACCGCCTGCTTGAGGCGCTCGTTCGTCACCTCGGTCATGACGCGGCGCACCTCCGGGTGCTTCATGACCTTCTCGTAGAAGATCTCGCGCGGCAGCCGCAGCACCACGCAGGTGCTCCGCGCGCGCACCGTCGCCGTCACCGCCGTGTTCAAGAGCAGCGACATCTCGCCGAAGAAGTCTCCCTCGCGCAGCGGCGGCAGGTGCAGCGGGCGGCCGTCCGCGCCCGCGTCGATGACGTCGCACTCGCCGCGCAGGATCAGATAGAGCCCCTGCCCCATCTCGCCTTTGGTCAGCAGCACGGTGCCCGGCGGCACCGTCACGGACTGGAAGTGCTGGAACACGGCGCGCTTCTCATCGTCGCTGAGCGGCGCGAACAAGTGCGGGTTCGAGCGCACGAGGTTCGCCAGGAAGCGCTCTCGGTAGAAGCGGCTCAGCACGTCGGTGACGGACGGGTGCGCCTTTACGATGGCGGCCACGTCGTCCCGCGTCATCTCGAGCAGGATGGTGTTCTGCGTGGTCTCCACGCTCGCCATGCGCGGTGACGACGACAGCAGCGCGATCTCGCCGAAGAAGCTGCCGTCCGAGAGGCGCGCGAGCTCGACCTCGCCGGCCGCTTGCTCGCGGAACACGCGCACCTCGCCCTGGGCGACGATGTACATGGTCCTCGTCGTCTGTCCCTCGGTGATGAGGCGCTCTCCCGCCGGCGCGCTCTTGACGCGCAGGCGCTCGAAGAGGGCGATGAAGGCCTGCTTGTCGAGCTGCGAGAACAGCGGGATGGGCGGCGCGGAGCTGAGGTCCACCGACATCTCGTGGCTGTCCGTGGTGGTGCTCTGCTCGCCGAGGTCCACGTCGCCGGAGACGTCGTCATCGTCGGCCAGCTCGAGGTAGACCCCGCTGTCGTCGTCACCCACCACCTGCACGAGCTCGCCCGTCGCCGCGAGCTCGACGTCGCCATCAGCCAGCCCGAAGATGCCGGGCACCAGCGTGGACGGGCTCTCGACGCGCTCTTGCGAGAGCATCTGCTCTCGCAGCGACGGATCGGCCGCGGCCCACACGCCCGACGAGGGATCGCTCTGCTCGCTCGGCCCCGGGGCGAGATCGCGCTCGCTGGTCGCCGGCGGCGGCGATGGCGGGCCCGTCGGGCGCGGCGTGGCGTCGGCGCCGGTCTCGTCCTCGGTGGGCGAGCGCGGCGCGTCGAGCTCGGGCGCGTTGTGCGGCACCAGGGCGGCCTCGATGTCGCCGAGGCTGAGCGCGCTCGCCTGCGGCAGCGGCATCTGCGGCACTACCGTGAGCGGCGGCCTCGGCTGCGCGGGGGGCAGCTCGGGCCCGTCCGACGACGAGACGGCGGGCATGGCCGAGCGCGTCGCGCGCGTCCCGAGCGCGCGCGGCGTCACGCGCAGCGACGGTTGCAAGAGCGCGGCCGTCATGCTCGGGGGCAGCACCGCGCTCGGGTTGTGCGCCGCGAACAGCTCCGCGAGCACGGACTGGGTCTCGGTGTGCCCCGGATCGATGCGCAGGATGACCTTGCAGATGGCCATCGCCTTCACGAGGAAGCCGTCGGCCGCGTACTTGCCGGCGACGTGCTGGTACTCCCGGATGGCGGCGTCGTCGTAGCCGAGGCGCAGCAGCAGGTCGGCGAGCTTCTGACGCACCTGCAC
>CAYLZW010000259.1:0-8235 GCA_964388085.1 uncultured Myxococcales bacterium | reverse complement strand
GCGCGGATGGTGGTGGACTGGCCCTGGAAGAGGAAGTCGGCGTCGGCCCAGGCCTGTACGGCGAGGTCGGGGGCGAGGACGAGGGCGAGGGCGAGGGCGAGGGAGAGGGAGAAGGCGAGGGCGAGCCGGATGGAGGCGTCGACGACGCTGGTGTCGATGACGACGCCGGCAGTGACTTCGACGCGGGCGTGGACGCTGGGCCGTCCTGCCCGATCGGGTTCTTCGGAGACGACTGCAGCGACGTGGCGGCGGACTGTACGGACCTGCTCGCGAAGTCGTCGGTGGCCGTCCCGAGCGGTACCTACACCATCGACACCGACGGCGACGGCCCCGAGGAGCCCATCTCGGCGAGCTGCGACATGGAGACGGCGGGCGGCGGCTGGACCCTCGTCATGAACTACGTGCACAAAGGCGACACCAATCCGCCGCTCGCGGTGCGTGTCTTCGATCTGCCGGTGCTCGGCACGGGCGTCCTCGGGGACGACGAGAGCGGCTCCGCGACGACCTGGGGGCACGCGGGCAACCAGATGCTGCGGCGCCTGAACGTGGGCGAGCTGCGCTTCCAGGGAGAGACGTCGGGGCATGATCGCGTGCTGGACTTCCGCACCACGGATGCGAGCTGCGTCGAATACTTCCGCACGGGCGGCGGGCTCTGTGCGGGTGTCGACACCGAGAGCGTGGTGCACGTCGCGCAGCCCGTCGATGCCGTGCTCCCGGGCGGCATCGACGCTGCCATGGCGAACAAGGGGAACTACGCGATGACGGAGTTCCCCTTCTATGCGAGGAGCCAGGCCCACTGGGCCGTCGGCGCGGCGGGGCGCTGGGAGGTCGACGACTACACCGGCAACGACGACAACGACACCGTCCACCGCGTCTGGGTCAGGCCGGACTGTGCCGACGGCGTGTACGGCGAGCTCTGCGCGTCCAGCTGCGACTGCTTCGCCGGCACCTGCCACGACGGCCGCACCGGGGACGGAACGTGCACCTGCGAGCCGCGCTTCACGGGCGCCGATTGCTCTGTCTGCAGCGAGGGCTGGAGCGGGGCGACCTGCAGCACCCCTGTCGCGGGCGGCCCGAACGCCGGCGGCCCCAGCGACGCGCCGCTCAAGAGCTGCGACGTCATTCATGAGACGTTCCCCGACGCGCCCACGGGCGTGTATCGCATCGACCCGGATCTCACCGGCAGCGACGTCGCGCCGATGCTCGCCTATTGCGACATGGACACCGACGGCGGCGGCTGGACGCTGGTCATGAACTATTCGCACCGCGCGTTCTCGACGCCGCTTGGGACGGTCCGCTTCGACAGCCTGCCCATGCCCGGCGCCGCGCGCCTCGGGGTCGACGAGACCGCGAGCGACGCGTGGGGGCACGCCGCGCCGAGCCTCACGGTCCTGCTGACCCCGTCCTCGCTCCGCTTCGAGGCGAGCTCAGCGCACCACGGGCGGAAGATCCACTTCAAGACCAGCGACCTCAGCTGCGTGCAGTACGCCACCGGTTACGACACGAACTGTACGGGGATCGAGACGGCGTACACCCTGCTGGGCGGCCACACCGCGAACCTGCCTCTGACCATCACGCACTTCTCGACGGACAAGGGCGACAACGCGCTCACCGACGGGCCGTTCTACCAGCCGGCCGAGAACCGCTTCTGGTACGCTGGCGTGAGCGTCGCGGCCGATAACGGTTTCGTGCACTGGGACGTCGACGACCGCGCGCGCAGCGACGCCTCGACGTTGCATCGCGTCTGGGTGCGCTGAGCCGCCTCGTCACTCCGCCAGGGGAGCCGCGGAGCGAGGACGGTCCGCCAGCGGCAGCTCCGGCAGAAAGAGCGCCACGAGGCACGCGACGGCCGCGAGCGGCACCGAGAGCAGGAACACGCTCGTGATGCTCTCGGACAGCGCGGTGCGCAGCACGGTCTGAATGACGTCCGGTAACGCCGCCAGGGCGGCGGGCGCCTGCATGAGCGCGTTCGGGTCGGCGGGGAGCGTCACGCCGGGGGGCAGCGCCTCGACGAGGGCGGTGTCGAGCCGGGCCGTCATGACGGCGCCGAACAGCGTGACGCCCATGGTGCTGCCGATGGAGCGAAAGAGCTGCGCCGCGCTCGTCGCCGTGCCGAGGTGCTCCCTGCGCACCGAGTTCTGGATGGCGAGCACGACGACCGGCATCACCATGCCGAGGCCGAGGCCGACCACGGCCATGTAGACGCTCGAGGTGAGCAGGGACGTCGTCATGCCCATGGTCGAGAGCAGGCCGTAGCCGATCGTCGCCACGCCGGTGCCCGCGATGGGGAACGCCTTGTAACGACCCCAGCGCGTGATGAGCCGGCCCGACGTGATGGAGCTCGTGAGCAGGCCGCCCATGAGCGGCAGGAGCAAGAGGCCCGAGTGCGTGGCGGAGACGCCGAGCACGACCTGCAGGAAGAGCGGCATGAACAAGATGGCGCCGAACATGGCCGCGCCGACGATGAAGTTCAGCGCGCTGCCGACGCTGAAGACCCGGTCCCGAAACAGCGACAGCGGCAGGATGGGCTCGCTCGCCCGCGCCTCGACGAGGAGGAAGGCGCCGATGCCGAGCACGCCGAGGGCGGCGAGCGCGAAGATCGGCGCCGAGGCCCAGGGGTAGGTCTCGCCGCCCCACACCGCGACGAGGAGCAGCGAGGTGACGCCGAGCGTCAGCAGCGCCGCGCCCGCCCAGTCGATCGTGTGCTCGCGCCGGACGAGCGGCAGCTTGAGCGCGCGCTGGGTGACGTAGAGCGCGACGACGCCGAAGGGCAGGTTCACGTAGAAGGCCCAGCGCCACGAGAGCTGGTCGACGAAGAAGCCGCCGAGCAGCGGGCCGGCGATGCTCGAGACCGCGAACACGCTGCCGATGAGGCCCTGGTAACGCCCGCGCTCTCGCGGCGAGACGACGTCGGCGATGATGGCCTGCGAGAGCACCATGAGCCCGCCCGCGCCGGCGCCCTGGACGCCGCGGAAGACGATGAGCTGCAGCATCGACTGGCTGAGCCCTGCCAGCACCGAGCCGAGCAGAAAGATGACGATGGCGGACTGGAACAGCAGGCGGCGGCCGTAGAGGTCGCTCAGCTTGCCGTAGAGCGGCGCCGTCACCGTGGCGGCCAGCATGTACGACGTCACGACCCAAGAGAGGTGCGTCAGCCCGCCGAGGTCCCCGACGATGGTCGGCAGCGCCGTGGCGACGATGGTCTGGTCGAGCGACGAGAGCAGCATGCCGATCATGAGACCGGCGAAGATGGTCAGCACCTGCTTGTGGGTGAAGTCGGGGCGCGTGACCGGTGGCGCCGCGGCGCCGGACGGCGGCGCTTGTACGGCCACCTCGGGCAGGGGAGCGGGGACGGGGGCGTTCATGGGACCTCGAGAGCGTCGATGTCGTCGCGCAGGCGATGGAGGAGTTGGGCGAGCAGCAGGACCTCGTCGTCGGACCAGTCGCGCGTGACGTCACGCAGCCACTCGCGGCGGACCTCGTGCGAGCGTCGCAGGATCTCCCGGCCATCGTCGGTGAGAGCGAGCGTGCTGCGGCGCTTGTCGTTCGCGTCGGGGATCCGGCTGACGTAGCCGGCCGCCACCGTCTGCTGCACGAGGCGGCTCGCGGTGGAGGGGTCGATGGAGAGCGCCTCGGCCACGTCCGCCACCGAGGGGCGGGAGCCCTCGAGCCCCGCCTGCACGACGTGAAGCGTGCGCACGGTGGCGGCCTCCACGGCGGCGCCGATGCGCGCGAACAGCGCCTGCCGGTGGCCGGGCTTGAGCATCGGACGGCGCAGCGAGATCAGCGCGTCGTCGAGCGCCGCCAGGGACGGGTCAGCGGGGGCATGGGAGGCAGCCATCTAAAATGCATGTAACATACATGTATCTGCCTCGCCACTCGATCCCGCGTGTGCCTGCGGTCGAGCGCTGCTACTTGCCGAGCTTGCGCAGGACCTCGGTGTCGCGTCCGACCAGGATGCCGTCCTTGTCGAAGCTCAGGATCTCGATGGTCTGCTGCTCGCCGAACACGGAGCCGGAGGATCGGCGAAAGCGCCAGTCGAGGCCGCCTGCCTTGTTGGGCACCACCTCGTCGGGGCTGCCGTTCTGCCGGAAGGCCTCCTTCTGCGCGATGGAGAGCATGCCGGGCGCCGTGTCGCGCGGATCTCGCATGCCGCAGCCCGCGGGCCCCGGCTGCTCGTGCGGCAGCTTCACCGGCTCGCACCCCGTGGCCAGCACGACGACCGCGGGGGCCGCGGCGAGGACGACGCGCAAGAGGCGCGCGGCGCACCAGGAGCTCGGGCGAAGGTTGTGCGGCGTCCTGGACATCTCGTCTCCCTTGGCGTGGACCCGTTATAGCGTCCCACGTCCGGAGCCGAAGGCGATTGACAGCCGGTCCGGCCGGTGTACGTTTCCAGTGTTGACATCTGAGTCAACCCCCTACGAGGAGAGCCCATGAGCGACGTCAAGCAGGTCTTCACCGACATGGAAGCGCGCCTGAACCCCGAGAAGGCGAAGAAGATCAACGCCTCGTACCTCTTCGACATCGGCGGTGACGACGGCGGCAAGTGGTTCGCGGACCTGACCAAGGAGAGCGCGCCCTGGATCTCCGAGGGCGAGGGCGAGGCGAAGTGCACCATCACGGTGCCGAAGGCCGAGGACTGGGTCGCCATCGCCAGCGGCAAGATGAACCCGACCGCGGCGTTCATGCAGGGCAAGCTCAAGGTGAAGGGCGATATGTCGCTCGCGATGAAGCTCCAGGGCTTGCTGAGCTAGCTCTCCGAGAGGGGGCGTCAGCCCCCTCTCGCGCTGCGTTTTGAAACACAGTGGGCCTGGGTCCCGAGAAGCTCCCTCCCCCCTCGCGCGCTCCATGCGCTCCGCGCGTCGCGCGCGTCCCTGCGGGTGCGCTGATGACCGACAACGGCGCTCCGCTGGCCGGGGTGAAGGTCGTGGACCTCTCCCGGCTCTTTCCCGGGCCCTACTGCACGCTCTTGCTCGCGGACCTCGGCGCGGACGTCGTGCGCGTCGAGGATCACAAGGGGGGCGACATGGTGCGCCACCTGCCGCCGCACGCGAGCGACGGGCAGGGCGTCACCTTCCACGCGCTGAACCGCGGCAAACGAAGCGTCGCGCTCGACCTTCGCAGCGACGACGGCAAGGCAGCGCTCCGGCAATTGCTCGCGCACGCGGACGTGCTCGTCGAGAGCTTCCGTCCGGGCGTGCTCGAGCGCATGGGCTTCGCGCCGGAGGCCCTGCTCGAGGCGAACCCGCGCCTCGTCGTCTGCCGCATCAGCGGCTACGGACAGGACGGCCCCGACCGGCTGCGGGCCGGTCACGACATCAACTACGCCGCGCGCGCGGGCGTGCTCGGCATGATGAAGGAGCCGGCGGTGCTGCCCGTGCAGGTGGCGGACCTCGTCGGTGGCTCCTGGCCGGCGGCGCTGCAGATCGTGAGCGCGCTGTTCGCGCGCGAGCACACGCGGCGAGGCAGCGTCATCGACGTGTCCATGACCGAGGGCGCGCACGCCATGCTGGTGATGCCGCTGGCGCGACACGCGTCGTCGTCGGAGGCCGTCGGTGCGGGCAACGACATCCTGGCGGGCGCGGTGCCTTGCTACGGCGTCTACCCGACGAAGGACGGCCACCTCGCCGTCGGTGCGCTCGAGCCCAAGTTCTGGCTTGGCTTCACGAGCGCGCTCGGCCTCGAAGAGCTCCGTGACCAGGGCTTCGCGCTCGATGACGAGGGTGAGCTCGTCCGCGCGCGGGTGACGGCGAAGCTCGCGGAAAAGACGACGGCCGAGTGGGAAGAATTCTTTCGCGCGCACGACGTCTGCGTAGAGCCCGTGCGCGCGCCCGAGGACGTAGGGCGATGGGATCCGCAGTTGGCCACGCGCGGCGTCGCTACCATCGTCGACGTGGGCGGAGAGCGTATCCCGCTGCCTCGGACACCGCTGCGGCTGTCGCAAGCGGCCGAGCGTCCGGCGCCGATGCTCGGACAGGACACGCGCGAGGTGCTGCTCGGCTGGGGCGTCGACCATGACGTCGTCGAGCGAGCCGTGCCGGAAGGGGAGCCATGAGCCTGCGTCGCCGCGTCGTCATGATGGCGAGCCTCGCGCTCGCGCTCTGGTTCGTCTGGGACGCTGTCCACTGTCTGACGACGGGCAGCTTCGTGGCGCCGGTGCTCACGGAGGCGGAGGCCATGGTCGCCGATGGCGTCGTCGTCCCGCTCGAGGACGGCCGGCTCGTCGAGTACGGCCCCTGGGCGCTCGCGCTCACCTCGCTCGGCCTGCACCCGAACCTGGCGGCGCCGCTCTTTCTCGTGCTCGGCCTGCTCGGCTTCGTCGGGCTCGGGCTGTTCATCGCCCGCCGTCCGCTCGGCTGGACCCTCCTGCTCGCGTTCGCGGTGGCCTCGCTCGCGTACGCCTTCGTCGGCACCTTCATCGCGGCGCTGCTCGTCGTCGTGCTGCTGTTGCCCGGCACCCGTCGGGAGGTGTTTGGCGCGCCCGCGAGCGAAGCGAGGTCGCTCACGCTCGCGAAGGCAGACGACGCGAACGACGCCGGCTGACGCTCACACCACCAAGCGGCCCTGCGCGACGACGGCGGCGACGTGGTTTCGTCCCCACTCGTACACGAGGTCGTAGACCGTCGCCGTGTCGAGCACGCAGAGGTCCGCGCGCTTCCCTACCTGCACGGTCCCGACGTCATCGCGCCCGAGCGCGCGCGCGGCGTTCTTCGTGATGCCGAGCAGCGTCTCGTCGGCGCTGAGCCCGCACATGGTGACGGCGAGCCCGGCGGCGAGGTGGAGGTCGGCCGAGTTGGCCGAGCCCGGGTTCAGATCGGTCGCCACCGCGACGGGCACGCCCGCGTCCGCGAGCCTTCTCCCGGGGATGCGCTGCTCCATGCCGAGGAACACCTGCGCGATCGAGAGCACCTCCGCGACCACGCCCGCCTCCGCGAGGGCCGCGATGTCGTCGTCATTGGCGTGCTCGAGGTGACCGGCGCTCAAGCAGCCGAGCTCCGCGGCGAGCTGTGCGCCGCCCGAGCGCGAGAGCTGCTCGGCGTGGATGCGCACCTCGAGGCCGAGGTCCTTCGCCTTCGTCAGCACGCGGCGCCCGTCGTCCACGCTGAAGGCGCCGTTCTCGACGAAGATGTCGCACGCGCGCGCGAGCTGCTCGTTCGTCACCGCCGGCAGCATCTCGTCACACACGAGGTCGACGTACGCGTCCCGGCGGCCGGCGTACTCGGGCGGCAGGGCGTGCGCGCCGAGGAACGTCGGGCTCACCTCGACGGGCTGCGCGCGGCTGAGCGTCTTCATGGCCCGCAGGGACTTGAGCTCGTCCTCTAGCGTCAGGCCATAGCCGCTCTTCGCCTCCACCAGGGTGACCCCGCGCTGCAGCATGCTCGCGAGGCGAGGGCGGGCGAGCTCGACGAGCTGCTCTTCGCTCGCGCCCCGCACGGCCCGCATGGTGTTCACGATGCCGCCGCCCGCCGCCATGATCTCGGCGTACGTCGCGCCTCGCGAGCGCAGGGCGAACTCTTCCGCCCGGCTGCCGGCGAAGATCAGGTGCGTGTGACAGTCGATGAGGCCTGGCAGCGCGACGTTCCCCTTCGCGTCGAGCACCGGCGCGTCCGGGCCTGTGTGCGGAGCGTCTCGCGCGGCGCCCACGTACGAGAAGCGCCCGTCGTCGTCGACGTGAACGACCGCGTCCGTCACGACGCCGAGGGGCGCGCCGTCGTCACCCGCCATCGTGTACAGCGCGCCGATGTTGCGGACGACGAGCGCCGGTCGCGCCGTCACATCGTCACCCCGGGGATCTTCACGCCGCGCTCCTTCGCGCAAGCGACGGCCTCGTCGTAGCCCGCGTCCGCGTGGCGCAGGACGCCCATGGCGGGATCGCCGAGCAGCGTGCGCTCGAGGCGCCTCGCCGCAGCGTCGCTGCCGTCGGCGACGATGACCTGCCCGGCGTGCAGCGAGTAGCCCATGCCGACGCCGCCGCCGTGGTGGAAGCTCACCCACGACGCGCCGTTCACCGCGTTGATCATCGCGTTGAGGATCGGCCAGTCGGCGATGGCGTCGGAGCCGTCCTTCATGGCCTCGGTCTCGCGGTTCGGCGAGGCGACCGAGCCGCAGTCGAGGTGATCGCGGCCGATGACGATCGGCGCCTTGACCTTCCCGGTGCGGACGAGGTCGTTGAAGATCCGGCCCGCCTTGGCGCGGTCGCCGTAGCCGAGCCAGCAGATCCGGGCGGGAAGGCCC
>CAYLZW010000258.1:0-8238 GCA_964388085.1 uncultured Myxococcales bacterium | reverse complement strand
CGAGGCCGTCGTCGTCGAGCAGCAGGTTGTCCGGCTTCACGTCGCGGTGCACGACGCCCACCTCGTGCACGGCGGCGAGCCCACGCGCGGTCTGCGCCGCCAGCGAGAGCGCCGTCTCCTCGTCGAAGGGGCCGGCCGCGAGGGCGTCACAGAGCGGGTCTCCCTCGATGTACTCGAGGGCCATCCACGCGAGCTCCTTGTCGATGCCGCTGGCGAACACATGCACGACGTGGGGATGGTCCACGCGGGCGAGCGCCCTCGCCTCCCGCAGGAAGCGCGCGCGACCCTCGTCGTCGGCCTCCTCGGGGGGCAGCACCTTGAGCGCTACCTTGCGGTCGAGCTGGTCGTCGTGCGCCAGGAACACGCGGCCCATGCCGCCCTGCCCGATGGGCGTCAGCAGCCGGAAGCCGCCGATGACCGTGCCGGCCTCGAGCTTGGTGACCGCGATGTCGCTGCGCGACGGCGGGCGCTGGGGGGACGTGACGTGACGAACGTCATCCCCCCGAGCGCGCGCCCCTCGGTCACCGGTCGGCTCGGTCATGAGCTTCGCAGCTTAGCGTCGCGCCGGCCGGGAGCGCAGGGAACTGCCGATCTCGTCTACGGCTCACAGAAGGAGAATAGGAAGCCCTGGACGCAGTTGCCGTAGCCGGAGAGCGGGCAGCAGGAGCCGCCGGTGCACGGTCCGGGGGTGTCGCAGGTCTCCTCGCACGTGCCCGAGAGCAGGTGGCAGAGGGTGCCGATCTGACAGTCCGGATCGAAGCCGGGCTCGTCGCAGGCGTCGCCGACCTGACCGAGGCCCGGGTTGGTGCCGCCGCCGCCCGTCACACACTGGCGCGAGGCGTTGCACTGGTCGCCGCCGGTGCAGGACGCGTTCGAGCGGCAACCGACCGAGCACTCCCCGTTCCCGGAGATGGTCTGGAAGTTACAGAACTGCGTGTTCGGCCAGGGGTCGTTCGGGCAGTTCGCGTCGGAGGTACAGGCCGTGCCGGTGCCGGCCGCGACGCACGAGCCGTTCACGCACTCCTGGGTCGCGTTACAGGTGGTGCCGCCGTTGTCGCAGGTGGGGATGGTGCAGGAGCCGGTGCCGACGTCGCAGAAGGTCGACGGTGCGGACGTACACTCGCTGCTCGCCGTGCACGGGCTCGCGGGCTCGCAGGTGCTCGTCCCGAGGTTGCAGACGAGGCTCAGGTCGGTGCAGTCCGCCTGCGTCGTGCACGCGGGGGGGACGTCGCACACCAGGTCGTTCGTGCAGTAGAAGCCGGCGCCGCAGTCGTCGTGGGCCTCACAGGCGGCCGACGGCACGCACTGCTGGTTCGGCGTGCACAGGCAGCCGTCCTGGCAGCCGGGCCGGCCGGTGCAGTCCGTGGCGCTGCTGCAGGGCTCGGGGTCGTCGTCGAAGCAGACCTTCGTGAAGCCGTTGCAGAGGTAGTCCTCGCACTGGTCGCCCTGGCCGCGGCCGCAGTCCTGCGGTCCGTTGCACTGCGCGGGCGGGTCGAGGCAGAGCCCGCCGGAGCAGACCTTGCCCGGGTCGCAGTCGCACTTGCTGCCGCAGGAGCCGACGCCCGCCGACGACACGCACGAGCCGGCCGAGCACACCTCGCCCTCGTCGCACGTCGACGAGTCACGGCAGCCGCTCTCGCAGTAGCCGCGGCTCGAGCAGAAGGCGTCGAGCGCGCACACGCCGTCCGCCGCGCAGCGCTGCAGGCAGCTCCCGCCGACGCAGTCGTAGTTCGCCGGGTCCGGGCACTCCTCGGCCGACTCGCACGTCATGGGGCCGTTGTTGTTGTTGTTCGGCCCGGCGTCCTCGCCCTCGATGGTGCGGCCACCGCAGGTAGAGCCCTGCACGAGGACACCCGCGCTGAGGACGAGGAGGAGGGAGAAGACCCGGCGCAAGACGTGGGACGGCATGAGGAGGCTCCAGAGAGGCGTCACGTTGCCTAGGCCGATCGCCCGAGGGGGCGGTCGACCCGGTAACGAGACCCCTTGCTAGAGGCCGCAAAACGGACTGTCAAAACCGGTCGGATCCGAGCCTTGTGGGACTGCCGGTTCGCGAGAGGCCGCCCTGGCGCCGTCAGGGGTGGTCACGGGGGCCAACGGGCCTATATTGAGGGAGTAGCACCCCCGGAGGCGTCTCGATGGGCAGCCTGATGAAGCGTGACCAGAAGGTCGAGAAGAACAAGCGGTACCTGTTCCTCGGCGTCACCGGCGCGGGCGCGATCGCCACGGCGGCCCTCACGCCGTTCCTCGGCGTCCCGCTCATCGCGGCCGGCGCGTACCTCGGCTACGACTGGTTCAAGTTCCGCGCGAAGCGGGGCATGCGCTTTTAGGGCGGCCCCTCGAGCTTCGGATCGTAGTCCGGCGCGGGCGTCCCCTCGGCGGGACGCTGCTCCTCGGGGACGTGCTTCAGATTCACACGCACGCGGTACCAGGCGGACGACTTGCCGCGCATGGCGTCTATCAGGATGTCCTCGTCGGTCAGCAGCGCGGCGACGTCCGCGTGCTGCGCCTGCCAGCGCGTCAGCCCCGCCAGCGCCTCCGGCTTCGTCTTCGCGCGAGCGATGGTGATGACCGGGTTCTCCTTCGCGCGAGTCGCTGCCTTCGACACCGCTCGCGGCGCCTGGCCATCGGCCAGCTCGAGCAGCCCGTCGAGGGAGAACGCTTGGTCGTCGATGGCCGCGTGCGGATCCCCGCGCTGCTCGAAGAGCGCGGGCACGGTACGCAGCGTGAAGTCGCCGGGGTCGCAGGTATAGAGCTCGCCCCACGTGAGCGGCATCGACACGCGCGCGTCGGGCGTCGCGCGCACGGACCAGGCGGCTCCCGTCGTGCGATCCTTGGCGTTCTGGTTGTAATCGACGAGCACGCCGTGGCGCTCCTCCTTGCGCCACTTGCTCGTCGCCAGCTCCGGCGCCCGTCGCTCGACCTCGCGGGCGAGCGCCAGCGCCGCGCGCTTGACGTCGTCAAACCTCCATTTGCGCTCGATGCGCACCCAGATGTGCGCGCCGCGCGAGCCGCTCGTCTTCGGCCAGCCGACGAGCCCGTAGTCGTCGAGCACGCCTTGGGTCACCTTGGCGACCTCGACGACGCTGTCCCAGCCGAAGCCTCCCTGCGGATCGAGATCGATGCGCAGCTCGTCCGGGTGCTCGAGGTCATCCTGCCGAATGGGATGCACGTGCAGCTCGATGTTGCCGAGGTTCACCACCCAGGCGAGCGCCGCGACGTCGTTGATGACGATCTCGTCAGCGACGCCGCCGGACGGATAGCGAAAGGTCGCCGTCTCGATCCATTCCGGCCGCTTCGCGGGCGCGCGCTTTTGAAAAAACGGCTCCTCGTCGGCGCCGTGCACGTAGCGCTTCATGATGAGGGGACGACGACCGACCGCGCGCAACACGCCCTCGGCGACCGACACGTAGTACCGCACGAGCTCGAGCTTGGTGATGCCGGCGGCTGGGAAGTACACCTTGTCGGGGCTCGAGACGTCGACGTCGCGGCCAGCGAGCTGCAGGGTAACCTTCTTCGGCGCCATGGCTGTGGAGCACAGTCTCGCACAGGCCCCGGAGCGCGGGACGGCGTGAGATTTGCGCCAGGCGGTATTCTTCGCGGCCGGGGACCTCCCAGCGCAGGTATGGCACGATGCCATCCACGGAGGTCTGCATGCGCTCCACGACAGCGGCCAGCGCCGCGCTAGTCGCGCTCGTCACCTTGAGCGGCGCCTCGGCCGCACACGCCACCTGCATCGTGACGGAGCCAGCGTTTCTCTGGAGCTACCCCAGCGCCGACGAGGTCGTGCCTCCCACGGCTTCTTTCTGGGTGCTGCCGCTGTACGCGAGCGTCACCGCCGAGGTGGTCGGCGTCGGGCCGGTCGCGGGGACCGACTCGAAAGAGCTCCATCCTCCCGCGCTCGAGCCAGGCGAGACGTACGAGCTGCTCGTCACATTGTCGTCGCCACACGAGTGGCCAGAGCCCGTCACGCAGACGATCCCCTTCGCGACGTCGGCAGCTGCGCCTCTCCCTGAACCGCCGGGGCGCCCTGTCATCACGTCGCACTCCGAGTCGGAGGTGCGGCCCGAGTGGAGCGAGGAGTGCCGCGCCATCTTCTTCAGCGCGGACTGCTACGACACGGGCCAAGACACGTACGTCACCTTGAACGTCGACCAGACGCCTCACCTGTGGCTCGTCCGCCGCGGCACCTCGGACGGGCTCGAGGCAGAGGCGTCCCTTTGGCCGGGCGAGTGCGGCCCGCCCGTCGACTTCACCCATCACGTCCTTGCGAGTGGCGACGTCCCCCAGCCGCCCAACTGTTACGAGCTCGTCGCCGTGGACGAGCACGGACAACGCAGCCCGCCGGCGACCTACTGCACCACCGCGCAGCCCGAAGACGGCAGCGTCGACGCTGAGCTGCCCTGGGGCTGCACCTCGACCGCTGGCGGCATGCCCCTGTGGGCCGTGCTCCTCGTCGGGCTCGTCCGTCGACGGCGGCGTCGCCACTCTGGGCCTACACGACGACCGACGTGCGTCCGGTGCTGAGCATGGATTGACACCGTTGCCCGTCGACCACCGGCAGACTAGACTAAGTAAACTTAGTCTGCTGGGAGGTCCCCTTGCGAACGGTGAACATCCATGAAGCGAAGACCCACCTGTCGAGGCTGATCGAGGAAGCCGTCGAAGGAGAGCCGTTCATCATCGCCAAAGCGGGAAAGCCGCTGGTCAAGGTCCAAGCGCTGTCCGGCAAGGACACCGAGGCCGGGCGACGGCTGGGCTTTCTGGCTGGCGAGATCGACGTGCCCGACGACTTCGATCGCCTTGGCGAGGCGCCGATCGAGCGCCTGTTCGAGGGCGACACTTGAGCTTACTGCTGCTCGACACGCACCTGCTGCTCTGGGCGGCCGGTCAGCCCGAGAAGCTCTCCCGCAAGGCGCGCAAGCTCCTCGACGACCCTCGCAACACGCTCGCTTTCAGCGCCGCTTCGCTCTGGGAGATCGTCATCAAGACCGGCCTCGGTCGTGATGACTTCCGCGTCGATCCGCGCCGCCTGCGCCGCGGACTGCTCGACGCGGGATATCGCGAGATCGCCGTCACGAGCGAGCACGCCCTCGCCGTGAGCCGGCTGCCTGCGCTGCACAAAGACCCGTTCGATCGAATGCTGATCGCTCAGGCGGAGACCGAAGGCGCCGTCCTCCTGACCGCGGACAAGCGCGTCGCCAAATATGCCGGCCCTGTGCGCGCCGTATAGCTGCGTCAGGGAGCCGCCGCGTTCTTCTCCTCGTCGATCTCTTCGGTCGTCGGAGGCACAGGCGGCTTGGGTGTCACCGGCTCCTGCGGCGCGCCGAAGCGCTTCACCTGCCCGTACTCCTCGTTCACCTTCGCCTGGTTCGTCGTCCCGCAGGCGGACTTGTAGAGCATGAAGGGCACGAAGCCGAAGACGAGGCCGAAGATGATGAGCGCGATGACGCGTTCTTGGATCTTCTGTAGGAGCGAGCGGGCCACGGCGTCTCCTTCGGGTAGGTACGGAGCCTACTCCCACGACACCGCTTTCGCTGCCAAGCACAGCAGCGCGAGCCGTCAACCCTCGCCGGCGAGCATGTCCTCGACGACGGCGTCGCCCACGACCTCGCGGGTGAGCGCCTCCACGGCCTTCAGGTGCAGCGCGTGCTCCTGGGCCCGGCGGGCGCGAGCCGGATCGGACTCGATCGCTTGCAAGAGCTCCTTCGGGGTGCCGCGGACGTCGCGCAGCACGTCGCTCGCGCGCGCCACGACGTCGTCGATGCTCGCGGTCAAGCCTCGCGCGGCCACGAAGGACGCCACGATCGCGGTGACCTCGAGGCGACGCTCGGCGTCGGCGCGCACCTCGGGGTTCTCTTGCCAGGCGGCCAGCGAGGCGCGCTGCTCCTCCTCGGGGATGCCGAGCGCCACGAGCGCCTGCCCTTCGCTCTCGTTCCAATAGCCCTGCACCGACGCGTCCACGAGATCGGGCGGGATGGTCACCTGGGCTCGCTCGCGCACGGCGTCGAGCACGCGGTTCTCGAGCAGGCGGAAGCGCTCGGCTCGCGCCGTCTGCCCGGCGCGCTGCTCGGCCGCGGCGCGCAGCGCGTCTTCGTCCTCGACGAGCCTGACGTGCGCGACGCTGTAGGCCTCGTCGACGCGCACCGCGTACGGCAGGTCGAGCTTCACCGAGCGGCTCTCGCCGACGGGGCAGCCGAGCAACGCTCCCCGCAGGCCCGGCAAGGGATCGTGCGCGTCGCTCAGCAGCAGGCCGCGCACGGCCGCGAAGGGCTTCGGCGCGCCCTTCTCGAAGCCGACCATCGTCACGACGAGGTCGTCACCGGGCGCGACCGGGGCGCCGCGGCCCTTGGGCTCTCGCTTGGTGCTGCGCGCGCGCTGTATGCCCCGAGCGGCCTCGAGCTCCGCCGCGCTCGGCGGACGCGGCGGCGGCACCTCGACGTGGAGGCCCTCCAGCGAAGGCAGGCCGACGACGGGCAAGCGCGCGGCGGCGCTCGCCAGATCGACGCTGTGCGGGTTGTCGTCGTGCAGCGTGCGCTTGAGCGAGTCGATCTGAAAGCCCGACAGCCGCGCATTTTGCAGCGCGGCGCGGGAGGGGCGCTTACCGCCCCCATTGCCCTTCTTCGTCGTCATCCCGTTCCCTGTCAGAGGCTCCCGTGAGCGCGCCTCGTCAGAACCAGCTGCTGACGAGGCCTGCGGCGGCTTCCCCGAGATCGAGCCCGGCGCCGACGACGGCGCCCGCCTGCGACCAGCCCGGCACGTTGCTCGCGGCCACACCGGACGCGGCGGCCTTGGCGCTGTCGAACACCGCTCGGCTGACCGTGCCCACGTTCGGATCGTTGTACGCGTTGGCGATGGAGACGGCGGCGTTCTTTCCGTCGATGGCGGCGATGGCGATGTTGGCGCCCGGCACCGCCCGTCCAAACGCCTTGCCGGCGAGGCCGAGCCCGGGGACCTCCGCGGCCGCCTCCACGGCGTTGGCGGCGGCCTTGACGCCGCTCTCGACGGCCTGTTGCGTGTTGCCGTTCTGGATCGCGGACACGGCGTCGAGGGTGTTCGAGTAGGCGCCGACCGCGCTGCTGACCTTGCCGAGCGCCTCGGCAGCCGCCGGGTCTCCGAGCGCCTCGGCGACCTTCGACGCCGCGTTCGTCACCGTGCTCTGCATGTCCGTGACTTCGGCGGCGGTCTCGATCGCGCTCGCCTCCTCGGCGGCGACGTCGGCGGCCTTCTGATCGGCGGCGACCGCCTCGGTCTGCGCTTCGGCGGCGGCGGCGTCCTCGGCGGCCTCGGCCTCGGCGGCGTTGGCGTCCGCTTGCGCGTCTTCTGCCGTGCTCGCGGCGCGCGCGTCGCTGACGGCTTGCGCCTTGGAGGCGTCCTCCGCCTTGGCGGCCTCGGCCTTCGCCGCGTCGGCGTTGGCGGTGGCGCTGGCCGTCGTGCCCTCGAACGACGACGTCTCGGCAGCGGCCTGTGCGGCGGCGGCCGACTCGGCCTTCGAGGCGTCGTTGGCCGCGCTCGTGCTGTTCGTACCGTTCGTACTGCTCGCGCTGTCGGCGCTGTTCGCGCCCGTGGCGCCCTTGGAGCCGCTCGAGCTGCCGGGTCCGTTGGACGCGCCTCCGACGCCGCCGGAGCTGCCTCCGGACCTACCGGCGCTGCCCGCGCTGCTCGCTCCCCCCGACGATCCCGCTCCGCCCGCTCCGCCAACGCTCATGATCGCTCCCTGAAAGACGCACGCGCTCCGTCGCGTGAACGGGGAGATTATCTCCCCCCGGCCCTCGGGTGATGCGTCGAGATCGTGGTTTTCCGCCCATCGGCCGAGGAGGAAATGTAGGCCAAAGGGGGAGTAACTCAGGGTTCAACGCGCTCAACGCGGGAGCCGAATGGACAGCGGGTTGAACGTCTCCGCCTTGCGGGCGGCGTCTTCTTTCACCGCGTCCTCGATGATGTCGTCGGCTGCCTTCTCGGAGATCTGCATCACGCCGCTGACGATGAAGCTGCCCACGTTGTCGGGGAACACGGAGGCGTCCACCACGCGCAGGCCCTTGGTGCCGCGCACCTTGAAGTTGCTGTCCAGGACGGCCATCGGGTCGTCGGCGGCGCCCATCTTCGCGGTGCCGTTGGCGTGGTGGCCCCAGCTGCTCTTCTCGACCTGGGCCGCGAGCTCCGCGTCGGTGTCGGCGGACTTGCCCGGCCACACCTCGCCCTCGACGAGGTCGCCGAATTGCGCGGTCAGGCGGCGCACCA
>CAYLZW010000257.1:0-8254 GCA_964388085.1 uncultured Myxococcales bacterium | reverse complement strand
AGCCCACCGGCGGCGGCGGCACCTTCTGCTACACGGCGCCGCTCTACGTCGACGCCGGCGGCGACGGCTGGCGCGGCTGGCTCGAGGACAGCGCCACGATCAACACTTCGTCACCTGCCGAGGTGTCGGAGTAACTCACTCGACGATGATGCGGGCCCAGCGGGTCTTGCCCACGCGCACGGCGTGAGCGCCGCCCTCGAGGGCCTGCTGCGGATCGCGCACGCGGCTGCCGTCGACGCGCACGGCCCCTTGCGCCACCAGCCGCTTGCCGTCGGCGTTCGAGCCGACGAGGCCCGCCTCGACGAGCGCCTTCACCACGGGGACGCCGCCGCCCGCGCCGGACAACGTCAAAGTAGGCGCGTCGTCGGGGATCGAGTCGCGCTTGCCTTCGCCGTAGTGTCGCTCGAAGTGCGCCTGCGCCTCGGCGGCCGAGCGCTCGTCGTGGAAGCGGCTGACCAGCTCACGCGCGAGGGACTTCTTGGCCTCCATGGGGTGGCCCGCCTTCAGCTCCTCGATCTCGCTCATGGGGCGGAAGGAGAGCAGCTCGTAGTAGCGCCACATGAGCGCGTCACAGATGCTCATGAGCTTGCCGAACTGCTGCTCGGGGTCGTCCTCGACGCCGATGTAGTTGCCGAGCGACTTCGACATCTTCGGCCCGACCACGCCGCCGTCCGGCGTCTCGCGCGCGTCGGTCCCTTCGAGGATGGGGACGGTCAGGATGCACTGCGGCTCGAGGCCGTACTGGCGCATGAGGTCGCGGCCGACGAGGAGGTTGAAGCGCTGATCGGTGCCGCCGAGCTCGATGTCCGCCTTGAGCGCGACGGAGTCGTACCCCTGGGACAGCGGGTAGAGGAGCTCGTGCATCGAGATCGGGCGCTCCTCGCGCAGGCGCTTCTCGAAGTCGTCGCGCTCGAGCATGCGCGCCACCGAGTAGCGGGCGCACAGGCGGATGACGTCGTCGAAGGTGAAGCGGCCGAGCCACTCCGAGTTGAAGCGCACCTCCGTGCGCAGGGGATCGAGCACCTTCTCGACCTGCCGCTTGTAGGTGGCCGCGTTGGCGACGATCTCGTCCTCGGACAGGGGCGGGCGCGTGACGTTCTTGCCGGTCGGGTCGCCGATGCGTCCGGTGAAGTCGCCGATGAGGAACACCACGCGGTGCCCGAGGTCCTGGAACTGCCGCATCTTGTTGAGCAGCACGGTGTGGCCGATGTGCAGGTCCGGCGCGGTCGGGTCGAAGCCCGCCTTCACGGTCAGCGGCCGGCTCTCCTTGAGGCTGCGCTCGAGCTTGTCCTTCAGCTCGGCGCGGACCTCGAGGTCCACCGTGCCGCGCAGGATGAGCGCGAGCTGCTCGTCGACGGGTGCGAACGTCGTCATGGGCGCCGCAGATACCAAACGCGAAGCCCGGTGGCGCGCCTAAATCGTCAGGAGAACCACAAGAGGCCGAGCGAGGGCGCGGCGAGGGCGTCCACCCGCTCGTCCTCGGGCCCGCTCGGGACCTCGTCGACGAGCTGACAGTCCATGCCCACCGCCACCGCGGGGACGCGGCGCTCCCGGCGCATGCGCGCGATGGCCCGATCGTAGAAGCCGCGGCCATAGCCGAGCCGAGCGCCGCGTCGATCGAAGGCGAGCCCGGGCATGATGACGAGGGCACAGGCGGAGAGCGGCACCACGGGCCAGGACGGCAGGGGCTCGGGCACGCCGAAGCGGCTCGTGGCGAGGTCGTCGAGGGTGGCCGTGGCCGGCATGCGCTGAAACACGAGATCGGGGCCCGCCACACGTGGCAGCACGCGCATGAGCTCCCTGCCGGCGACCGCGCTGAGCAGCTCCGTCGTCGGCAGCTCGGTCGGCAGGCTCGCGAACAGCGCCACGTCGGCAGAAGGCGGCACGTCGTCGATGAGCGGGGTGAGCAGCGCGAGCACGTCGCGCGCGGCCTGGGCGCGTTCGTCCGCTCGCTCGGCGTCCATGCGCGCCCGCACCTCGCGGCGTAGGCCCTTCTTGGCGACGACGAGCGGGCTGTCCGTCATGCGCGCGCCAGCCGGCTGTGGCCGTGGCTGTAGCTGGGGAGGGAGAGGCTCCAGAAAAAGGTCCCCGAGGTGCGGTGCCGCGTAAGCTCGAACCTGGTTGCAACCAGGTGGGCGCCAAGAGTGCGGGGGAAGGCTTCCGAAACGAGTCGGCTTGCACAAACCCGCACGGAGCGGCTCCCGAATCGAGCATTAGGTTCGGAGCTCATAGCGGAACACCGCACCCGGGGAGGGGTCTGTCGACGAGGAGAGGCCGCGTCGACTACCGCTCCAGGCTAGCAACGCCTTCGCCTACAAGCCAAGCGAGCGCGGCGCACGGAGACAGGGGCCCCCGCGACGGCGCGAGGTGCAGGATCAGCGCGCCACGGCCTCGGGCACGACGCGGGTCTCGGCCTTGTGATCGTCGGCGCCCTCGTCGAGCGGGGCAGCGCCTTCGAGGGCGGCGTCGAGGTTGCGGAGCAGACGCTCGCTGCGCTTGCGGATCTCGGCCCTCGTCGAGCGCGCGCGATCTTCGCTCTGAAAGAGCTCGTCGGCGAGGTTCAGCGCCACGAGGAGCGCGAGATCGTGCGAGGTCGCGGTGCGGGTCTGGTGGCGGATCTCGTCGAACTTCCGGTTCACGAAGGTCGCGACCTGGTGGAGGTAGGCCTCGTCCTTGTCAGACTTGATGGTGAAGTTCCGACCGAGGAGTGAGACTTCGACCTTGCGCTTCACCGAGACCTCCCCGCCGAACATGAGCACGCTAAAGGGCTGGGACGATGAGTGTCAACGCGTCACCGGTGACGTCGCACGAGTGTCGTAGCTTGACATCGACCTCACGCCGCGCCGCGCAGCGACGACGACACAGAACGCGGCGACGCGCGCTCGCGGGCACGCGCTCGCGCCGGCGCCAGGACAGAACAAAGCGCTGTATGGTGGCGTCCAAGCGGGTGATGTCCCGGAGGTCCCATGCTTCGCTGCTCTCTTCGCCGCTCGGCCCCGACGAGCTCGGCCCTGTTCGCGGCCGCCTGCTGGGTGTTCGCGGGCGCCGCGTCCGGCGCCGGCCTGTCGGGCACCTATGACACGCCCATCGGCAAGGTCCGCATCGTCGAGAAGTCGGGCGTCGTGACCGGCACCGTGGCCGGCGGCAAGAACCCTTGCAGCTACAAGGCGGGCAAGAAGGTGCTCGAGGGCACGCGGCTCGACGACTCGGTCACCGGCACGCTGCACACCTGCAAGCTCGGCGCGGGCTGCTCCGGCGACGTCGACGGCGTCGTCATGCTGCTCCTGACGCAGAACGGCAAGCTGATGAGCGGCGCCGTGCATCTCGAGGCAGGGCAGTGCAAGACGCCGATCGGCGGCGACGGCATCACGCTGAAGCGCTCGGGCGCGAAGACCCCGGCGGAGCGAGCCGCGGCGGCGCAGCGAAAGCAGCAGCGCCAGGCGAAGAAGCACGCGAAGAAGCAGCAGGGCGTGAAGCAGGGCGCGGCGTCCGGCAGCGACGCCAAGAAGGGGCCGACGGAGCGAGGACGAGCGGGGGCGGAGAAGCTCGCCGCCGAGGGGCAGGCGCTGTTCGAGTCCGGCGCCATCGAGGAGGCCCGGGAGCGCTTCCTCCAGTCGATCGAGGTGGATCCGAGCTACAGCCAGGCCTACGTCGGCGTCGGCGTCACCTACTACATGCGCGACCGCTACGACGAGGCGCTCGACTACTACAAGCGTGGCCTCGAGGCGAACCCGGGCAACCGCGACGCCTACTACAACGTGGCCTGTGTGTACGCGTTGAAGGGCGAGGCCGAGCAAGCGCTCCGCTACCTGCGCATCGCCGTGTTGAACGGCTACGTCGACACCAACACGCTCGACGCGGATCCCGACCTGAAGTCGTTGCACGACAACCCCGACTTCAAGCGCCTGCGCGCGGGTGAGCTGTAGCGGCCCGATCCTGACGCGCGGCGATCACTGTAGGGCGTGTGTAACGAGCGCGCGCCTTCGGGCTCGCCCAGACGCCGGAGACGGCGCATGATGCCGCCGTGCTCGAGGACGACCTCCGCTCCAACGAAGACGTAGAGCCCAAGGCCGACGCGCGGGTGTGGCTGGGCCTCACGGTCGCGCTGCTCGCGGCGTCGTCGTCCGCCATCTTCATTCGCCTCGCGGAGGCGCCGCCGCTCTCGGTCGCCCTCTGGCGCAACGTGCTCGCCGTCGCGCTGCTCCTGCCTGTCGTCATCTATCGTCGAGAGGCGCTGCCGAGAGGGCGGGCGTTGTGGCTCGGCGCGCTCGCGGGCGTCTTCCTCGCGCTCCACTTTGGGTTCTGGATCACCTCGCTCGAGCACACCTCGGTGGCGGCCAGCGTTGTGCTCGTGTGCACACAGCCGATCTTCGTCGCCATCCTCGGGCGCATCTTCCTGCAGGAGCGCGTCAGCCTCCTCGTCGGCGCCGGCATCGCGGTGTCCTTCGTCGGCTGTGGCCTGATCGCGTCGGCGGACAGCGCCTACGAGAGCGCCCTGTTCGGCAACGTGCTCGCGCTGCTCGGCTCCGTCTCCGTGTCCGCCTACGTGCTCGTCGGGCGCAATGTGCGCACGGGCGGCGTCGCCATCCTGCCGTACTCCGTCGTCGTCTACACGGTCGCCGCGCTGGCGCTGTTGCCCGTCTGCGTCCTCGTGGGGGCGCCCCTCGGCGGCTACTCGGCGCCGACCTGGGGGTGGCTGCTCGCCATCGCCGTCGGGCCGCAGATCCTCGGGCACACCATCTTCAACTGGGCGCTGCGCTACCTGAAGGCGGCCGTGCTCTCGGGCACGATCCTGGTCGAGCCCGTCGTCGCCACGGCGCTCGCGTGGATGTTCCTCGACGAGATCCCGGCGCCGCTGACCCTCGTCGGCGGCTCCGTGGTGCTGGTCGGCCTGTGGCTGCTCCTACGCGGCAAACACTGAGGGGCGGTCACTCCGCCGGCGGCACGACGCTGATCTGGATCGTCAGCAGCTCGCCGAGGCCGGTGTGCGTCGCCAGGAGGTTGATGACGTCCGTCTCCGAGGCGTCGTTGTTCGCGTAGGTGACGCTCAAGTCCACGCTCTCGCCCGGCGCCAGCGTGATGCCCGGGCTCGTGGGGTTCAGCGCGCTGCCGCTCGCGTCCTCGAGCGTGAAGTCGTCCGCGATGGTGGGCTGGGTGTCGTCGAACGCGAGGGCCGTGACGTCGAGCGTGCCGTCGCCGTCGTTGCGCAACGTGAAGTCGAGCGAGCCGGTCCACGTCGTCGTGTCCTCGGGCGTCGCGCTCTCGGCCAGGAGGCAGAGGCCCTCGCCGCAGATGGCGCCCGGGTCGGCATCGACGCGCAAGAGGCCCGCGTTGCCGCCGGTGACCGGCACCTCGATGATGCCCCCGTTCCCCGACAGGTTGGTCTCGAGGCGAAGCACGCTGCCGGCCGGGATCTCGGCGTTGCCCGCCACCGGGGACCAGGCAATCGTGATGATGCGCTCGTCGTCGCCGCCCTCCTGCGCGTCGGTGGCCGCGAGCACGAAGCCCTTGCCCTCGTTGCCGCCGTCGACCTTGCTGACGTCGCAGCCGAGCGTGCCACCGAGGACCTTCTCGTCGTCGCCGCCGGTGCACAGCCCGTCGCAGGTGCCGTCGCCCTCGAGATCGATGCAGCTCTCGTTCACCGGCTCCTGGCGGCTGCCCACGTTGAGCACGCGCAGGTCGACCTCGCCGCTGCCGCCCTCGCTCACGTCGGAGAAGCTGACGAAGTCGGGCAGCACGACGATGCCGATGTCCGAGCCCTGGCCGGTCATGCCGACGCGCAGCTCGTCGCCCTCGGCCGCGTCGGTGAACACGACGAGATCGGCCGCGTCCCCGCCGAGCGCGGTCGGCCGGTAGGTCACGCGGATGGTCAGCACGTTACAGCTCGCGGCGTCGACGCAGCTCGACTCGCTGAGCGGCTCACAGGCGCCGGCGCGACCGGGCGCCAAGGTGACGGGCAGCGGGGTCTCGACGTTGCCGAGCAGCACGGTCTCGATCTGGAAGTCGCCGTCGCCGCCCTCGATGACCGCCGCGGAGACCGTGAGC
This sequence comes from uncultured Myxococcales bacterium, assembly GCA_964388085.1. GTDB lineage: Bacteria > Myxococcota > UBA727 > UBA727 > CAYLZW01 > CAYLZW01. The sequence goes on along the minus strand of CAYLZW010000257.1, from coordinate 2,209 downwards.
GGCGCGTTCCCCTCGTTGACGACGTCGACCGCGAGGTTTCGGCCGGGCGCGGGCTCCGCGATGGTGCCGATCTGGGTGGCGCCGAAGGCGAGCTCGCTGCAGTCCGCGCGCGCGTCTCCCTCGCCGCACTTCACGACCGCCACGGCGGCCGTCTCGGACGTGGGCAGCGCGGTCATGGTGGCGGTGAGCAAGCCGTCGTTGTCGCGGCCGTTCGTCTGCACCTGCACCGTCGCGCTCTGCCGTACGTTCTCGGCGCCGCTCGCGGTGTAGAGGATGATGAGGTCGTCGCTGCTGCCGAGGTTCACGTTCTGCGGCGCGCGCTGGACCGCCCACTCGCCGCCCACGTTCGTGAGCTCGGTGCTGTCGATGGACAGGTCGGCGGTCCCCTTGTTTTCGACCTGCAGGATCGCCTGGCAGTCGGTGCCGAGCGGGACGGGGCCGAGATCGAGCAGCGGCGGCGTGATGGCGCCGATGGCGGCCGCTCCCTCGAGGCCCTCGCACTCACAGGCGACGAACGGCAAGGTGACGACGACGAGGGCGAGGCGGGCTTGGGCGAGACGCAGCATGACCGGCTCCACGAGAGGGGACGCGGAGCGTGTACCAGGGGTGCGGTGCGCCCACAACGCGGCCGGTCGCGCGCCGATCGCGGGCGGGGGAGACTCCCTATGCAAGGAAGCGATCTCGTGCCGAGATCACAGGTGTGCAGGGGTCGCGTTGTCGCCTCCCCGAGTGCGTGTTACGCAGGCCCGTCCACGGTCTTCCCGTCGACGTCCAGAGGAGTGAACGCGATGAATTGCCCGAGCTGTGGCTCCGAGCTGCCCAACTCCGCGAAGTTCTGCGGAGGCTGCGGCTACCAGATGACCGCCCAGGCGCAGGCCGCCGGAGGCGTCGCGACCGCGGCCGCCGCTCCGTCGTCGGCGCTCTCTTCCCTCACGCACGGCGCCTCCTATGACGAGATCGCGCAGACGCCGCTGAACATCGGCGTGGGAGACCTGCTCGGCGAGGGCTGGGCCATCACCAAGCCAAACCTCGGCTTGCTGATCGTCGGCATGATCGTCGTCGGTGCCATCTCGATGGCGGCCGCGTTCGTGCCCTTCGGCTCGCTCATCGTCGGCGGCCCGCTCGCCGGCGGCATGATCGCGGTGGCGCTCCGCCTCGTGGCGGGCCGCCCGGCCGAGTTCAACAACTTCTTCGACGGCTTCAAGCGCTTCGTGCCGCTGATGCTGACGCAGCTCGTCATGGGCGTGCTCGTCGGCGTCGGCGTGATCCTGCTCATCCTGCCCGGCCTCTACCTCGCCGTGGCGTTCAGCTTCGCCATGTACCTCGTGGTCGATCGCGACGAGGAGTTCTGGCCGGCCCTCATGGGCTCCATGAAGGTCGTCAACGGACACATCGGCCTGATGCTCGTCTTCATGATCGTCATGGGCCTCATCGCCTTCGTCGCCTCCATCCCGTTCGGCCTCGGCCTGCTCGTCGCCATGCCGCTGTTCATGATCTCGACGGCGGTGCTGTACAAGCGCCTGTTCGGGATCGCCGGCGGCGCCGAGCGCATGGGCTGACGACAGGTTCTGGTTGCTTTATGAGCGCGGGGTCCCGATCACCATCGGGACCCCGCGTTTCTCTTTTGTCCGGATCGCTTGAGCAGGAGCTCGTATGCGTCGCGCGAAGATCGTCTGCACCCTCGGCCCCGCCAGTGACTCTCCCGAGCAGATCGAGGGCCTCATCGGCGCCGGCCTCGACGTCGTGCGGCAGAACTTCAGCCACGGCGACTACGACTTCCACCGCGTCATCGTGAACCGCGTGCGCGCGGCCGCCGGCAAGCTGCAAAAGCCCGTCGCCATCATGCAGGACCTCCAGGGGCCGAAGATCCGCTGCGGCAAGATGGAGAACGGCGAGGTCATGCTCGAGGAGGGCAAGCGCACCGTCATCACCACCGACGAGATCCTGGGCACCGCCGAGCGCTTCCCGACGAGCTACAAGCTGCTGCCGCGCGACGTGCAGAAGGGCGATCCCATCCTGCTCGACGACGGCAACCTGACGCTCGAGGTGCTCTCGGTGAGCGACAGCGACGTCGTCTGTGAGGTCATCGACGGCGGGCCGCTCAAGGACAAGAAGGGCATCAACCTGCCGCGCAGCAAGGTGTCGGCGCCCTCCATGACGCCGAAGGACATCCGCGACGCGCACTTCGGCGCCGAGGTCGGCTTCGACG
>CAYLZW010000256.1:0-8316 GCA_964388085.1 uncultured Myxococcales bacterium | reverse complement strand
GCGTCGTGGCGAAGCTCGGCGCGCTAGAGGCCGCGGTGTCGGCGCGCGTGGTGCCCGCCGCCGAGAAGCGCGCGACGAAGACGCTGGCGGCGCTCGCCAAGACCACGCGCTCGAGGCGTGCCCGCGAGGTGCTCGGCGAGGTGACGCGCGGCGAGATCACGCTGCGCCCGCTCGAGAGCGCGCCTCCGGAGCTGCCGCCGCTCGAGGGCGAGCCGTTCCCGCTCCTGCCGGTCGCCGGCGCTGGCGGCGCGGCGCTGCTGGCGACCTTGGCGGGCGTGCTCCTGGCGCTCCGTCGTCGACGAAATCGTGTGCAGGCGACAGAGCTGCAGGCCGCTCCCGTGGTGACACCGAAGAAGGGCGGCGGGCTCGTGTGCCCGAAGTGCTCGTTCGAATTCGGCGTCGGCGAGGCGACGCACTGCCCCTTCGATGGCGAGAGGCTGCAGGCGCTCGATCGGGACGCGCGCCAGACCATGTTCATCCCAGCGGCCGGCGGCATGGTGTGCCCCGTGTGCTTCACGCGCTACCCGACCAAGGCTCGCTTCTGCGGACACGACCGCGCGCCGCTTTTGCCCGACTTCGGGCAGTTCGAGGGCAAGGAGCCGACGCAGTGAGCCTCATCCGCTGCCCCCAGTGCGGTCGGGCCGCCGACGGCGTCGAGTGCCTGGCGTGTGGCTACGCGTGGCCGTCCGCCGACGCGCCCGCGCCGGTCCTGGCCGCTCCGGCGCCGGTGGCGATGCCCACCCCCGTGACGTTCGGGGGGCCGCCTACGGCACCGAGCGCGCCGCAAACGTGGCCGACCCCGCCGCCTCCGCGCGCGGCGCCGGGGCCGACACCACCCGCGCCGCGCCCCGCACCTGCCCCTCGGGCCGCTCCTGCGCCTCGGCCCGCGCCGGTGGCCGCTCCTCCGCCGCGCCCGCCACCCCCGCGGCCGGCGCCGACGCCGCCGACGAACCCAGCCGTGCCGGCGCCGCGGGCCTGGGAGGGCCTCGAGACCGGCGCCGTGACCTCTCCGGTGGGCCGGCCGGCGCGCTCGTTCTCGTCGTGGGTCGTGGCCACGGTGCCGCCCGGCGGCGCGTTCGAGCGCTTCCTGCGCTCTCCGTTCGCGTTCCTGCTCGCGGGCGGCCTGTCGTTCGTCGTCGTGCTGGGATTCGGATCGCTGCTGCTGCTCGGCGGTGACGATCCGGTGCTGCGAGGCATCGACAGCGGCAAGGCCGGCAGCGTCATCGAGGACATCCTCGCGGTGCCCGTGACGCAGCGGACCCCTCGTCAGTACCTTTTGCTCGGCCACGCCTACGCACGAAGCGGCGCCACCCCGCAGGCGCTCGAGGCCTATCGGGAGGCCGCCAAGCGCGGCGGCGCCGACCAGCGCGCGCTCGACTACACGCTCGCGGCCCTCGACCACCCGCTCGCCAAGCTGCCCCTCGACGTGCTGGCCGATTGGCGCAGCGAGGACGTCAAGCGACGCCTCGTCGAGCTCACCGAGGCGGAGGCCTGGCACCTCCGGCACAACGCGCTGAAGGTGCTGCAGGAGCGGGAGGAGACGACGGGCGCCATCGCCGAGCGCGTGGCGATCAACGACGTCCTGCACGGGCCCGACTGCGATCGTCGTCGAGCAGGGCTGCACCGCCTCGAGTCCCTCGGCAAGGGGGCCGAGGCGCTCGAGGCGATCCAGAGCCTCAGGGACAACTACAAAGAGAACTTCTGCATCCCGCTCACCGAGCTCGACCGGGCGCAGATCTCCGTCGAGAAGCGCTGACGCGCTACTGCGCCGTGTAGCCGCCGTCGACGGTGTAGTAGCTGCCGGTGACGAACGACGCCTCGTCGGACGAGAGCCAGCGGACCAGGCGCGCGACCTCCTCAGGCTCGCCGAGGCGGCCCATGGCGTGCTTGCCTTCGAGCGCCTTCAGCGCGTCGGGCGGGAGGCTCTTCACGACGAGCGGCGTGCGGACGTAGCCGGGGCCGACGGCGTTCACGCGCAAGCCCTTCTGGCCGTACTCGAGGGCGGCCGCCTTGGTCAGCCCGACGACGCCGTGCTTGGCGGCGACGTACGCGCCCGAGCTCGCGGCGCCGACCATGCCGAGGATCGATGCCATGTTCACGATGTTGCCGCCGCCCGACTCGAGGATGGCCGGGATCTGGTAGCGCATGCCGTAGAACACGCCCGACAGGTTGATGGCGATGACCTTGTCCCAGCCGTCGACGGGGTACTCGCCGACGAGCCCGAGCGGGCCGCCGATGCCCGCGTTGTTGACGGCGATGTGCAGGCTACCGAATTCCTTCAGGGTCGCCTTCACGAGCGCTTCGTTGTCGGCCGGCTTCGAGGTGTCCGCCTTCACGAACGTCGCCGTGCCGCCCTTGTCGCTGATCTGGCCGACGGTGCCGTGCCCGCCGTCCTCGTTGATGTCGGAGACGACGACCTTGGCGCCCGCCTCCGCGAAGTGGAGGGCGATCTCGCGGCCGATGCCGGAGCCCGCGCCGGTGACGATGGCGACCTTGTTGTCGAGGAGCTTGGACATGAGGTTCTCCTGGTGGTGCGATTGTGCCACCTGGGAACGCAGGAACCGGGCCACGCAGAGAAGCACACGAAAACAGCCTGTTAGCGTTCCACCGTGTAACGTTGCGCTATCAATATGAATGTGCTCTCTCTCAAGTTGAGAGAGGAAGAGTCATCATGCGAACGACCGACCTGGACCTGCGGGAGCTGCTTCACTTCGATCCGAACGGCGGCATCATCCGCTTCGCGGGGCAGCGGGCGCTGCTGTTCGACGCCGTGGCGCTCGGCATCCTGCGGGCGGAGCTCGTCATGGGGCTCGGCCTCACCGGCGCTCGCGGGGTGCTGACGCGCTTCGGGTTCGCGCACGGCTGGCGCACGGCGGAGACGCTCAAGGGCGAGTTTCCGTGGGACGACGAGAGCGAGTGGCGGCGCGCCGGGGGGCGGCTACACGCGCTGCAGGGCCTCGTCGTCGTGGATCCTCTCCAGGACGGCGGCCCCGGCGGTGACAGCCCCGGGACGGACGGCGGCGCCCCGTTCGCGGAGTCCGTCTGGCACGAGTCCTACGAGGCCGAGCAGCACCTCCTCCACCTCGGGCAGGCGGACGAGCCCGTGTGCTGGACGTTGACCGGCTTCGCCAGCGGCTACCTCTCGTACACGACGGGGAAGGAGGTCTACTGCGTCGAGGACCGCTGCCGCGGCAAGGGCGACGCCGTCTGCCACCTCGTCGGCCGCTTCCAGGAGGACTGGGGGGACGCCATCGCGCCGCACCTGCCGTTCTACCAGGAGGGCTGTCTGAACGCGGCGCTCGAGCAGGTCACCCGCGAGCTCAAGCGCGTCGAGCAGCGGCTGCGGGCGCGGCGCAAGGCGCTCGGCAGCGACGCCGCGAAGTCCGAGGCGGGCGTGGTCGCGCACAGTGTGGCGATGGAGCGCGTCCTCGACCTCGCGCGGCGGGTGGCGAAGGTGGACTCGACCGTCCTCGTCACGGGCGAGAGCGGCGGCGGCAAGGAGCGGGTGGCGCGCCTCATCCACGACGAGTCCGCGCGCGTCAGCGGGCCCTTCGTGGCCATCAACTGCGGCGCGATGTCCGAGGGGCTGCTCGAGTCGGAGCTGTTCGGCCACGCGAAGGGCGCCTTCACCGGGGCGACGCACGATCGGCCCGGCCTGTTCGAGGCCGCGCACGGCGGGACGCTGTTCCTCGACGAGATCGGTGAGGTGAGCCCGCCCATGCAGGTGAAGCTGCTGCGCGCGCTGCAGGAGCGCGAGGTGCGCCGCGTGGGCGAGAACAAGAACCGGGCGGTGGACGTGCGCCTCGTGACGGCGACGAACCGAGACCTGCTGGCCGAGGTGAACGCCGCGCGCTTTCGGCAGGATCTCTATTACCGGCTGCGCGTCGTCGAGCTGCGGGTCCCTCCGCTGCGCGAGCGACGCGAAGACATCCTGCCGCTGGCGCGCACCTTCTTGGCGGAGCGGGCGACCCGCATGAAGCGCAAGACGAGCGGCTTCTCCCCGAAGGCGGCGAACCAGCTCGCGCGCTACGACTGGCCGGGCAACGTGCGCGAGCTCGAGAACGCCATCGAGCGGGCGGTGGCGCTCGCGCGCGGCAGCCGCATCGAGGTCGACGACCTGCCGGAGGAGATCGCGCTGGCGCTGCCGGGCGCCTACGCCGCCGGCGACGTGCGCTCCCTCGACGACGTGGAGCGTGACTACATCCTGGCGGTGCTGGCCGCGAACGACGGCAACAAGGCGAAGGCGGCCGCGCAGCTCCAGATCGGCCAGGCGACGCTGTATCGAAAGCTGAAGCGGTACGACGCCGAGGCGTGAGCGCACGCGCTCGGCGGCCTTGGGTTCACGCGACGACGCGAACGGCCAGAGACGGGTTCGGGATGCGGGTCTTCGACGGCGTGTGCCTGTCGGGTCCCCTTCCCAAGCGCGTGACGGCTCTCTAGAAGTCGCGGCGTGCTGACGATCTTGCGCAACGCTGATGTGTACGCGCCCGAGCCCCTCGGCAGGCGCACGCTCGTCCTCGGCGGCGGACGCGTGCTCGCGATCCTGGAGCGCGATCCCGGCCTCAGCGGGCTCCCGAACGACGTGATCGCGGAGACGGCCGACCTCGAGGGCGCGCGCGTCGTGCCCGGCCTCGTCGACTGCCACGTGCACGTGACGGGCGGCGGCGGGGAGAGCGGCCCTCAGTCTCGCGTGCCGCCGATCCTGCTCGGCGCGCTCGTGCGCGCGGGCGTGACGTCGTGCGTGGGCGTGCTTGGCACCGACGGCACCACGAGGACCATGCGCGATCTCGTCGCCAAGGCGCTCGGGCTGCGCGCCGAGGGGCTCGGCGCCTGGTGCTACACCGGCAGCTATCAGGTGCCCGTGCAGACGCTCACGGGCTCGGTGCGCGACGACATCGTGTTCGTCGATCCCATCCTCGGCGTCGGCGAGCTGGCCATCTCGGACCACCGCTCGAGCCAGCCGACCCTCGACGAGCTCCTGCGCGTGGCCTCGGACTGTCACGTCGGCGGGCTCATGACCGGCAAGGCCGGCGTGCTGCACCTCCACCTCGGCGACGGCGCGCGCGGGCTCTCGCTCGTGCGGCGTGCGCTCGACGAAGCGGAGATCCCCGCGCGCGTGTTCCACCCGACGCACGTGAACCGACAGCGCGCGCTCTTCGACGAGGCCATGGAGCTCGCCGTACGCGGCTGTACCGTCGACGTCACCGCCTTCGACCCGGAGGACGCCGGCATCTCGGTGGAGGACGCCATCGCGCGCTGGCTCGACGCTGGCTTGCCCCCGGAGCGGCTGACGGTCAGCTCCGACGGCGCCGGCTGTCTGCCCACGTTCAACGACGAGGGGGTGCTCGTGCACATGGACGTCGGACGTCCGAGCACGGTGAGCGCCGCGCTGCGCGAGCTGCTGCGTCGCGGCTTCGCCCTCGAGCAGGTGCTGCCGTTTTTCACGAGCAACGTCGCGCGCCTGTTGCGTTTGTCCGATCGCGGCCGTGTCGCGGCCGGCCTGAGCGCGGACCTCGTGGTCCTCGATGACGACGGCGCGGTGCGCGATGTGATGGCCAGCGGGAGATGGATGATGAAGGACCAGGAATTGTGGGTGCGCGGCACCTTCGAGCGAGCCGCCGAGGAGCGAACGTGAGCCCTGCGCGCGTACAAGAGGACCAGCAGCGCGGCTGGATCGTCCCCGTCGGTGGCGCCGAGGACAAGGAGGCGGACATCGCCATCCTGCGGCGCTTCGTCGAGGTGTCCGGCGACGGGGACGCGCGCATCGCGATCCTGCCGACGGCGTCCATGCTGCCCGACACCGGCGAGCGCTATGAGCGCATCTTCGAGTCGCTCGGCGTCAAGCGCGCGTTCGCGCTGCCGTTCTCGACGAGAGAGGAGGCGCACCACGAGCCCTGGCTGCGGCAGCTCGACGAGGCCTCCGGCATCTTCCTCACCGGCGGGAACCAGCTTCGCATCTCCGCGATCCTCGGCGGCACGCCGGTGGCGAAGGCCATCCGCCGCCTGAACGCGCGCGGCGTCACCGTCGGCGGCACCTCGGCGGGCGCCGCCATCCTGTCCGAGCACATGATCGCGTACGGCGAGAGCGGGGCGACGCCGCACGCGGGGCAGGCGAGCCTCGCGCCCGGCCTCGGCATGACCAACCGCGTGATCATCGACCAGCACTTCCGCCAGCGCGATCGCCTCGGGCGCCTCTTGAGCGCGCTCGCCTACAACCCCTTCGCCGTGGGCCTCGGCCTCGACGAGGACACGGCCGCGTTCATCGACCCGCACAACCTCGTCCACGTGGTGGGCTCCGCCGCCATCACCGTCGTCGATCCCTCCGCGCTCGAGCACTCCTCGATGCCGTACGCCGACGTCGGCAAGGCGATCTGCCTGACCAACGTGAAGCTGCACATCCTGACGCACGGCTCGTCCTTCGACCTCTCCACCCGCCGCGCGCGAGAGCCCTCATGAAGATCATCGAGCGCCGCGTCTTCCGCGGCCCCAGCCTCTACGCGCACTTCCCCGTCATGCGCCTCACGCTCGATCTCGGCGAGCTCGAGCAGTGGCCGAGCGCGACCATCCCCGGCTTCGTCGACGGGCTGCTCGCGGCGGTGCCGACGCTGGCGCAGCACGGCTGTTCCTATGGAGAGCCCGGCGGCTTCGTGCGCCGGCTGCGCGAGGATCGCGGCACCTGGCTCGGTCACGTGCTCGAGCACGTCGCCATCGAGCTGCAGCAGCTCACCGCGGCGAAGGTCACCTTCGGCAAGACGCGCAGCGCCGGGGAGCCGAGCCAGTACTTCGTCGTCTACGAGTTCGAGGAGGAGCGCGTCGGCGAGGCCGCGGGCGCGCTCGCGCTGCGGCTGCTGCACCACCTGCTGCCCGACGACCTGCGGCCGGCGGACGTCACCGAGCCGGACTTCAATTTCCAGTCCGAGCTCGACGAGCTCATCGCCTTCGCGCAGCAGCGCCAGCTCGGTCCGTCGACGGCTTCGCTCGTGCGCGCGGCCGAAGCGCGCGACATCCCCTGGCTGCGCGTGAACGATCACTCGCTCGTGCAGTTCGGGCACGGCAAGTACCAAAAGCGCATTCAGGCGACGGTGACGTCGGAGACGCGCCACATCGCGGTCTCCATCGCGTCCGACAAGGAAGAGACCAACAAGATCCTGCTCGGGCTCGGTCTCCCCGTGCCGCGCCAGCGCCTCGTGCGCTCGGCCGAGAACGCCGCCATCGCCGCCGAGCGCCTCGGCTATCCCGTCGTCGTCAAGCCGCTCGACGCCAACCACGGCCGCGGCGTAGCCATCAACCTGAAGTCCTCCGACGAGGTGCGCGCCGCCTTCGACAAGGCCCGCGAGCACGCGCGCACCATCATCGTCGAGACCTACATCGACGGCTTCGATCACCGCATGCTGGTGGTGAACGGCAAGCTCATCGCCGTGGCCAAGCGCGTGCCCGGCCACGTCGTCGGTGACGGTGAGCACTCCATCGGCGCGCTGGTCGACCTCGTAAACCAGGATCCACGCCGCGGCATCGGTCACGAGAAGGTGCTGACGCGCATCGAGCTCGATGACCAGGCGCTGCGGCTCCTGGCGCTGCGCGGCTTCAGCGCCAAGACGGTGCTGCCGGCGGGCGAGGTGTTCTTCCTGCGCTCGACGGGCAACCTGTCGACGGGCGGCACCGCCATCGATCTGACCGACGTCGTGCACCCGGACAACCGCGAGATGGCGATCCGGGCGGCGCAGGCCATCGGCCTCGACGTCGCCGGCATCGACTTCATTACGCCGGACATCTCCCAGTCCTACAAGAGCACGGGCGGCGCCATCTGCGAGGTGAACGCCGCGCCGGGCTTCCGCATGCACGTGGCGCCTACCGAGGGTACGCCGCGCGATCCGGCCGGGCCGGTCATGGACATGCTCTTTCCCGAGGGTACGCCGAGCAAGATCCCGCTCGCGGCGCTCACGGGCACCAACGGCAAGACGACGACCGCGCGCATGCTCGCGCACATCCACAAGATGAGCGGCCGCACCGTCGGGCTCGCGACTACCGACGGCGTGTACGTCGACGGCGAGCGCACGGTGGCGGGCGACATGACCGGTCCGCTCGCGGCGCAGATGGTGCTGAAGGATCCCGCCGTGGACCTCGCGGTGCTCGAGACCGCGCGCGGCGGCCTGTTGCGAGCGGGCATGGGCTACCGCCACTGCGACGTCGGCGCGGTGCTCAACGTGTCGTCGGATCACCTCGGGCTCCGCGGCGTGCACACGCTCGAGGAGCTGGCGGAGGTGAAGCGCATCGTCGTCGAGGTCGCGCGCGAGTGCGCGGTGCTGAACGCCGACG
>CAYLZW010000255.1:0-8378 GCA_964388085.1 uncultured Myxococcales bacterium | reverse complement strand
GCGACCTCGCCCGAGGTAGACATGGCCCTCATGCGCAAGGAAGAGACCACGACGCCGGGAGCGTCGGCCATCTCCGTGGGGCAGACCCACACCATCCTCGGCCCCGAGTCGAGCTTCGACGGCAAGCTGACCTTCCAGGGCGCCGTCCGCATCGACGGCCGCTTCTCGGGCGAGATCGTCACCGACGACGTGCTCGTGGTCGGCGAGGGCGCCGAGGTGAAGGCGCAGCTCGAGGTCGGCTCGCTGATCCTGAACGGCACCGTGCGCGGCAACGTGCGCGCCAAGAAGGCCGTCGAGCTGCACGCGCCCGCGCGCCTGTACGGCGACATCGAGACGCCCGCGCTCGTCATCAACCACGGCGTCGTGTTCGAGGGCTCCTGCCGCATGGAGAACCTCAGCCAGGCGAAGAACCGCGGCAACGAGCTGCTCAAGGACAAGGCCGGCGAGGTCCCCGTCGTCGAGGGCAAGCCGGCCGACAAGAAGGATCCCGTCAAGGCCTGAGCGCAGGCCGCGCCCGACGATCGCCCTCCGCTCTGTTCCGGCGGCGGGCGCGTCCGGCGGACGGCATCAGGGGCCCGCTCAGCCGAGGCGGCGGCGCGCGAGCAGCCAGAACAGCAGCGTCGTGGCCACGGCCGTCACCGCCAGCGGCAGCGCCAGGTGGGCGAGCGCCACGTGCCAGCCGTTCGGCGGCGCGCAGTGTCTCCACACGCCGAGCCCGCTGAGCGCGAAGGCCGCCACCGCCAGCGCGGCCGCGTGCGTGCGGCGCACCGGCAGGCCCGAGCGCCTCAGCATCCAGCCGAGCGCCAACAGCGGCACCGCTCCCCCGACGAGAAACACGCCGCCGCAGCGCAGCGCGCCCGGCAGTGAGCCGACGAGGCCAGGGCCTCCCTCGGCGAGGCCGCCGTAGGCCTGCAGGCCGAGCGCGAGCCCGCCGAGCAGCAGCGAGAGTCGGGCGAGGCGCTCGCCCCGCCCTGGCTTCGACGGACACACAAGTATCGAGCTGAGGGCGACGGCGCCGGCCGCTCCCGCCAGCCAAGACGCGAGCGCGAGGGCCCACGACAGTGACGCGGGGGAGAGCGCGAGCGTGAAGGCCGCGCCCGCGAGGGCCGCGAGGGCGACCGGCCAGGCGCGCGCGAAGGCGCCGCGGCGCCGAAAGGGGCCCTGCGTCTTATCGAGGTCGGCGCCGATGCGCGCGCGCAGCTCGTCGAGATCCGCCGGCAGCGGCCCGTCGTCGTCGGAGCCTGCTTGGGCGCCGTCTCGCAGCTCCGCCTCGAGCAGGCGGGCGAGCTCGTCGTCGTCGGACAAGCGCGCGCTCACGGGACCACCTCCACCTTGAGGTCAGCGAGGCTCTTGCGCAGCTTCTCGTACGCGCGATGGGCGCGCACCCGCACGGCGGCGCCGGTGGCGCCGACCACCTGGCCGACCTCCTCGAAGGTCAGGCCGCCATACCAATGCAGCATGATGACCTGGCGCTGGTCGTCGGAGAGCGCCGCGATCGCGGCCTGCACGCGCTCGTCGCGCAGGCGGTCGCGCTCCCGGCCCTCGGCGGCCGGCTCGCTCTCGCCCCCGTAGACCTCCCGCCGGCGCGGCGCGCTGCGCAGGAAGTCGAGCGCGCTGTTGCGCGCGATGGTGAAGATCCACGACGCCACGCTCGCGCCCACCCGGTAGCGGTGGCGGTTCTCGTGCACCTTCAAGAAGGTGATCTGCGTGAGGTCCTTGGCCTGCGTCGGGCCCACCATGCCCGACAGAAAGCGCACCAGCCGGCGCGAGAAGCGCTCGAACAGCAGCTCGAAGGCGGCGCGATCACCCGCGCAATACCGATCCATCAGCTCCTCGTCGGAGATCTCGCGGCGCGCGGCGTCCGGCGCGCGCGCGAGATCGGCGGCGGGCGCGGCGGTGCTCGCGGCGGGCGCTGCCTCGGCGGGCTGGCCGGCGCGCTCGGGAGCGGGCCGCGGCAGGACCGGATCGGCGGAGGGAAGACGCGGCACGGAAGGGCTCTTACAGGAGCTCCGCGGTCCACTCCACGAGGGCGCGTCCGGGATGTTCCACGTCGAAGGGTGCGCCGCTGAGCTCGAGCGCGGTGACCGCACCCTCCGCCAGGGCTCCTCTGGCAGCGCCAAAGAGCTCATACGGAGAGGGTACGAGGGGGAAGGCCTCGTCGTAACGATCGCGCAGGGCGCTGGCGAGGGCCGCCCCCATGGCGAGGCGGACGACGTCGGCGCCGACGCTCGCGGCGGGCCCGCGCAGGTGCACGAGGCCGGGCCAGGGCGGGGCGGTGAGCGTGTCCAGCAGCTCGACCGGGGGATCGACGCCCAGCGTTCCCGCGAGCGTCTCGCGCAGCGCCTCTCGGCCCTCCCCGGAGAGCCGAACGCGGGCAGCGTGCGCGGCCGCTTCGACGCGCAAAAGCCGCGTGGCCGCCAGCACCCGACCCCTCCGCTCGGCCTCGGCGCTCGGCTCCTCGAGCACACCCCGGCGCACCACGGCCGCGCCCGCGCCGAGGGACAAGGCGGCGCCGAACACGAGCAGCTCGTCCTCGCCGCGGGGGGCGAGCGCGTCCGCATCCGAGAGGGTGAGGGCCACGCCGCCGCCGAGCGCCCCCGACAGCGACAAAAAGCGCGCGGCGCGAGACGACGGGCAGGCGGCCACGCGCACGGGCCCAAGCTCTGCGCTGAGCACGACGCCGGCGAGCGCGCGCGGCGCGCGTACGGCCTTCAGCGCTCGTCGCTGATGCTGGCCGGCGGCGCTCGAGAGCGCGCGCCCGAGGCGCCGCACGGCCTCCTCCGAGAAGCCCTCGGGATCGGGTAGATCGAGGCCGCGCGCGAACGACGCCGGGTCCTCGAGCGGCTGGTGACCGTCGTGGGCGAGCGCCTCGCGGGCGGCGAGGGCGGCGTCCTTCACGTCGCGCAAGAAGCGCGCGAGCCACGAGAGCGCGACGTCGGCGGCGCTCAGGGTCTGTGCAGCCGCTTCGATGTCGGCTCCGTCGGGGGCCGCGGCGGAGGGGACGGAGCTGCCCGCGTGCGACGGCGGGGCGCTCGCGAGCTGCTCGTGCGGCCCGACGAGGACCTCGCCGAGCACGTCGTCGAAACGCTCGTGCGCGCGCGCAAAACTCTCGTCCGCGGCAGCCGCCGCTTCCTCGAGCGCTCGGCGCAGCGGCAGGAACGCCCGCCGCTCCTCCTTCTTGGCCAGCGTCCGCTCGGCGTCGTCGAGCGTGAGCCGGCTCCCGTCGCGCAGGAGCACGGGCGCCCGGTCCCGCGAGATGGCGGCGCGCACGCGCCCCGGCAGCGATTCATAGTGCGAATGAACCAGCGCGACTTCTCTCGCGGCCTCGAGGTCCCAAGCGCGCAGCTCGCGCGCCTCGGCCAACGACGGCAGCTCCGCGTCCGGCGTTCCCCCGTCGGACGACGTCGAGCGGCCCGCGAGCCGAGAGAGCAGCGCCCTCGCCAATCGCGCGCGGCGCTCGCGGAGCTCGTGGTGATGCTCGTGTTTCATGGGGGCGCGCGAGCATATGCGAAACATCAGGCATGTTTCGCGTCGAACCGTAAAGTCCTACATTGTCGACGTCGCGCGCGGGGGCGCGGGCCAGGGGGACACATGAAGACGAAGAGTCGGACGCTTGCGTCATTCAAGGACGTGCAGCTCGCCTATCTGATGGAGGGCATCGGCGCCGTCGAGGCGATGGTGGAGGCGCGCCGGGCGTCACCGTCGACCATTCGGCGCGCGCTGCGCAAGCTGCAGGAGGCGGGCAGCGACGTGGCAGCGCTCGAGCGTTGGGTCGCGACCAACATCGGGCCCATCGGCCGCTCGCGGAGCGCGCCCGGCGCCGGTGATGTGCGCAGCTACAAGGTGCAGCAGGTGAAGGGCAGCGGCCCTTTCTTGCGCCTGCCGCTCGACTGCCTCGAGGTCGAGAAGGGCGGCGTCATCTGGGTGCAGTTCGAGGGCGAGCGCATCATCGTCTCGAAGTGACGCGCGCGACGCCCGCTCAGGTGCTGTAGAGGATGCGCTGGTAGTCCTGCACGCGCGCCCTCGCCTCCGCGGTGCGCGACGCGATGGTCAGCTCCAGCAGCTTGCGCAGGCGCGGCTCGCGGCTGACGACGCCCGTGAGGTGCTCGCGCTCGATGCGGAACAGCTCCGTCGTGCCCATGGCGCGCACGCTCATGGTGCGCGGCAAGCCCTGCAGCGCGCTGATCTCGCCGAAGAACTGCCCCTGGCCGAGCTTGTTGATGAAGATGCCGTCGGCGGTGGCGCCGCCGTCGCCGTGACGGAAGATCTCGACCTCGCCGCGCTTGATGAAGAACAGCGAGTCGCTGTCGCTGCCCTCCTCGATGACGAGCGTACCGTCGGCCACCTCGACGAGCGTCGCCGTGGCCAGCAGCTCGCGTCGATCGGCCGGGCTCAGCAAAGAGAACACCGGGCTCTTCGCCATCATCAGCTCGATGACGCGCTCTTTGTAGAACGCCAAAAGCGGCCGCTCGAAGCCGGGCTCGAGCTCGCTGATGCGCTTGACCGCGTCGCGATCGATCTCGAGCACCTCGACGTCGGTGATGGCCTCGACGGTAGCGCTGCGCGGACGCTCGGTGAGGAAGGAGAACTCGCCGAAGAAGTCCCCCTCGCTGAGCGCCGACAGGTAGACGCGGTCGCGCGGCGCTTGCGGGGCGGTGACGCCGACCGCTTGGTTGTCGACGTAGGTGGCCTCGGAGAGCTCCTCGAGCAGGGGCAGCTCTTCGTCGCGCTTGCCGGGCGCGCAGTGCACGACGACCCGGCCCTTGCCGAGCGCGAACAGCGAGTCACCGGGCGCGCCCTCCTCGAGCAGCCGCGAGCCGACGGGCAGTCGACGGACGCGCACGTGCTCGACGAGCTGCGCGAGCTCGCGTGGGGCGAGCGCGCCGAACAGCGGGCTCGGCTCCGGCGCGGGAGCGCCTTCGACGTCGCTGCCGAGGCCGGCGGGATCGACCGCCTTCAGCACCGCCCACAGCTCGTCGGCCTCGAAGCGCGCCACCAGCTCGATCAGGTCTCGTCGGGAGCCGGGCGCCACGTCGCCGAGGGCGACAACGTCGCGGGTCACGTCCGCGGGGTCGAGCAGCGCGCGCGCGCCGTCGTATGCGCACAGCGCCTGCACCAGCAGGCCGCGGTAGGCGAACACCGCGGCCGCGCAGCGGAAGCAGGCGAGCGCGCGGCGCGTCGAGCCGACCACGGACGCGCGCCGGCCGACGTCGACGAGGGTCCACAGGTCGGGCTGCTCGGCGAGCTTCTTGAGCAGCGCGGCGAGCTCCGCGTCACCGCGGGCGATGGCGGTGGTGGCGTCGGGCGAGACCACGAGCTCGCGCGTGTTGACGACGTCGGCGCGCGCGCGCATCAGGCCGGTGTCGTCCTGCCACTCGAGCTCCGCGAGGAAGGCCTGCAGCCCTCTCGGGGAGAAGGTCTCCGCGTCGAGCGCGCGGCCGATCTCGGCGAGCCTCGCGGCCATGAGCGCGGCGGCGAGGTAGCGCTCGTCGGGCTGGCGCCGCAGCGCGGTGAGCACGACGTCGTCGACGAGGGCGGGCAGCTGTGGGCGCACGGCGCTCGGGCGCGGCACCTCGGCGCGCACCACGCGCGCGATGGTGGCGACGGGAGACTCGGCGGCGAACAGGCGCTCGCCGGTCAGCATCTCGTACAGCATGACGCCGGCGGCCCAGAGATCGCAGCGCCCGTCGACGAGCTCCCCGAGCGCCTGCTCGGGCGCCATGTAGGCGGACTTGCCGAGCACCGTGCCGGGCGTCGTCAACGTCAGCTTGTTGCGCGCGGCGGCGATGCCGAAGTCCGTCAGCTTCACCTCGCCGGCGCGCGACAGCAGCACGTTCTGCGGGCTGACGTCGCGGTGCACGACGTGGAGCGGCTGTCCGCGGTGGTCTCGCTTCTCGTGCGCGTGCGCGAGGCCGAGGCAGACCTCGTGCGCGATGTAGAGCGCGATGGCGGGCGGTAGCGGCGTGCCGCGCGTGAACAATAGGCGCAGGAGCGCGGCCAGATCGACGCCGTCTACGTACTCCATGGCCATGAAGTACGTGCCCTCGTGTTGGCCGAAGTCGAACAGGCGCACCACGTTCGGGTGATCGAGGCCGATGGTGATGCGCGCCTCGTCGATGAACATGCTGACGAACTGAAGGTCTTGCGAGTACGCGGGCAGGATGCGCTTGATGGCGCAGTGGCGGCTCATGCCGCCGAGCGCGTCCGAGCGCGCCAGCAGGATCTCCGCCATGCCGCCGGTGGCGAGGCGCTCGACGATGAGGTACTTGCCGAAGGTCTCCATGGCCGTCGCTTAGCGCGGCTCCGACGTCGGCAAAACGGGCCCGCGAAAGAGCGAGGTGGCGCTCGACCGCGTGTCGAGAAAGGGCGGGATCGTCGGCATGGCTGCCCCCGGGGACAGAGCATCCTACTCGATGCCCCGCGGGTGTGCTCTCGCCGAGCGCTCGCCACCTCTCGTCGCCAGCCGGCGGCCTGCTACAGTCCGGCGCGTGAAACGCCTCGCCCTCTCTCTCCTGCTGCTCCTCCTCACCTCCTCGCCAGCGGGCGCCTACAAGCTGCTCGGCTCCGCCTGGGACGCCGACCGCGGCCCCGTGCTCTTCCACCTCGAGCCGAGCGGCAGCGACGACATCGACGACGGCAGCGATCTCGACGCCGTGCGCAGCGCCTTTCGCCGCTGGTCCTGCGTCGCCGGCAGCCGCCTGCGCCTGCTCGAGGGCGAAGCCGTGGGCGCCAAGGAGAACGAGGCCGGCGACGGACGCAACTCCGTGTTCTGGGACGAGGACGGCAGCTACGGGCTCGGCGTCGCCACGCTCGGCGTGACCTTCGGCCCCGCCGGCGAGTCCCCCGAGGAGCCCGTCGAGCGCACCTGGTCCACCATCGTCTTCAACGGCGTCGACCACACCTGGTCGACGTCGGACAACCCCTCGCTGCCCGCCGGGCTCACCGACGTCGAGAGCATCGCGGTGCACGAAGCGGGGCACTGGCTCGGCCTCGCGCATCCCTGCGAGGACGCCCAGGAGACCGTCTGCCTCGGGCCCGACGAGGCCGTCATGGCGCCCACGTATCCAGGCGGCCTCTTGCGCGAGCTCGGCAGCGACGACGAGGAGGGGATCCGCGCGCTCTATCCGCAGGACGACGACTCCACCTGCCAGGGACCCTTCCGCCAGGGCGAGCGCTGCTCGTGTAACGACGAGTGCGTCGAGGGTCTCTTGTGCGTACCCACCTCCGACGGCGGCCTGTGCGCGCCGGCATGCTCGAGCGAAGACGCGAGCTGCCCGGCCGGGTTCTCTTGCGTCCTGGGCGCCGGCAGCGACGGCGCGGTCGGCGGGCTGTGCCAGAAGCTCGAGGGCGAGGGCGCCGCGCCCGGCTCCATCTGCCAACGCGACGACGAGTGCGCGCTCGGTCTGTGCGCGCGCGCGGCGCCGGTCGGCCGCACGGTGTGCCGCGTGAGCTGTGAGGCTGCCGGTGACTGTCCGGCGGAGCACGCCTGCGTCGAGGGCGTCTGCCTGTCGACGGCCGGCAACGAGGGGCTCGTGTGCGAGGACCTCGACGAGGGCGGCTGCGCCTGCAGCAGCGGCAGCGACGAGCCGGGCGCGCCCACGAGCGGTCTGCTGCTGCTGCTGCTGCTGTCGCTCGCGCTCTGTCTCCGTGCGACGCTTGCGCGCGCGGGTGGAGCTCTCGTGCGCGCTGACCGGCAGCGCGAGACACCGCGGCATCGCCAGCGGGCGACGCCCTCCTGGCCTGGGGTAGCGTATAGGCGCCTGCGCGAGAGGGACGACGCCAACCCCGCGGCGCCGCCGCTCTCGTCACCGGCCGCCGATAGGAGCCAGAGCCCCTCGTGAGCGATCCGCTGGAGCGTCACCCCGAGTTCAGCGTCGTGCGCCGCCTCGCGGTCGGCGGCATGGGCGAGGTGTTGCTCACGCGCTTCACGGGCAACGCGCACGTCTCGCCTGGCCTCGTCGTCGTCAAACGCACGATCGTGGACCACCCGAACCGGGCGCACCAGGACGAGATGCTGCGCGAAGAGGGGCGCGTGGCGCTGCGGCTCCGGCACGCGAACCTCGTCGACACCTACGCCCTCGATGAGCTCGAGGGTCACCCGCTGCTCGTCATGGAGTACCTCGCGGGGCGCTCCATGGCGCAGGTGCTTGGCGCCGCCAAACGCAAGAACCAGCCCGTGCCCGTGCCGGTGGCGCTCGCCGTGCTGCATGGCGCGGCCTGCGGGCTCCACTTCGCGCACACGCTGCGCGTCGGCGATACGCCGCTCGGCCTCGTGCACCGCGACGTGAGCCCGGCGAACGTGTTCGCCACCTTCGACGGCAAGGTGAAGGTCATCGACTTCGGCGTGGTGAAGGCGGACGACTCGGAGATCAAGACGA
>CAYLZW010000254.1:0-8417 GCA_964388085.1 uncultured Myxococcales bacterium | reverse complement strand
CGGGTCCGAGGAAGCCGCCACCTCAAGTTTCAACATGGAACGGGACAGGGCCTCTGTCCCACGGGGAGAGAGAAGCCGAGAGCCGTTTAACAGCGGCCCCGATGGTTAAC
Organism: uncultured Myxococcales bacterium; assembly: GCA_964388085.1. Classification (GTDB taxonomy): domain Bacteria; phylum Myxococcota; class UBA727; order UBA727; family CAYLZW01; genus CAYLZW01. The sequence continues at coordinate 8,307 of CAYLZW010000254.1, read as the reverse complement.
AGCCCGGGCCGATACGCGACGCGGGAACCTGGCCCGGCTGTTGACCATTGGGTACGAGGTTCGCGAGAAGGAGAGCCACGAGCCCGGTTGCGGTGCTTCGCGAACCGATCGCGCGCGGGCTTCGGCGGGGCTGTTGACCATTGGGGCAGCGTCTCGTCGCCACCGCCCGCACTTCGTCACGCACAGCAGCCCATTGGTAGGCGCCCGTCGGGCCTCGGCTCGCAGCCGACGATACGCCCGCGCACGTCGAGGGCGATGGTGCAGCAGTCCTCGAGGGACCTGCGGAGGAGCACGCGGCCGCGCTGCACACGAGACTTCATCCCGGAGAGCGAGACGCCGAGCATTTCTGCAGCCTGCTTCTGCGTCATCCCTTCGAGCTCGGTCAACGTGAGCGCCTCGCGGTAAGGCGACGGAAGCACGGCGACGAACAGCGCCACGACGCTGGCGAGCGCCTGCTCCACGGCGCGGTCGTCCTCGTCGACCTCGACGGAGCCTTCGCGGTCGCCGCCGTCATCCACGACACGATGCTTGGCTGCGGCGCGCTGGTGGTCGCCGATGGCGCTCCGCGCGACCTGGTAGACCCAGGGCCCGAAGCGCTCCTCGTCGCGCAGTCCGCCGAGACCGCGCTGCATGCGCAGGAAGACATCCTGCACGACGTCGTCGACGTCGTGCTCCGAGCGCACGCGGCGCGCGATGAACGGGCGCAACTTGCTCTCCAGCTCGCTCCACGCACCGCGCGCCGCCGCGTCAATCATGCCTTCGCCTCGGGCGCGCAGCAGGAAGGGCCGCAGCACGACTTGCCACCGGACTTCACGGCTTCGATGGTCGCCGACGCGACGAAGTCTTCGACGCCGGAGCCCGGGAGCCAGTCGCGGATGAACTCGCGGCTCTCAGCGCGCACGTTCACGTCGATGTCCTGGAATCCCGCCGCCTGGAGCAGCTCGCGGACGGCATCGACGGTGGCCGCGCCCGACACGCAGCCGGTGAGCGCGGCGACGTCGGTCTCGAGCGCCTCGGGCAGCGCCTTCAGCTTCACGACGTCGGAGATGGCGAGCCGACCGCCCGGCTTGAGCACGCGGAAGGCGTCGCGGAACACCGCGCCCTTGTCGGGGCTCAGGTTGATCACGCAGTTGGAGAGGATGACGTCCACCTGTCCATCGGGCAGCGGCAGGTGCTCGATCTCGCCGAGCCGGAAGTCGACGTTTGTCGCGCCGAGCTTCTGTGCGTTCGCGCGGGCCTTGGTGACCATGTCGGGAGTCATGTCGACGCCGATGACTCGCCCCGAGGGCCCGACCTGCTTCGCGGCGAGGAAGCAGTCGAAGCCGCCACCCGCGCCGAGATCGAGCACCGTCTCTCCCGGCTTGAGCGCGGCGATCGCCTGCGGGTTGCCGCAGCCGAGGCCCATGTTCGCACCCTCGGGCACGGCCGCGAGGTCCTCAGCCGAGTAGCCGAGCTTCAAGCTCGCGTCGGGGGTGAAGCCGCCACAGCAGCCGGGCGCCGTGGGTCCGCAACAGCCCGTCGCCTCGCGCGCGACCTTGCCGTACTGCTCGCGCACGACGGAGCGGACCTCATCCTTGTTCTGTTCGTTCATCATCGTAACCTCCTGCTCTTGAAGACGGTGATCTCTCGAAAAGGACGCAGCTCATCGGAGGCGCCTTTTCATGCACACGGCCGACGCAGGGCAGATCGAGGCGAACTCCGTCGAGCGTTGGAGCGCCTCAGGCGCGCTCTCCCGAGGCACACGCTCGAAGCCGAGCCTCGCGAAGTAGTCCCGCGCGGTCGTGGTGAGGAGATAGACCGCGCCGAGCCCACGTTCGCGCCCCGCGTCGAGAAGTCGGTCGACGAGCTTCCGCGCGAGCCCGCTGCAGCGGTGTGCGGGTGTGACGACGACCGAACGAAGGAGCCCGTCATCGCCATGCACTTCGAGTCCAGCGGCGGCGACCAGCGCACCGACGGCGTGCGCCACCACGTAGCCGTCCGGGAAGCCGTCTGCGACACCGCTCGTCGGCAGGCCCGCTCGTTCGACGAGCGCGAGGACGGCGTCGAGATCGCCCGGCCGGGCCGACGTGATCTCAACCATGGCCCTCCTCGGCCGCGAGGCGCTCGAGCTTCTCGCGGATGGTGTCGCGCGCCGTCCGAAAACGCGAGAGCATCTCCTCGCGTGGGATCGATGCATCCTTGCTTGCTGGATCGGGGATCGGCCAATGCAGCCGCCGTACCCTGCCGAGGAACACCGGGCAGACCTCTTCGGCGCAGAGCGTGATGACGGTGCCTACCGTGGTCGGGTCGATCGTCTGCACCGACTTCGAGTGGTGCGTCGCGAGGTCGACGCCGAGCTCGCGCATCACCTCGATGGCGTAGGGGTTCACGGTGCTTGGCTCGCTGCCCGCGCTCATCACTGGGATGCGGTCCCCGAACAGCATGCGCGCGAGCCCCTCGGCCATCTGGCTCCGCGCCGAGTTGGCGACGCAGAGAAACAGGATGCTTTTGGTCTCGGTCGCCATCACGCCTTCACCTCCGCGCGATCCGTCGAACAGGCGGGCGCGTCCATCTCGAGGGGCGTGCCGGGGAAGTACCGGCGCTGCGCCCAGAGCGCGGCGTTCACGAGGCCGATCAGCACCGGCACCTCGACGAGCGGCCCGATGACAGCGGCGAACGCCACGCCGCTGTGGATGCCGAAGCTCGCGATGGCGACGGCGATCGCTAGCTCGAAATTGTTGGACGCGGCGGTGAACGAGAGCGTGACCGCCTCTGGGTAGTTCGCGCCGACGCGCTTGCTCATGAAGAACGACACCGCGAACATCACCACGAAGTAGATGAGCAGCGGCACCGCGATGCGAAGCACGTCGAGCGGGAGCTGCACGATGGCTTCGCCCTTGAGCGAGAACATCACGACGATGGTGAAGAGCAGCGACACGAGCGTGATGGGCCCGATGCGCGGGACGAAACGCTGCTCGTACCAGTCGCGCCCCTTGGCGCCGACGAGGACTCGCCGCGTGAGGAAGCCCGCCGCGAACGGGACGCCGAGGTAGATGGCGACGCTCTGCGCGATCTCGCCGATCGAGATGTTGACGACCGCGCCCTCCAGCCCGAGCCAGGTGGGCAAGAGCGTCGCGAAGACGTAGGCGTAGACCGAGAAGAACAGCACCTGGAAGATCGAGTTGAACGCGACCAGCCCCGCGCAGTACTCGCGGTCGCCCTTGGCGAGGTCGTTCCAGACGATGACCATCGCGATGCAGCGCGCGAGGCCGATGAGGATGAGGCCCAGCATGTACTCGGGCTTGTCGCGCAGGAAGACGATCGCGAGCCCGAACATGAGCAGCGGGCCGAGCACCCAGTTCTGCACGAGCGACAGGCCGAGCACGCGCTTGTTCTTGAAGACGCGCCCCAGCTCCTCGTAGCGAACCTTCGCGAGCGGCGGGTACATCATCAGGATGAGGCCGGCCGCGATGGGGATCGACGTCGTGCCGACGCTCATGCGGTCGAGGGCCGTGGTGACGCCGGGCGCGAGGAATCCCAGGGCGATGCCGACGCCCATCGCCGCAAAGATCCACAGCGTGAGGTAGCGGTCGAGGAACGAGAGCTTGCCGGCGACGCCGGCCTTTTCGGTCTGCATGGTGGTCACAGGAAGATGGGTTCGGGCGCCGGGTGGGGCGCAGTCGTGTTTATCGACGATGAACGATAATTAGGGCGAGCGACGACCATCACAGGCCCCCCACGAGCGCGCGCAGGCGCCGGAGCGCGCGCGGCTCGATGCAGTAACAGACGCGGGGCCCGTCGACGTCGCCTCGGATGAGCCCGGCCTCCTTCAGCACCTTGAGGTGCTGGGAGACGGTCGACTGGGCGAGCGGCAGCTCCTCCACGATATCGCCGCAGATGCAGGCGTTCTTGCGGAGGAGGATGCGGACGATCTTCACCCGCGCCGGGTGGCCGAGCGCCTTCGAGAGCGTCGCCAGTTCCTCGTCGGCCTCATCCCCTTCGACCGGCCGGAGGTCGGCCTGCTCGCTCGCGGGCGGGCAACAGGCGTCGTTGGTCTGGGCAGCGCTACTCATCGTAGAACTACGATAGCTGCCACGACCTCGCCCGTCAATCCGTCCCGCCCGGCCAAGCCGCTCCGGCTCAGCCCGCCGGCTGTCGGCGGCGGGCGTCGCTCCACGTTGCGCCCCGGCGCGCGCGGAGTCCTTCACGCGGGGCTCGACGGCGGGCTGCGCGACGCGGCCACGTGGGCCAACGTCGGCGCCCGTGGCGCGCGTCAGAGCGCGACCACCGCGAAGCGCGAGCCCGGGTTCATCGCCTCGAGGGCGGCGCGGCGCTTCTCCGCGTCCTCGGCAGTGGCGAACGCGTCGTACCGCCAGTCGTTCGGGGTGGGCGCCATGCGGCTGATCGAGCCGTCCTTGTTCACCCGTTTCACCATGAAGCGCGCGGTGGCGGCGGCCTGCTCGACGGCGCGCCGGGCGCGGATGTTGGCGTAGGCGTGAAAGGCGGTGGTGGTCTTCATCCTCATGGTCGTCGTCCTCGCGTTCTGCGCGGGCGGCGTTGCCCGTCGCGAGGACATACAGGCTTCCGTTCGCGCACGTAGCAAGGCGAAGAAGCGAAGGAATCGACCTCGTGCGAGAACACGCGACGTTCCGTGCGCTTCGGGCGTGGAGGCCTTCTGCCTACCCCTTCGCCGTGAGCCCGGTACGGATCATCTCGGCGACGAGCGACGCGGCCAGCTCCTCGTCGGTCTCGCCCTTCACGTCGAGCTCGACCTCCTCGAACTTGCGCGCGTTGGCGACGACCCACTCGATGTACTTCGGCACGGTGAAGTCATCGACGCCGAACGCGATGTCCTGCATGGCCTTCACGATCTGCAGCGCGGTCCCTTGGAACACGCGCCCGTCTCTCATCACGATCTTCATGCTGCCTTCTCCTTTCGGCGCGAGCGCCAGTTGCCCGAGGCGATGACGGGACGACCTTCGACCTGCTCGGGCGTGAGGAGGTAGGTCTCGACGATGGTGCGGTCCTCGAGCGCGATGCGCGCGCGGCGGTAGAAGCGCGGATGGCCTTCGAGGGCGTCGAGCCGCGCGAGCGTCGGCGCGTCGACCTCGTAGACCTCGCCGCCGACGGCGTGCTCATCGCCGCGCACGAGCCCGGGGAACGGACCGAGATCGCGCAGCTCGAACGCGGGCTCGGTGCGCGCCTCCGCGATAAGCTTGGCGCCGCCCAGTACGCGATGGTTCGGCTCGCCAGCGAGAAGCGTCCCGTAGACGAAGACGCGCGTCGTCGCGCGCTGTTGGCGGTTGGGCGCGTTCACGCTGCCACCCCCGCTGCGATGGCCAGGGGCTCGACGTCGAAGCCCAGCCGCGCGTACGCGCGCCAAATGACCGCGAAGTAGTCCTGCGGCGGCGTCCACGCCTCGAACGTGTCCTCGGGCTGGAGGTACGTCATCGCGCGGCGGCGGCGCCCGTGCTCATCCTGCACCAAGCGCGTAACGCGCTCGTAGGCGAAGGGATGCCCCTCGAAGCGGTCGAGCGCGCGGAGGTCGACGCCGCCGAGTTCGTAGAGCAGCCCCTCGACGCGCGCGCCCTTGGTGCGCACGACGCTGGCGACCGCGCCGCCCCAGCGGTGGCTGAAGCCGCCGAACGCCAGCGTGTGGTTCGGCAGCACCGCGCGCCCGACGACGCGAGCGCCAGCGCAACGCGCGCGCATCTGGTCGTCGTCGAGGTTCGAGCCGTAGGCGAAGTAGAGCACCGGGGTCATCTTCTCATCTCGCTTCGGGCCGGAGCCCGTGGTCGTCATCCATCGCTTCCGTTCTCCGAGGAGTCCAGGGCCGGCGCGGCGGCCGGCCCCGCGCTGGGGTTCACGCTGCGGCGCGCGCATCGCCGACCTCCTTGCTGCTCTCCGTCGTCGCTGCCAGGCGGCGATCGCGGCGATCGCCCTTCCAAGCCGCCGAGCCCGCGAGCTTCTTCGTGAGGTGCAGGCGCGCCGTCTTGAACTCTTCGCCGATCAGCCCGAGGTGCAGGAGCACCACCCGGAAGTCGTACTTGGCGGTGGCCGGGTTGAAGTCGCGGCGCTTGCTGCTCGCGGCCTTCGAGGAGAGCGCCTTGCCCGCCATCGCGAGGGCGAGCTGAACGTACGCCTTCACCTCGCCGGCGTGGAGCGTGCCGTTGAAGTAGCGAAGCTCAATCGTGCCCCTGAAGAAGAGGCTGTTGAGGTTGAGCCCGTGGTAGCGGCTCGAGTCGTAGCGCGAAGGGGTGTGGTTCGCGCGTCCGTACCAAGCGTCGCGCACCTCGCTCAGCGTCCTCGGGCGGCGCGCTTCGAGCGCCTGGATGAAGCTCGATTCGATCGGACGGCAGTAGCGCGCGAGGCGCTGCTCGCTCACGCCGAGGGCGTGCTCGAGGAGGCGCTCCTGCTTGTGAACCAGCTTGACCAGGTTCACCACGCTCTTGGCGTCGAAGCGCGCTCCGTCGATGTGAATGTGAATCCCACAGCTCGGATCGGCCTTCGCGCCCGCTGCGCGCACCGCGCGAACCACCCGCTGGAGCTCGTCGATGTCGGTGTACTCGAGGACCGGCGAGACGATCTCGCCGCTCTCGCTGCCGCTCAGCGAGCCGTCTGGCACCACTTTCCAGGTGCGCCCCGTCGCGGTGGTGATGCGCACGTCCCGGTAGTCGCTCGAGATGGTGCCGCCCACCACGCTGTGGATGGCCTCCGCGAGCTTGGTCCGGCTCAGGCCCACCGTCTCGATCTCGATCCCGAATCGCAGCGTCTTCATGGTCTTCGTCCTCGCGTTTCGCGTCGTGCCCAGTGCCCGTCGCGTGTGGACATACAGGCTTCCGTTCGCGCCCCTAGCAAGGCCGAAAACGACATTTTCATGTGTATTTCCAATATGTTGTAGTGCTCGCGAGGTTCCGGGGACTTGGGGCGTCGGAGGCGGTTGTGGGCCTGCCGACGCCCCTCGATTTCGCGCCCGTGCTCACGCGCCCGTGGCGCCCTGGCTGGCGAAGTGTGAACGGCAGCCCAGATCCGAGCCGTTTTGACGGTCTTCGTCGCGGTCGAGATCTCGCGATGGCGCACGTGGCGGCGTAGCTGATCCAAGTCGAGATAGAGCAAGAGCCCGAGGAGCCTGGTCTGGACGGGCCGCTCCTCGGACTCTTCGCGGCCGGAGCCGTTGATGTGGTTGTCGTCGATCGCGGCGGCGGCATCAAGTTTCCGACCTCTCGGCAGCGATGCTGCGTTGGTCGAAGAAGAGCCGATCCTCGTCGAGACACGCTGCGCCTGGTGCCGCAGGCTGTTTCACGTGTGCGAAGCCGACTGGCGCGGCCAGCTGTACTGCTCGCCGACGTGCGGGGAGCGCGGCGATCTGCGGCGGAAGCGGTCGGCGCGCGCCCGTCATCAGCGCAGCGACGAAGGCCGGCTCGATCACCGTGACCGCCAACGTAGGTATCGAGCGCGGCAGAGAGCTCGCCGCGTGACGGATCACGGTCGCGAGAAACTTGCTTCCAAGGTGAAGTCGGCCCACGCGAACGAACGGCAACACGATCTGTTCGAGCAGGAGGGCGCGACGCATGGCGACGCGAATGGAGAGCCACGTCTTCACGTCGACAGACGACACGGCTGCGTCGTGTGCGGGCGTCGAAGCTCACGGGTGCGGCGACCGTATCCTCGCCATGTGGAGTCGCTGTTGCGGGTGCTCTTGCTGCCGAAGGCGCGAGGCCCGCCAGCGTAAACGAGGCGCGCGATGACGACGAGCATCGAGACGGAAGCTGAGATCCGCCGCCTGCACTACGCGGAGCATTGGCCGGTGGGGACAATCGCTCGCCAGCTCGGCGTGCATGAGGACGTCGTGCGCCGTGTGCTCGGCTTGCTCACGCCTCGCGCTCCGCAAGTACCTCGTGAACGACTTACAGCGTCCTACGCCGAGTTCATCGAGCAGACGCTGAAGAGCTACCCGAAGCTCCGAGCGACGCGGCTCTTCGACTGTTGCCACCCAAGCCTGATGCCGGGTTGGTCCTCGATCTCGAACCAGCTCGATGAGGGCGAAACCTGCGCCGGAGGGGCGTAGCCCATCACGCAGGCGGTTTTCTCGCGAAGAGCGGCCGAGAGAGGTAGCGCGCCGAAGGAGGTGGAGCGCCGGCGTGTCGCCAGCCTGAAATAGGTGACGGGGCGCGTGCTGGAACCACGCAACCCCGTCGTGCTCCGACTGGTATGAGGAGGCGGAGCACCCAACGAATCGTCCAATCGGTCCTCGACGTCAAGTCCTGGATCCTTGATCGTACATGCTCGCCGCGTCGGTCTTGTGAGCGGCCCCGCCATGCGGCAGCG
>CAYLZW010000253.1:0-8469 GCA_964388085.1 uncultured Myxococcales bacterium | reverse complement strand
CGTCCTCGATGAGGCGGATGGTCTTGGCCCTCCCGATGGTGAGCGGCATGACCGCACCGGGGAAGAACACACTGTTGCGAAGCGGCAAGATCGGGAGCTCGCCCGGAAGGTCTTGCGGCTTGAACTCGGGGCGGTCCTTGCGACGGGACGTCAACGGGAGCCTCCAGGAATTCGCGTAGCGCTTGCGCGAGCGAAACAAAGGGAATGCCGGGGCCGCTTGCCGACCGCGACGCACCCGGACGGAGCAGGGTGCTGCAGGGAATATAGAACCGCCTCACGGGGGAACAAGCTTCGAGGGGCCGAACAGACCCCTTCTTGCGCCTTTGGCCCTTGGCCGCGAGCCGTGCGCGGGGCCGGATCTTCGTCGCCGGATCAGCGACCGAGGACCGGCAAGAGGATCTCGAAGCTCCCGTCCGCCTTGGTCTGCGCGGAGCCGAGCTCGATGGCAGCTCCCGTCTCCCCGACGAGGGGCGCGTATGCCGTCACCGTAGACATAGCGATCGGCTGGCCCTCCACGCCGCTCACATAGCCGGCCACCACCGAGGAGGGCGCCAGCTGAAAGCGGTGCGCCGTCTCTTCGGGGGCGACGTCGATCACGTCCGTGAAGCGCGGCCGGGTGGTCGACGCGTCCGGCTGGATGACCACGCGATACCGGCCGGGGTCTACGCGCTGCTGCCACTTGCCCTCGGCGTCGGTGACCGCGGTGAAGGTCCAGCCGAGCCCTTCGAGCAGCGGCTCCTGCTCGCCACCTACCCCGGAGATTCGCGTCATCTGCACGCTCGCGTTACCGACCGGCTGCCCCCTGTACCCGTCCTCCTCGCTGCCGGCGTCGACGACGCTGCCGGACACCAGCAGGCGCTCCGGCAGGTTCAGAATCGGGGCGGGCGCCTCCCCTCCCACCTCGGCGGAGAACGCGGCCAGCAGCCCCGCGGACGGGTACGACGGCGGCGCCACGACCACGAAGTCATAGCGCGCCGGCCGCAGCTCCGCGTCGTAACGGCCCTCGTCGTCCGCCGTGATCAAGTCGGAGAAGCTGCCGGCGCCGAGCGCGCCGCGCACGTACACGCTCGCGCCGGGAACCGGCCGGCCATCAGGCCCGCTCACGACGCCGGAGAACGGCACCGGCGCCTGCAAGACGCCGAGCTTCACGTCGTCGAGCTCGAGCTGGTCCTCGAGCGCGGGCAGCTCCACGCGCACGATCGGGTTCAGGCGGTTCTGCTGCGTCGGGCGCACCTCCAGCACCAGCGGCACCTCCACCGCGGACGGCAGCACCGAGAGCGCGAAATGCCCGCCGACGTCCGTCTTCGCCACCGACGAGACGCGGCGCTTGCCGTCGAGCACGCGCACCTCGAGGCCCTCGACGCCGAGCTGCGCCGTGCCCTCGCCCGCCGTGACGCGTCCCATCAGATGGACGAGATCTCCGACGCCGGGCAGCGCCACGGGGGCGCCATCGTCGAGGGTCGTGTCGCCCGTCGCCGAGGCGGCGACGACGTAGCTGCGCTCGCGAAACAGCGGCGGCCGGGAGCTGTCGCTCGGCCAGAAAGACAGCGAGTAGGTGTCGCTCTCGACGAGCGGAAGCGCGAAGGTGCCGTCCGCGGCAGCGGTGTCCGCGGTCACGACGAGGGCGCGGCCGGGGATGCCCTGCTGCAGAACCGCCGTGACCTGCGCGGCCACGCCGCTGTCGAGCGCCCCATCCACGACGCTGCCGTGCACGTTCACGGTCTGGCGCAGCTCGATGGTGGTACGGCCGCCGTCCTCGCTGGCCTGCACCTGGTCGAGCTGCTGCGGCTGGTAACCGCTCGTCTCGAGCGGACGCACCTCGAGGTACACTTCATCGAGCGCCGTGTTGTCCGGATCGACGCAGACGCCGATGACGCAGACGAACCTCGAGCTCTGCGCGCGGCACTCGTCGTCGTCCACGCACGGCGCGCCCGCCCCGGGCACGTTCAGCAGCGCGGCGTCGCAGCCCATGACGACGGCGAGCGCGAGCCACGGCCACAGCGACGAGGAGCGCGCGAAGAAGCGACGCTGCGTCATGCCCCGTCCCCCGTGCAGCTCTTGTCCTCGATCTCGATGAACCAGCTCGCGCTCTCGGCGGGTTGCCACCCCTGCCCCTCCGGCGTCTGCGGGTTCGTGTTGGCGACGCCGGGCTCGAAGCTGCGATCCGACACCCACAGGCTCAGGTCGTGGCTGTAGGGCCCCCCGACGGTGGGCGCGATGGCGGCCAGATCGACGACGCTGAGCAGGCGCTCCCGCGTCAGGTCGAGGCTGAGATCCTTGTAGACGCGCGCGTTCGGCGCCCAGTCCGAGAGCCCGGGGACGATGGTGTCGATCGGCAGCTCGCTCGCGGTCACGCTGCTCTCGACGAGCTCGATGGTGCGGTTGCTGGTCGTGCCGGCGGTCGCGCTCGAGACCTTCGCCGTCAGGATCCACTTGAAGTGCAGCTCAGCGGCGCCGTCGTAGTCGATGACCGTCGCCGAGAACGTGAGGTGCTGACAGCCCTCGCCGACGTTGACCTCGACCGGGTCGGTCGTCTGCTGGGGCACGACCGTCTCGGGCAGGATCGCGGGGATGGAATTCACGACGGGCGGGTCCTTCGGGAGCGGGAAGTAGGGGATCACGCAGCCGCTGGGGAACATGAGCGAGACCGTGAGCAACGCGGATGCCAGCCCCGCGCCGGCGCCCGTCCGGATGCGATAAGCCTCCGTTTCTGCTTGTGTTTTTTCGCGGTGCTCCGGTCTCATGGAGCGGACCTCCGAGACCCGAAGCCTGACAGCGACGTCATGGTGCGAAGCCCCCCACGGCCTAGTCGACCGTCTCCCGCTCTCCGTCGTCGCGCTGCGACTCGAGGTGGCGGAAGATCGTGCGCGGATCGACGCCGAGCTCGCGCGCCGTCTTGGTGCGGTTGTCGCCGTTGCGCTCGAGCGCCTGGTCGATGTAGCGCTTTTTGTAGCGCTCGAGGGCGTCCGCCAGGGGCAGGATCTCCTCGAGGTCATCGTCCTGAATGTCGAGGTCCTCGGGCGAGATGCGCCCGCTCTCCGCGAGCACGAGGGCGCGCTTGATGCGGTTCTCGAGCTGGCGGACGTTGCCCGGCCAGCTGTACTTCCGGATCGCCGTCAGGGCCTTTGGCGCGAAGGTGGGGTTGCCCCTGCCGCCGAGCTCCTCGCCGTACTTGCCGAGCAGGTAGCTCGCGAGCACGACGACGTCCTCGCCGCGATCGCGCAGCGGCGGCAGGTGCAGCTGTACGACGTTCAGCCGGTAGTAGAGGTCCTCGCGGAACGTCTGCTCGCGCACCATCTTCTCGAGGTCGCGGTGCGTCGCCGTCAGCACGCGGATGTCCACGCGCTCGGGCTTGTTGTCGCCCACCTTGGTGACCTGCTTCTCCTGGATGGCGCGCAGGATCTTCACCTGCAGCAAGAGCGGCATCTCGCCGATCTCGTCGAGGAAGAGCGTGCCGCCGGCCGCCGCCTGGAACTTGCCCTCGCGCGTCGCGACCGCGCCGGTGAAGGCGCCGCGCACATGACCGAACAGCTCGCTCTCGAGCAGGTGCTCGGGGATGGCGCCGCAGTTGATGACGACGAAGGGCCCCTTGGCGCGCGCGCTGCGCCGGTGGATCTCGTTGGCGATGAGCTCCTTGCCGGTGCCGGTCTCGCCGGTGATGAGCACGCTGACGTCGGCGCGGGCGACCTTGTCGATCTTCTTGAACACCTGACGCATGCCGTCGCAGGCGCCGATGATCTCGCCGTAGCGCGCCTTGTCGAGCTTGCCCTGCAGCGTGTCCTTCTCGACGGTGAGCGCGTTCACGTGCAGGGCGTTCTGCACGAGCAGCGAGGCCTGGCCGCAGAAGATGGTCAAGAGCTCGAGGCTCTTGTCGTCGAAGAGGTTCACGACGGAGTTGTTGCCGACGTAGATGGCGCCGAACAGCTCGCCCTGGTGCAAGAGCGGCGCGCACATGACGCTGGTCAGCTTCAGGTTCATGACGCTGACCGAGGAGTTGAACTCGGTGTCGTTCAGTGCGTCCGAGACCACGAGCGGCTCTCTCGTGCGCATCACCTTCGCGAGGATGGTGTCCGAGAGCTCCTCGACCGCCTCGTCGAGCGACTCGCCCTTCAGGTTGCGCGCCACCTTCACGTGCGGCGTGCCGTCCTCGACGAGGACCAGGAAGCCCTTGGCCGCGCTCGTGAGCGCGATGATCTCGTCCATGAGCGCGTCGACGAGGCCCTGGATGTCCTTCTTCTCGCCGAGCGTGCGCGAGAAGGCGAGCAGCCGCCAGTAGGCCTGCACCTCGCGCGCGACCCCTTCGTCCTCCTTCTGCCGCTCCACCTTCGGCGTGTCGTCGAGCAGAAAACGCATCCGCAGCGCGCCGATGACGACGTCGTCCCCATCGACCAGGGTCTGCTTGCGCACGCTCTTGCCCGAGACCAGAATCTCGGCCTTCTTGTCGGTGGTCGCGATGGTGAACGTCTTGCCATCGTAGGTGATGGTCGCCGCCACGCGCGGCGCGCCCGGCTCGGTGAGCTCGATGTCGCTGTCCGGATCCGAGCCGATGGTGGTCAGGCTCTTGTAGACGGGCGTCCTCGTCTCCTCCCCGCTCGGATGGATCTTCACCAGCGTCGCCATAGGCCCGGACCATACAAGGGGCCGCCGAGGTGCGCCACGGTACGACCCGCGTCGAGAGCGGCCCTGCGCGCGCACCAGACACCCCGCGATCGGCGAGGGGCGGCGGCCGCCGGACGTGGGTCACGGTGGGCGCGTGACACACACCACAACACAGCGCACCACGTCGCACCACATCACCCGCCGGTCCGATAAGCATCTTCGCCCCCCCTCGCGAATCCCAGCGAGCGACGAGCCATAAGAGGAGCGCACGATGCCCAGCGTGAACCAGGCGAGCGGAACCCAGAGCACCTGCACCCCGAAGGACACCACGCCGCCGCCGACGCCGACCATTCACCGCTCGCGCGCGTTCGAGCGGGCGTCCGATCGCGCCACCTGGGTCAACAGCAACCCCTCCCCCGTGACGGGGCGCCGCCCGGACCCGGCCTACTTCGAGCTGCACAACGTCGAGCCGGGCACCACCATCCAGCTCATCAACATCTCGAAGAAGCCGGACGCCTCTTTCGACGAGAAGGAGAGCATCGTCGAGCTGAAGCTCACGGGACGTGACGTGCAGAACCGCCAGGCGGCGATCTATCTGACGCAGGAGCAGCTCGACAAGATCGACCTCAAGGGCGGCGATATCTACCGGCTGCGCGTCGTCGACGCCGCGGGCAACGCCTCCGAGGTGGTCACGAACGAGCTCGAGCCCGACGACTGGGGCAACCGGCGCCTGAGCGATCTGAACGCGGCCGGCAACGGCTGGGAGATCCGCAACGCCACGACGGAGAACATGCTCGACGGCGAGAGCACGCGGAAGAACGTCATCATCAAGACGGTGAACGACGGCCGCGCGCCGCTGCTCACGGAAGCGAAGATCGCCTTCGATCACGTGGCCTACAGCGACGAGGACCGCGCCGTCGCCAGGACGCTCCTCGACAACGCCGCCGCCATCAAGACCGCGCTCGGCAAGGACGCCTTCAACGCCGACGAGATCAAGGCCAACGCGAAGAACGACGCGCTCAGCCCCGAGGTGCGCGCGGCCTTCGAGAAGCTCTCGAAGGACCCGGCCCTGTACGCGCGCTTCGACAAGGCCATCCAGGTAGACGGTGTGCTCGGCACCGCCGACTTCCACTGGGTCTGCAGAATGCAGTCCCTCGTCGTGCTCGGCGCCGAGCTCGCCATCGAGCCACGCTCCCGCGTGCGCGTGCAGAACACGAGGACCGGCGAGTCCTTCGAGGCCAACGTCGGTGACGATCAGAAGCTGAAGCTCAACGTCCCGAACGCGCTCGACGGCGACACGCTGCTCGTGACGCCCTTCGACAACGAGAACCACGAGGGCAAGACGCTCGAATTCCGGCTCTCGGCCGGCTGCGACAAGGGCTACGCACCGAAGCTCGACATCCTCGGCGCGCGCCTCGGCGGCGTCATCTGATCTATCTGAGGGGCTGCGCCCCTCCCCCGCACGGGCACAGCCCGATGCGGGGCCCCCACCCATGTCTGATTTATCTGAGGGGCTGCGCCGCCCTACTCGGCCCCGTCGAGGCGACGGAGCAGCTTCTTCGCTTCGTCGCCCTCGACGCGGTGGTGCCGCTCGCTGCTCGACACCTCCTGCTCGGGGAGGCGGTTCCACCACGCGTCCGCGACGCCATAGACGTAGGTGATCACGAAGCCACCGAGGGCAGCGACGCTCGCGACCCAGGCGATGTTGAAGCCCGCGTGCTGCAACTGATCACGCTCCGACCCGCCGCCGGCCTGGCCGTCGCCGAGATCGAAGCCGATGGCGGTGATGCCCGCGATGAGGTTCGCGGCCAGCGTCGCCCCCTGCAGCCCCCCGATGATGAGGCCCTTGCCGCCCTCGCCGTTGATGTACTGCGAGGCACCAAAGGGCAAGAACACCGTCGCGAACGGCGTCTGTTTGACGAGGCGCTCGCGCTCGATGACGAGCGTGCCGGGGGCGGCGTCCGGCTGCTGGCGGCGCTTCTCCTCCTCGATCTGCTCGAGCTTCTTGCGGATGAGCGCCTTGCGCTCCTCGAACAGCTCCGTCACCGGCGGCGGCGTGCGGAAGGGATCCATCTGATAGGTCGGGTCGATGTACAAGAGCGCCTCGAGCGAGCGCACGGCGTCGGCCGAGCGCCCCGCCTGGAAGTAACAGACGCCGAGGATGCGGTAGGCGTCGACGAGCTGGTCCTCGTCACCGAGGACGCCGGGCACGGCGATGTGCTCGAGCGCGTGCACGGCCGCCGTGCAGTCGCCGTACTCGAAGCTCGCGACGCCTCGCCGGAAGCGTTCGAGGGGGCTGTTGTCCTCGACGCCGCCGTTCGCGGGCGCGCCTTCCGGCGCTGCGTCCTCGCTGCGGGGCGGGACGCCGGCTTGCGCGAACGCCGGCGCCGCGGAGAGGGACGTCACGCCGAGGACGAGAAGGACGGGCGCGAGGTGCAAGCAGAGCCCGGGCCGGTCAGGGCGTCGGCGTCGCGTCGGGCTCGAGCACCTCAATGGGCCGGCGCCTGCCGTCGTCGGATTGCACCCCATCATCGTGCTCGGGTTCTAGCACGACCTTCAGCTCGGCGGTCTGCCCGGCTTCGAGCTGCGGCTTGACGATGTGCGTTCGATACCCGTCCTTCCACACCATGACCTCGAAGCGCTGGCGCGCCACCAGCTTGCGGAACGGCACCACGATCGGGCGGCTGGCGCTGTCCTTGGCCGTGCCCTTGGGGATGCCGTCCACCGCGACCTCGGCGTCGGCCGGCGAGGCGCTCACCTTCAGGTACGCCGGCTTCGCCTCGTCGAGGGCGACCCGCACCTCCGGCACCGCGCCCTCGGCGGGGATCACGACCTCGCGCGTCTTGGTCTTCGCGTGCTCGTGCTCGAAGCGCAGGGTGTGGGAACCGGGCGTGAGCTGGAGATCCCGAGCCATCGCGTTCCGGGCCACCTCGACGCCGTCGACGTGGATGTGCGCGTAGGGGCTCGCGATGACCCGCACCGTCCGCGTCACGTCGCTCGTGTTGCGGACGCGCGCGACGTCGGGATGCGGCTTGCGCGCCACCACGGGCCGCGGCGCGACGCGCAAGGGCACCGGCGGATCGCGGACGAGCGGGGTGCCCTCGCCCGCCTTTGGCTGCGGCGACTCGCCGCCGCCGTGTTCCTTCGCGGCGGCCATGGTCATCTGTGGACCGCTCGGCGTCGCGCTGGAGTCGGCCGCGGCGTCGTCCGGCGAGGGCTCGGGCGGCAGCGCGCGGTCGACGAGGGTGCCCACCACGAACACACCGGCGATGACGAGGAGGAGCGCGCCCGCCAGCAGCACGCGCCCGACGCTGAGGCGAGCGCGCGGGATCGACAGCGAGTCGTCCGATGGCCCCACCCCGGTGACGAGGGTCTCGTCGCTGTCCGAGGCGCCGGCCGCGGAGACCGGCTCCCCCGCCGGCTCCTCCGCCGGCTCTTCGTCGAGGGCGCCGGCCTGTGCACGCTCGAGCAGCCGCTCGGCGTCCTCGTCCTGCGGATGCTCCGCCAACACGCGGCCGACGCACGCGAGCGCGCGCGCGGCGGAGCCCTCCTCGAGGAGCCGCTCCGCCCGCGCCAAGAACGCCACCCGCACGCTGGCGGAGAGCGCGGGGAGCCCCTCGTCAGGCGCCCGCAGCAGCTCGGCCACGGCCTCCTCCGACGATGACACGCCCGCCTCGAGCAGCGCCGCCTCGAGCGCCTCGGCCATCTCGCCCGCGTTCTCGAAGCGCTGCTCGGGGCGCCGGGCCATGGCGCGCGCGATGACCTTGGCGAGGTCGTCGCTCACGCGCGGGGAGCGCTGCTGCGCCGGCATGGGGGCGGCGTCGACGATGTTCTTGAGCAGCGCGTGCGGCGTCAGCGCCTCGAAGGGCA
>CAYLZW010000252.1:0-8504 GCA_964388085.1 uncultured Myxococcales bacterium | reverse complement strand
CCGTCGAGCTCCTCACGCAGAGCCTCGCGCACGAGAAGCTGCACGTGACGCGACTGCTCCTGCCGGAGGCGCTCGAGCTCGGGGAGCAGCTGCGTTCGCAGATCGAGCGGCTGCCCGCCTGCCTTCGTGCCTTTCAGGTGGGCAGCGCGCGCAGGCGGGAGGAGACCGTCGGTGACCTCGACTTCGTGGCCACCTCGCTCGACAGCGCCCTCCTCGTGCGCCAGTTCGCGGAGCTGCCGGCCGTCAGCGAGGTGCTGCTGCGCGCGCCGACGAGAGGCTCGGTGCGCTTCCCGGACGGACGCCAGGCGGACCTCTGGGTGGTGCCGCCGGAGTGCACAGGCGCCGCGCTGCACGCCTTCAGCGGCAGGAAGCCCCACGTCGTCGAGATCCGCAAGCGCGCCAACAAGCGCGGCCTGCACCTGAGCGAGCTCGGCATCGTGCGCGGCGGCACGCGGATCGCCCCGGGGACCCGTGAGGAGGACATCTTCGCCGCCGTCGACCTCCCCTTCATCGAGCCGGAGCTGCGCCAGGCGCTCGGCGAGATCGAGGCCGCGGAGAAGGGGCGCCTACCCGCCTTGCTCGACATCGCGGACCTCATCGGCGACACGCGCATGCGCGCGCTCGACGACGAGAAGCAAGCGCGCGCGATGCTGCAGGGCGCGCGCGGGAGCGGCCGGCGCTGGGTGATCCTGCATGCGCCCGATGAACGGGCGCTGCAGCAGCGGGCGCCTGCGCTGCGGGCGCTCGGCGACGACGTCGGCGTCGAGGTGCTCGTCGGCCTGCAGGTGACGGTGGCCGGTGAAGCAGACCTCTCGCTCTCGCGCGAGGGCGCTCTTGCTGCCGATTGGGTCACGCTCTGGAACGACGCCGCAGGTGACGCCGAGCAACGGACGGCGCGGGTGGAGCGAGCCTTCGCGAGCGGCCTCATCGACGCGCTCGCCCGCCCGCTCGGGCGCACGTCCATCGATGGAGATCGGCTCCCCCTCGACATCGAGCGCGTCGTGCGGGCCGCGCGCAAGCACGAGGTGGCCCTCGAGCTCCACGCCGATCCGACGGCGTACGATCTGGACGCGCGCGCCTGCCGCCTGGCGCGTGACTCCGGCGTGATGGTCGGCGTGGCGACGGGAGCGAACGACCTCGCCGAGATCGGCTGGATGCGTTGGGGCGCGTATCAGGCCCGCCGCGGCTGGCTGTCGTCGAAGGACGTGCTGAATTCGCTCCCGGCCGAAGAGCTGCTGGCTCGTCGGGCGCGACGACTTGGTGTCGAACGAGCCGCGCTGGGACGCAGAGCGCGGGCGGCGAAGAAGGCGCGCGCTCGAACGAAGGCTGCTGAGACGGACGATCGAGCCGCGGCCGCGCCGACCGCTGACGCTGCCGAGGACGCGAGCTTGCAAGAGCGACTGGGCCGTGGTGACGTCGACGACGCGCTGCTCGAGCGCCTCGAGCGCTGGCTGCGGGAAGGTAACGACGACGTGCTCGAGCGCGCGCTCGCGGGGCTCGGTGGCAATCCGATGCAGAAGGCGTTCGAGCTGACGATGCTGGCGCGTAGCTCCAGGGGGAGTTGAGTCAGCGCCGACGCACGAGGCTTTGAACCGCGAAGTCTCACGCAAAGCCGCAGAGCCGCAAAGAGTCGCAAAGGATCGCATTTGGGTCTTCCTTGGCGGCATGGCGGCCTTGCGTGAAATTCTTCTCGTCCGAGCGTCTGCTCGGCGACGAGCCCTCCGGTTGAAGCGCACGCGTGAGCGGACTACCCGCGACGGCAACGGAGGTCTCATGCGACGAGCTCGAGCGCGCTCTAAAACGTTGGCGGTCCTGCCCTACGCGTCGTCGTTGGTGCTCCTGGGCGCAGCGCTAACGCTGGCGTCGTCGTGCGCTACCAAGGGGAAGACGCCGGCGGAGGAGGGCACGCCGCCCGCAGCGACGAACAAGGAGGACATCGCTCCCGAGCGCGCTACCGGCGTGCAGCTCAAGGAGCTCGCGCGGGCCGAGCGCTTCATGATCGCGGCGGCGCACCCCGACGCGGCCCAGGCCGGGGTCGAGGCTTTGCGCGCGGGCGGCACCGCGCTCGACGCTGCCGTCGCCGTGCAGATGATGCTGACGCTGGTGGAGCCGCAGTCGTCGGGTATCGGCGGCGGCGCCTTCCTGCTCTATTGGGACGCGAGCGAGCAGCGGCTCTACGCCTACGACGGGCGAGAGACGGCACCGGCCGCGTCCGATCCCCTGCAGTTCACCGACGACGAGGGCCAGCCGCTCGGGTTCTTCGACGCGGTCGTCGGCGGACGCTCGGTGGGGGTGCCCGGTGTCGTGCGCATGCTCGAGCGCGCGCACGACGTCCACGGCCGCGTGCCCTGGGCGCGGCTGTTCGAGCCCGCCATCGACAAGGCGCGGGCCGGCTTCGTCATCTACGATCGACTGCACCAGCAGATCGCGATGGACCCGGCGCTGCGCCGCCTGCCGGCCGCGCGCGCGTACTTCTACGACGACGACGGCGAGCCGCTGCCCGTCGGCTTCGTGCGCAAGAACCCGGCGCTGGCCACCACGCTGCAGGCCATCGCCGCCGGGGGCGCCAAGGCGTTCTACGAAGGTCCGCTGGCGGCGAAGATCGTCGACGCCGTACAGCGCGCGCCGATCTCTCCGGGGAAGCTCTCGTTGGGTGATCTGGCCTCGTACCACGCCGAGCAGCGCCCGCCGGTGTGCCTCGATTACCGCGGCAAGCGGGTGTGCGGCTTCCCGCCACCGACGTCGGGCGGCGTGACCACGCTCGAGATGCTCGGCATGCTGCGCAGCTTCGACCTCGGCGCGCTCGAGCCCCGCTCGGCAGAGGCGGCGCACCTGCTCGCGGAGGTCGGTCGCTATGCCTATGCCGATCGCGAGCGCTACCTGGCGGATCCCGCCTTCGTCGACGTGCCTGTGCAGGGGCTGCTCGACGACGCATACCTGAAGGCGCGCGCCGCGCTGATCGATCCGCTGCGGGCGGCCCGCGGCGAGGTGGTGGCCGGCGATCCCAGCGCGCCGAAGGGTGCGCTGCGCTACGGACCCGGGCGCGCCCCGGAGCTGCCGTCGACGAGCCACTTCGTCGTCTTCGACGCTTTCGGAAACGTCGCATCCATGACGACCAGCGTCGAGAACGTGTTCGGCTCACGCCTCATGGTGGAGGGCTTCTTGCTGAACAACCAGCTCACGGACTTCTCGTTCCTACCCGTCGTGGACGGCAGGCCCGTCGCCAACGCGCTCGCGCCCGGGAAGCGGCCGCGCAGCTCCATGGCCCCGGTCATCGTGTTCGACGAGGCCGGCGAGCCGATGTTGGCGCTCGGCTCGCCGGGCGGCAGCCGCATCATCCCCTTCGTGGTACAGACGCTCGTCGGCGTGCTCGACTGGGATCTCGACGTGCAGCAGGCCGTGTCGCTACCCCACGTCGCGAACCGGAACGGGCCGACGGAGCTCGAGGAGGCCTTGCGCACACCCGAGGAGCTGGCCTCGCTGCGAGCCGCGCTCGAGCAGCGGGGCCACGACGTCGTGACGGGCGACATGAGCTCGGGGCTGCACGCCATCGAGCGCACGAAGGAGGGCACGCTCGAGGGCGGCGCCGATCCCCGCCGAACCGGCGTCGCGCTCGGGGAGTGAGCCCGCGCCGCCGTCGGCGCGTCAGCCCCAGCGGTGATATGCGGGGTGGCCCGGCTTTACGGCGACGAAGGTGCCGCGGCAGGTGGCGCACACCTTTCCGCCGGCCTCGAGCTCGGCCTCGATGACCGCGCGATCGTCGCCCGACTCCACGACGCGCGCGGTGAGCGTGACCTTCTCCGACGACGGCGTCGGGCGGCGCAGCTTCACGCTGTACTCCGCCGTCACGGTACAGGGCGGCTCGGTCTGCCCGGAGCGCACCATGAGGTGGTGCGCGGCGGTCCAGTTGCTGTGGCAGTCGAGCAGGGTGCCGACGATGCCGCCGCTCAGCATGCCGGGGAACGCCTCGTGATGCGGCTCGGGGCTCCACTCGGCCACGACGACGTCGTCGCGCACCATGCTGCGGATGCGGAGACCCTGCGCGTTCGCCGGGCCGCAGCCGAAGCAGATGCTGCTCGGCGCGTAGGTCTCCTGCAGGCTCTTGCCGTCGCTCGCGCTCATGGATGTCCCCTTCCCGTCGTGGGTGCGCGCGGCGCGCTCAAGCAGACACGGTGACGTCGAGATCACGCAAGAGGCCGTCGCGCACGGAATAGATCCAGCCGTGGATGTCGAGGGGCTGCCCGCGGGCCCACGCGTCCCGCACGATGGTCGTTCGCCGCACGTTGTCCACCTGCTGGACCACGTTCAGCTCGCAGGTGCGATCGAGCCGCGCCTGCCCCTCGAGGGAGCTTAGCGTCGCCGCGTGATCGTCACACATGTGCTGGATGGGCCGCAGCCAGTTGTCGACGAGGCCGTGGCGCTGGTCCTCGAGCGCCGCGCGCACGCCGCCGCAGCCGTAGTGGCCGGTGACGATGATGTGTCGCACCTTCAGCACGTCGACGGCGAACTGCAGCACCGACAGGCAGTTCATGTCCGCGTGCTGCACGAGGTTGGCGATGTTTCGGTGCACGAACACGTCGCCCGGCGCGAGGTCCACGATCTGGCTCGCGGGCACTCGCGAGTCCGAGCAGCCGATCCAAAAGTATTGTGGAGCCTGTTGCTGCGCGAGGTTGGCGAAGAACTCCGGGTCACGGGCGGCCACGTCCGCGGCCCAGGCCTTGTTCTGATCGAAGAGTTGCTTGAGCGTCTTCATGACGGTGCCCGCGGTGTTCGTGGAGACGCTGGCATCGACCCGTGCGCGTTCGACGTCAAGCGGAATGCGCGCGGGACCGATCGACGCGCGCGCGCGAACCGGGTACAGGGAGGGCATGGTGCACGCCCGCGTCCACGTCGTCGCCGCCGCCGCCTTGCTGCTGTTCGCTTCACCGGCGCTCGCGTTCGAGGGCGTGCTGCACCTCGACGTGCTCAGCGATGGGCACAAGAGCCGCGGCCGCGTGCTGCTGCGCGCGGGCGGCGACACGCGCGTCGACGTGATGCTGCCGCTCGGCGCGCGCACGGTGAACACGAGCCTCATCGTGCTCGGCAGCAACACGGACGTGCTCATCCACGCGCTGCACGACACCGGCACCTTCGAGCGCCGCGCGCTGCCGGCGCCGGCCGCCCGCGACGAGCGCTTCGTCGTCGAGAAGGCGGGAGACGGCGACGTCGCGGGGCGCAGGGTGCAGCGCTTTCGCGCCGTGGACACCAAGAGCGGCGACCGCATCGAGATCTGGATCGACGCGTCGCTCCCGGGCGGCGAGCTCTTCGGGCGCGTGTGGTCGGCTCTGCGCCCCGACGCCGGGGACCTCGGCGCGGCCCTCCGCGCGGCAGGAGGCACCGGCATGCCGCTGCGCGTGGCCTGGGACCGGCGCCACGGCGGGCGCTTCTACGTCAGCGTCGTCGAGGTGAGCGTGGAGCCCGTGCCGCGGGAGGCCTTCGATCTGCCGAAGGAGTACCGCGAGGCGGCGCTCGGCTCGCTCGTCGCACCGGGCGGCAAGGGCGGCATCGACGGCGCTCTCGAAGGCCTCGGGGGGCTGTTCGGCCGCTGACCTTCCTCCCGCGAGCGCGGAGCCCGCGCACACGAGCACGCTATGAGCATCTTCGGCCTCATCCTCCTCGGCCTCGTCGTCGTCGGCGTCGTCGGCGCCCTGCGTCGTCCACGCGAGCTGCCGTACTACGACGAGCACGACGACGGGGAGGAGCCGGTGTCCGAGCCGCTCCCCGACGAGATGGTGGAGCCGCTCGGCGAGACCTGCCTCGACATCACCCGCCGCGCGCTGGAGCTCCTCACGGCGCTCGACGAGGTGGACGAGGCGCTCGCGCGCGCGGACGGCATGAGCGGCGTCGACGCCGCGGCCCGCTTCGCCGAGGTGGAGCCCTTGCGGCAGCTCATCGCCGAGGCGGCGCAGGAGGCCATCGACGCACACGGCCGCATGCCGGAGGAGGCCGGCTGGTGGCTGTCCTTCGCGCTCGAGAAGGTCGAGCGCATCGGCATCGTCGACGAGGGGGAGCGGGTCTCGTCCGGCAAGGGCGGGGCGGTGGCGCGAGGCGCCGTGAGCGCGGCGCTCACCGAGGTGGAGGCGCTGCTGTTCGCGTCCGACGAATTCGCCAGGCGGCTTCTGGGGCTCGACCTGCGCGCCTGGGTGAAAGAGGAGCTCGGCCGCGACGTCGCCCGCGCCTACGGGCGCGCCGTCGAGACCGCCAAACGCAGCGCGGAGTACAGCGCCGCCCAGGACGATCGCTGACGGGGCGGCCGACTTGCGCCATCGTGCGCGAGACGAGATGCCTGTGACGTCGACCTGGGCGCGTCGGCCCGAGGAGGTGCTGCGTGGTTCGGCTGGTGAGCTGGAACGTGAACGGCGTCCGCGCCGTGCACCAGCGAGGCGACCTCGCGTGGCTGTGGAGCGGCGACAGCGACATCGTGCTGTTGCAGGAGACCAAGTGCAGCCTCGAGCAGCTCCCCGAGGAGCTGATCGCGCCGCCGGGCTGGCGCGCGCAGTGGTGCTCGGGCGAGCGCAAGGGCTACTCGGGCGTGGCCACGTTCTGGCGCGAAGGGCTACAGGGCGAATTGATCGCCAAGGGCTTCGGCCGCGCTGAGCTCCCCGGCATCGGCTCCGCGCGCTTCGACAACGAGGGCCGCATCCTCGTCACGGACCACGGCGCCTTTGTGCTGCTGAACATCTATTTCCCAAACGGCGGCTCCGGCCCCGAGCGCCTGCAGTACAAGATGGAGTTCTATGAGGCCTTCCGCGCCTACGTGCAGCAGCTCCGCGACGACGGGCGCGAGGTGGTCGTGGGCGGTGACTTCAACACGGCGCACCGGGAGGTTGACCTCGCGTTGCCCGAGCGCTGGTCACGAGGCAGCGGCTTTCTCCCCGAGGAGCGCCAGTGGCTCGACGACTTCCTGGCCTCGGGATGGATCGACAGCTATCGCGCCGAGCACGGCGACCGCACCGGGGCCTACACGTTCTGGGAGACGCGCGTGGACGCCCGCAAAGACAACCTCGGCTGGCGCATCGACTACTTCCTGATCACCGGCGGGCTCGAGGACCTCCTCGTGGACGCGTGGATCAGCGCGCACATTCTCGGCAGCGATCACTGCCCGGTCGGCCTCGAGCTGGAGCTCGATGTGGGCTCTTTCGCGGACGGGGGCTGAGGGTCATGTCCGCTCGTGCAGACGAGCTGCGAAGCCGGGTGCGCGACGCGCGCGCATTTGTCAGGATCGTCCCATGGTGACCGCCCAAGGGAGCGCGCAGCACACGATCGACCCTCTCGCTGCAGGGCCTGTCCTCGGCGAGCGCGAGGCCTTGTTGCTGTATGATGGTGTCTGCGGCCTGTGTGACCACGTCGTGCAGTTCCTCCTCGCCCGGGACCCGGGCGGGCGCTTTCGCTTCGCGCCTCTGCAGGGCCCTACCGCGGGGCGCGTGCTCGCGCGCCATGGCATCGACGCGAGCGACCTCGACACCTTTCACCTCGTGCTGAACGCCGGGCTGCCGAGCGAGCGCGTGCTCTCGCGAGGGCGCGGGGCCGTGGCCACGCTGCGGCACCTCGGCGGGGCCTGGGGTGTGCTCGGTCGCGCGCTCGGGCTGCTGCCGGCGTTCCTCACGGACCTCGGCTACCGCTTCGTCGCGCGCGTCCGCTACCGCGTGTTCGGCAAAGCGGATCAGTGCCTGCTGCCCTCGCCCCAACAGCGGGCGCGGTTCTTCGAGTGACGCCTTCGCGTCGGGAGCTTGCGCCTTGAGCGACGGACGGCTGCTGCTGCTCATGTCCCTCGAGACCTATCGGGCCTCCGACTTCCTCGCCGCCGCGGAGAAGCTCGCGCTCGACGTCGTCGTGGGCACCGAGAAGGCGCTGGCGTTCTCGAAGGGCAGCGAGGGGCTCTACCTGTCGCTGCCGTTCCACGACAACGAGCGGGCGGTCGCGCGCGCGCGTGCATACGCCGAACGTTACCCGCTGCGCGCTGTCGTCGTCGTGGATGACGAGGCTGTCGTCGTGGGAGCGGCGATCGCCTCTGCGCTCGGTCTGCCGGGAAACCCGATCGCCGCCGCGGGCCGCACGCGCGACAAGGCGGAGGCGCGTCGAGCGCTCGCGGCCGCCGGTCTAGCGCACCCCCGCTTCTGGACCTTCACCAGCGCGCGGGAGCTCGCGGAGCGCGCCGAGGAGCTGGCGTATCCCTGCGTGTTGAAGCCGCGCGCGCTGTCGGCGAGCCGCGGCGTCATCCGCGCCGACGACCCGGACGAGGCGCGCTCCGCGGCGCAGCGCATCTTCGCGCTCCTCGAAGAGGACGACGCCGCCCGGCGCACGGGGGCCAGCGCCAAGGGCGTCATCGTCGAGGCGTACCTGCCCGGCGATGAGCTGGCGGTCGAGGCGCTGCTCGATGACGGCAAGCTCGAGGTGCTCGCGCTCTTCGACAAGCCGGACCCGCTCGAGGGGCCCTACTTCGAGGAGACGCTGTACGTGACGCC
>CAYLZW010000251.1:0-8519 GCA_964388085.1 uncultured Myxococcales bacterium | reverse complement strand
TGCTGTCCACGCGGTCGGCCGCCTCCATCAGCGAGGTCAGCAGCACCGCCTCGAGGACGGGCTCGAGCGACATGCAGGCGATCTCTTCTCGGATGGCGTCGACGCGGGCGCCGTTCTTCGGGTGCAGGTAGCGCGAGCGCACGCAGAAGGTGTCGGTGAACCAGCCGTCTCGAGCCGGTAGCGCGTTCAGCGCGCGCAGCAGCTCACGCGCGTCGTCCCCGTGACGCTCGAGGTCGGCCTCGACGTAGCAGCGCGCGAGCGTGTGCGCGTAGGCGTTGTGGTCGTTCGCGATGACCCGGTAGCCGTCGCGCTTGAGCGCGTGCCCGACGCGCGAGGTGCCCGAGAACAGGTCGAGCACGCTCGTCGCGCTCGGGTGCGCCTGGATGGCGCCGCCGATGAGATCGAGCAGCTTCTTCTTCGACCCGAGGTACTTGATCACCCGCCGTTACTTAGCAGGAACGGGCGCACGACGGGCGACGACCACCTCGCGGTACAGGAACGAGCGCTCGCGCTCGAGGAAGGCGGCGCTCGTCGCGGCGTCCACCTCGAGGTGCTGGGCGATGAGGCTGACCAGCTCGCCGTCGCCATTGGCGCGGCGCGCCAGCAGGGCGCCGCCGGGCGTGAGCGCGTCCTTCGCCGCGCGCACGAGTGCCATGCGCTCGGTCTGCGGCAGCCAGTCGGTGACGTCGGAGGTCTGCACGAGGTCGAACGGCTGGCTCGCCGCCAGCTCGGTGAGGCAGCCGAGGAAGGGGCCGCGGTGTAGATGCAATCGTCCCGTCCCGAGCGCGCGCATGCGCTCCTGCACGCCGGGGTTCATGCAGGTCGGCACCTCGGCGGGACCGTTCGGGAACAGCTGCGTGACGAGGTAATTGGTCGAGCGCCAGGTGCGGCGCAGCGCCTCGGCCATGCGCTGGGACAGGTGCGCGCTCATGGGCACGCCGGTGGAGTACGTCGTCGACGCCGTGCCGAACTGGCTCGCCAGGCGGCTCTGGTCGAAGACGCGGCCGAAGATCGAGCGCCACGCCGGGTGGCCGAGCGCCTCCGACGGACGGCGCACGGGATCGAGGCCCTCCTCGCTGAACGCGTCGGCGAGCTCCTGACAGAGGCGCTCGAAGCGCGCCGCGCGCGAGACACCGAAGCCGATCTCCGCCTGGCGCAGGTTCCAGTACGCGCGGGTCGCCTCCGGCAGCCGGTCGCGCACGCGCTCGTAGGCGTGCCAGCGATCGTCCGGGTCCGCCTCCTCACTGCCGAGCAGCGTCTGCTGGCCTTGAGCGTCGAGCTCCTCGATGGCCGCGCGCTTGAGCTCGACCAGGTGGAGCTGAGCGGGGTTCAGATCAATGGCGTCGACGCGGGCGACGTGCTCGCTCGAGAGCAGCGCGAGCGCCGTACAGCCCCCCGACGCCACCACGGCGACGCGCAGCGGGCGTCCCAGCTCGCGCGCCAGCACCTCGACCAGCGTCATCTCGAGCGCGGGGTCCTCGTGGACGTGCGCGTAGCAGAGCTCGGTGTCGGGAGGAGGAAGGGACCGTTGGGGGGCGCGGTGAGCGACAGTAGCGACCATGGGGAAACCTTCTGTCGAAGACTCTGTGCGAAGACTCTGTGCGAAGACTCTGTGCGAAGACTCTGTGCGAAGACGCTGTGCGAGGACACTGTGCGAGCTTCCCGGTCAGGCACCCGCCTTGGCCGACTCGTGACGTACATTCGTAACGCTGCCACGCAAGGAGCAGGCTGGAATTGTGGTCTGCTAGGCAGCCTCTATGCCAGCGAAATCGAAGCGGAGCGCGGCCGTTGTGCGCGCTTTTTCCGACCTCGGGCGGCGTGATCACACGCTTCCCACACGGCGCACGCACGTTGCGCCCACGTCGAGGATCCCGCCGCTACCGAGCGCCACGTCGCTCACGACGCAGGACGTCATGGGTGCGAATCTCGAGGTACGCACTGTCGCGCACAGGTCTACGCAGCCTCTCCCGCCTGGATCCATGGCGCAGGGTGTCAATGGCGCTCAATAGCGGCCGACGAAGCCGAGGGTGAGCGGGACCTCGCGCGTCTCGACCAGGCCGGCGGCCGGCGCAAGCGGCGTCACCACGGGCAACAGCTCCACCCGCCCGGGGAGCTCCACGGGCACGTGCTCCCCGAGCCAGAGCTCCGGCGCGATGCGGAAGTCGATGAGGGGCACGGTCGTGACCCCGATGGCGGCGCCGAGCAGCGAGCTCACGAGCAGCACGTCCGGCACCTGGATGAGGCCGTTCGACGAGAGCGCCAGCAAGGAGCCGGGCAACGCGAGCAACAGCGTGCTGCCGGCCGCCACGCTGGTGACGTAAGTGACCTTCCAGCCGAGCCGGTCTACCCCGAGGGCGCTGTCGAGCACGTTCAGGCCGACGCCGCTCATGAAGCCAGCGTCCATGGCGCCCGCCGTCACGGCGATCCAGACCCACGGCGGGACGCTCGTGCGCGAGGCCGCCGACCACGTCCCCATCGACGAGAACCAGGCGCCCCAGCCCATGGTCGCCGCCACCAGCAGCGCGTCCCCGAGCGTGTTGTCGATGAAGGGCGCGCTGTAGGTGATGGCGGCGCTCACGAGCGCCGGCGCCGCGAGCGCGCTGCCGAGCACCAGCCGAGGGTCGGCGCCCGCCGCGCCGAGCAACGCGGTCACGTGGTAGAGCGAGAACCCTACGAGCAGCGGCTGCAGCGCCAGGTCACCGACGTCTTGGGGGACGCCTTCGGGAAACGCCGCCGTCGACGCGGCGCCTGCCAGCGCGAGGGACGCGCCGAGGCCGAAGGGCAGCGCGCCGGCGGGGGCACCGGCGCTGACACCGGGCGTTCCTTCGAGGAGCAGGCCGGCGCCCGCGCCGAGGGAAGCGCCCGCCGCCGCCGCCCACACCTCGTAGAGCGAGCCTCCGTACGAGGGGCTCTGGTCGAACGCCGCGAGCGCGCCGCTGGTGACGAGGCCGGCGCTGCCGCCGAGGAGCGTCAAGCCGAGCACTCGAGAGCCGTTCGGATCGAACGTCGAGGCGGTCAGGCCGCCGAGCAGCCCGATCCCGCTGCCGACGGCGGCGCTGGCGATCAGGTTCGCTCCCTCCTGCACGCGAAAGTCGAGGAACGGCGTGAGGGCGCCTCCACCCGCGACGCCGACGAGCGTGCCGGCGAAGAGCGCGCCATAGAGGAAGCGCACGTCGCCCGCGCTCGCGAGGGTGAGCAGCCCGCCGAGCGCCGCCGCGTTGGCGGCGATGACGGCGCTGTGCAGCTCGAGGTGGTCGGAGGCGTCGAGCTCGACGAGGAAGCCCGCGGCGACGCCGGCGCCGAGACCCACGAGCTGTCCGCCGGCCGCGGCGTAGGCGATGTGTCGCCAATCGTTCAGGTCCTCGCCCGCGACCATGAGCGGGATGAGGCCACCTGCATAAGCGCCCCACAGGCTCGACGACAACGCGAGCACCGTGTCGCTCAACGTCAGGTTGGCGTCGCCGAGCGCGAACCAACCGACGGCGGCCGCGCTCGCGCAGCCGACGCCGCAGCCGTAGCAGCCGTACAAGCAGCCCTCCCCCTGCCCCGCCAACACCTGGTCCGCGACGAGAGAGGACGCCGCCGCGCCGCCATAGGCACCGGCCAACGCGGCCGCCCCGCTGATGGCGCCGCGCGTCCCCCAGTCGAACAGCGGCAGCTCCGCCTCCGCCTCGGCGGCGAGCCGCGCTCGCTCCTCCGCGAGCAGGGTCGCGAGCTTCTCGGGCGCGCGCTGCTCGAGCGCCTTCTCGAGCACGACGCGCGCCTCGGGGAAGTCGGTGTCTCGGCGCGCCAACAGGAGCGCCGCGGTGACGTCGTCACCGGGCGTGGCTGCGAGGCTCTCGACGACGACGGGGATCTCCGCGGGCTCGTCCTTCGCCAGCACCTGCAACAGCCGCCGGCGCGCGCGCTCGTCTTCGAGCTGCAGTCCGAGGGCGCGCAGCGCGGCGTGTCGGGTGTCCGCCTCGGTCGCGAAGGACCAGCGCCATAGCGTCGGCAGCTCGCGCGGGTCCTCGAGCGCGCCGAGGCCCTTGAGGGCGGCGCGTGACCGTGTGCGCGGCCTACCCCTCCGATCGCTTGCGTTGGTCCCATGATCGCGAAGCGGATTTCGTTCGCTGGCAAGGCGCAGCGGACGCGACCCTTTTGGTCGTGCCGACCACGCAACGCAGCCAGCGGGCGAAAGCCGAGCGAGGGGGGATCAACGCGAGGGGTCGGGGGTAACGCCAGAGAGCCGCTCGAGCCCACGCGGTGCCGCGCTGCCGCACCGCCGTTTCACACACTCCCCGGGGCCGACGTGTGTGCTTGTCAGCCCAGCCGTCTTTGTCATGCTGCCTTCCTGTCGAAGCGAGCAGGTGAACGCAGGGTGAACGCAGCATGGTGAACGACGTCGCTCCCACGCCGGACGAGAACGCCGCCGAGCAGCGGACGCTGTTCGATTACCGCCCGCGTGGCCAGAGCGGTGACGAGATCCTCGAGGCGTTCCTGAGCGCGATGATCGATCGCGGCACCGTGCTCTACCCCGCGCAGGAGGAGGCCATCCTCGAGCTGTGCGCGAACAAGAACGTCATCCTCAACACGCCGACGGGCTCGGGCAAGTCGCTGGTGGCGCTCGCGCTGCACTTCAAGGCGCTCTCAGAGGGTAAGCGCTCGTTCTACACCTGCCCCATCAAGGCCCTCGTCAGCGAGAAGTTCTTCGCGCTCTGCAAGGACTTCGGCCCCGAGAACGTCGGCATGATGACGGGCGACGCCAGCATCAACAAAGACGCGCCCATCCTCTGCTGCACGGCCGAGATCCTGGCCAACATCGCGCTGCGCGAAGGCGAGCACGCCGTCGTCGACTACGTCATCATGGACGAGTTCCATTACTTCAGCGATCGAGACCGCGGCATGGCCTGGCAGGTGCCGCTGCTCACGCTGCCGCAGAGCACCTTCTTGCTGATGAGCGCCACGCTCGGCGACACGCGCGAGCACGAGCGCCGGCTGAGGGAGCTCACGCAGCGGGACGTCGCCGTCGTCTCGAGCGAGGACCGTCCGGTGCCGCTCGACTACAAATACGAAGAGATCCCCATCCACGAGACCATCGACGAGCTGATGGCGACGGGCCGCTACCCCGTGTACGTCGTCAACTTCACGCAGCGCGAGTGCGCCGAGCAGGCGCAGTCGCTCATGAGCGTGAACTTCTCGACGAAGGCAGACAAAGAGCGCATCAAAGAGGCCGTCGGTGGCTTCCGCTTCGACAGCCCCTACGGCAAGGACATGAAGCGCTACGTGCTGCACGGCCTCGGGCTGCACCACGCGGGGCTGCTGCCGAAGTATCGCCTGCTCGTCGAGCAGCTCAGCCAACGCGGCCTGCTGAAGGTCATCTGCGGCACCGACACGCTCGGCGTCGGCGTCAACATCCCCATCCGCACGGTGCTGTTCTCGAAGCTCTGCAAGTTCGACGGCGAGAAGACCACCACCCTGAGCGTGCGCGACTTCAAGCAGATCGGCGGCCGCGCCGGGCGCAAGGGCTTCGACACCGAGGGCAGCGTCGTCGCGCAGGCGCCCGAGCACGTCATCGAGAACAAGCGCGCCGAGGCTCGCTTCGACGCCGGCGCCGACAAGAAGAAGAAGAAGAAGGTCGTCAAGAAGCAGCCGCCGACAAAGGGCTACGTGCATTGGGACGAGCAGACCTTCAAGCGCCTGCTCGAGAGCCCGCCCGAGCCGCTCGAGTCGCGCTTCCATGTCGACCACGGCGTGCTCTTGAACCTGCTGATGGCGGACGACGGCGCCGAGCAGGGTTACCGGCGCCTCGTGCAGCTCATCGCCAGCTCGCACGAGAAGGACAAGGACAAGAGCAAGCACCGGCGCCGCGCGGCCTCGCTCTTCAAGTCGCTGCGCAACGCCGGGCTCGTCAGCGTCGAGCGAAGCGCGTCGAACGGCGCCCGGCGCGGGCGCAGCCACGTCGTCGTGAGCCCCGAGCTGCAGCGCGACTTCTCGCTGCACCAGACGCTGTCGCTCTACCTCATCGAGGCGCTCTCGTTCCTGGACCCGCAGCAGGAGACCTACGCGCTCGACGTGCTGACGCTGGTGGAGTCCATCCTCGAGAGCCCGCGCATCATCCTCT
Organism: uncultured Myxococcales bacterium; assembly: GCA_964388085.1. Lineage (GTDB taxonomy): Bacteria > Myxococcota > UBA727 > UBA727 > CAYLZW01 > CAYLZW01. Next base: position 2,416 of record CAYLZW010000251.1, on the reverse strand, counting down.
TGAAGCAGGTGGACAAGCTCAAGGGCGACAAGATCGCCGAGCTGAAGGCCGAGGGCATGGAGTACGAGCAGCGCATGGAGGAGCTCGAGAAGGTCGAGCACCCAAAGCCGCTCGCCGACTTCATCTACCAGACCTTCAACGCGTTCTCGGCCAAGCACCCGTGGGTGGGGGAAGAGAACGTGCGGCCGAAGTCCATCGCGCGCGAGATGTACGAGCGCTACGCGACCTTCAGCGACTACATCGGCGAGTACGGGCTCGCGCGCAGCGAGGGCATCCTGCTGCGCTACCTCTCACAGGCCTACAAGGTGCTCGTGCAGACGGTGCCCGACGCGCTCAAGAGCGACGGTGTCTTCGACGTCATCGCCTACCTGCGCACCATGCTCGGCCGCGTCGACACGAGCCTGCTCGAGGAGTGGGAGAGCCTGCTCTCGCCGTCCGAGCCGGGACCGGAGGAGCTCGACCCGACGCGGAACAAGCGTGTCTGGCGCATCGATCCCGAAGGCGATCCGCGCGCGTTCAAGGCACGCGTGCGCGCCGAGGCTCATTCGCTGGTGAAGGCGCTGGCTAACTGGAGCTACGAGGAGGCGGCCGCGCTCGTGCGCCAGCCCGAGGACGATCCGTGGCCGGCCGCTCGCTTCGAAGAGGCCATGAAGCCCTTCCACGACGAGCACGGCCGCTTGTATTTCGATCCGCGCGCGCGCCAGCCGCACCTCCTCACGCTCACCAAGGAGAGCCCGAAGCTGTGGCGCGTGCGGCAGACGCTCTGCGACAAGGAGCAAGAGGATCTGTGGATGTTCGAGGCCGAGCTCGATCTGTCGGAGATCGCGTCCGCCGACGAGCCCTGGTTGAGGCTCGTGCGCATCGGCACCTGAGACAGGCATCGGGCACAGGCCTGTGGCCCGTGACGACGGGCGCTAGCGACGACGACGACGACGAGAGAACAGCGCCAGCGCCCCGAAGGCGAGCAGCGCCAGCGTCGGGGGCGCGGTCTCGCTGTCGCCGGAGAGGCAGCGGCACAGCGCCGGGGGCGGCGGGTCGATTTCGCGCTTGTCGTCGTCCTTCGGCGGGTCGTAGTAGGACGCCGGGATGACGCCCTCGAGCTCGCACCACGAGCGCGTGCCGTCCTCGCAGGCGGCCGCCATCTGGCCGTCGATCCAGTCGAACCACGTGTCCACGCGCGTGTCGACGCCGCCCTTGTTGCAGTCCTCGGCGTCGTAGGCGTGCGAGGTGATGCCGACGACGCGGCTCGCGCGCGCGTGCTCGGTGTCGATGACGGCGTAGCTCGGCCCGCCGGAGTCGCCGTGGCACTTGCGCGTCGTGCTGGCGTCGCCGCCGACCTGGATCTCGTGGCTGCCCACCTCGTTGATGAACGAGGCGCCACAGCGCTTGATGCCCACGGTGCCCTCGGGGGGCGCCTCGAGGGGCCCGCCCGTGGTCTGCTGCTGCTGTCCCCAGCCCGCGATGGTCACCTCGGCGCCCTCGACCATGGCGCGCTCGCCCTCCTCGGGCGTCAGCACGATCTCGGGCTCTACGCCGTCGACGCTCTCCGAGAGGAAGATCAGCCCCACGTCGTGGAAGTTGCCGGGGCCGTTCACGTTCTCGCCGTTGATGAGCTGGATGTTGAAGTTCTCGTGCACGACCCAGCCGGTGGCCTCGACCGCGTCCGCCGGGAACTCCGTGGTGGCGCCCGACGACAGGTCCGAGAGGTCTTCGCTGAAGGTGACGTAGTAGCGCGAGGACTGCACCTCGCCGAAGCCGAGCGTCAGCGCGCTGGCGTCGAGGCAGTGGGCGGCCGTCAGCACGACGTCGGGCGCGATCAGCGTGCCGGTGCAGACCACCGTCTTGATGGGCTGCTCGCCGAAGTCGCCGAACTTGATGAGGGCGTCGACGAGGATGGCCACGGCCGTCTCGGTGCCGGGCTCCTCGCAGGCGCCGCCGTTGATGATGGCCTCGCCGCGCTCGCCGGGGAGCGCGACGTCGAGGTCCGTGCCTCCGCCTGCGAGCGGACCGCAGGCCAGCGGCAAGGCGAGGGGCAGCGAGAGGAGCAGCGAGGCGGCGCGGGACGAGCACGAGCGGGAGGGCGAACGACGCACGGGCAGCTCCAGGATCGGGAGGTCGTCGGGATCGCGATCAGACCGCTGCCTCCCACACGGATTCAGCGTCGTCAGGGGGGCACGGAGGAATTTGGCGCCGGCCCGTGACCGGGCGCACACTCCCCGACGCGGCGCGGCAGGCCGGCCACGGCTCGCAGCGCTTATCTTGCGGCCTCCGCGCCAGATCCCGTTGACAGCCCTGGGGAGCGTTCGCTAGGTATTGCGCGTCGGCGCGGGCTCGTAGCTCAATTGGTAGAGCAGTGGACTCTTAATCCGACGGTTCGGGGTTCGATCCCCTGCGGGCCCACCACGATCGACGAGAG
>CAYLZW010000250.1:0-8547 GCA_964388085.1 uncultured Myxococcales bacterium | reverse complement strand
CCGGCCATGTAGACGACGTTCACGCACAGCTCGAAGACGAGCACGGCGCCGAGCAGCTTCCAGTTGAGCGCACGGCCCTTCAGGTTGCCGATGACGGCGTAGAGCACGGCGATGGTGACGAACACCTCGCTGATGGCGCTGAAGATCGAGAACGCGGGGACCGCCTCCATGAAGCCTCCTCAGGATGGCGACGCGCCGTTCGCCGGCCGCCGGCGGGGACGGAACGCCCAGGCGCCGTGAAAGCACGCGAGCACGATGATGGCGACGCTGGTGACGGCGTGGAGCTGCCAGGCGAGCGTGCCTTGTTCGAGGACGAAGAGCTGCCCGTACACGCCCGTGAGCGCCGTGACGCACCAGATGGCGACGAGGACGATGCCGGAGTAGCGCGAGAGGCGCTGCTTCTTCATGCGCCAGGTGCGCGACAGGTGCAGGTACAGATAGAGGCCGCTCATGACGATGGCAGCGTCGCCGCTGACGTCGTGCACCAGCACCAGGGGGCCGCGCACGGACGCGAGCGTCGCCGGATAGGAGTACAAGCCGGTCGCCGTCACGGTCGCGATGCCGGCGAGCACCGCCAGCGCGATGAGCGACTGCCGCGCGCGCTGCTCTCGAAGGGTGGCGAGGGTGGCCATGGGAGTCCGGCACCATAACCGGACTTCCGGCCGCGTCGCCACCGTCGTTCGGCGGACCTAGGGCAGGGTGCGGGTGACCTCGTCGAGCGGCCGGCGGGGCACGCTCGGCACCTCGCGCGCGAAGCCGATCTTGAAGAAGCCGATGATGTCGAAGGCGGCCTTGTCGACGCCGAGGATCGCGTAGCTCTCCTCGTCGCGCGTGATCCCGCCCGTGCTCCATTGGCAGCCGACGCCATCGGCCCAGAGCGAGAGCTGGAGGTTCTGCGCGGCGCAGGCGGCGGCGGCGTAGTCCTCACGCTCACAGATCGGATCCTTTGGCGAGCGCGCGCAGGCGATGACGATGAGGGCCGGCAGCTTGGTGACCTTCTCGACGGCGCGCCTCACCTGCCGCTCGCGCTCCTCTGGCGGCATGCTGCCGGCCTTCGCGAGCGCCAGCCGCTCGGCGACGCGTCCGAGCGCGCGCCGCGTCTCGGGGCCCACCTCCAAGAAGCGCCAGGGCTCGGTGAGCCGATGGTTCGGCGCCCAACGCGCCGCTTCGAGCGCGCGCCGCAGCACCTCGCCCGGGACCTCGCGGTCCTCGAGCTTGTAAACGGTCCTCCTCGACAGCAACGCTTCCCGGACTTCCATCGGCTCACCTCGCGCAGCGCTCGACGCACGCGCGCAGCGACTTCACCGCGCGCAGCAGATCCTCGGTGCTCGGCTCACCGGCCGCGCGCATGTCCCGGTCGTGGGCCAACACCTCGCGCGCGCAGGGCTCCGCACGGCACCACTCCTTCACGTAGCCCAGCATGCCGGCGTAGCCCGTCGGCGGCTGCGCCGGCTTCGCGGCCTGCGCGCGCTCGGCCCGTCGACGAGGGGGACGCCGCTGCTGCGCTCGGGGGGTGCCCTCGCGCGCTTGTGGGGTGTGCTCGCTCGCGTTGGCGTCGGCAGGCTCGGCGTCGGTCGCGTCCGCGCTCGCGGGCGAGGTGGCCTGTGCCGGCGGCGGCGTCACCTCGACGGGCTGCGGCGCCGGCGTGGGGGTGGGTGTCGGCGGCGCGCTCCCGCGCTCTCTCTCGGCGCGCATCGTGGTGGCGATGGCGGCGGGGGCGGCGGACGCGTCTTCGCCGCCCGCCCCGCTCGTGAGCTGAAATCCGACGACCGCCACGAGGAGGACGAGCGCCAGCGTCACGCCCGCGGCCACCGCCTTCGACGATCGTCTCGCTCCGCCAAAGCGCGCGGCGCGCATTGGGTCGGCGGTGACGTCGTCCGCGGCCGTGAGCGTGGTCGTCGGCGTCGGCTCGCCCGCGCTCGGCGTCGGCGCGGCGGGGGCGGCAGAGAACCAGGCCTGCAGCGACGCCGACGAGGGGGATGGCGGCGACGAGGGCGATGACGACGGCGCGGCAGGCGTGGAGGTGTCGGGGGCGGCAGGGGGCGCCGCCGCCGGCCCAGTCGACTCCAGCACCGCCAGGCTCGCCAGCAGGTGCTTCTCCGTGACGCGCTCGCCCTCGAACAGCTCGTGCATGCGATCGCGCAGCTCACTGCGCGCGTCGCCGCTCTTCACGCCACGCGCGAGCTGCGCCGCCTCGATGGCCTCGCGCATCTCGGCACACGACGAGAAGCGCTCTTCGCGATGGCGTGCCAGCGCGCGACGCAGCAGGGCGACGATGTCCTCGTCGAGCCGTGCGAGTCGCTCGGGCTGGTAATCGCCCGATCCGGACAGGCCCCAGATCTGGTGCGGCGTCAGGTCGCCGTAGTAGCGCTGCGTGGTGAGCGTCTCGTAGAGCACGATGGCGGCGGCGAACTGGTCCGAGCGTCCGTCGAGGGGATCACCGCGTGCCTGCTCCGGCGACATGTACGCGACCTTGCCCATGACGCTCTGCGGTTCGGTGCGCTGCCCTTTCATCGTCGACACGGCGAGGCCGAAGTCGATGAGCTTCACCTCGCCTTCGAAGTTCACCATGACGTTCTGCGGCGAGACGTCGCGGTGTACGAGCCGCAGCGGGTCGTCCGAGCGCGGGTCTCGCAAGCGATGCGCATAGTCGAGCGCGTCGAGCACCTCGGCCATGAGGTGCAGGGCGGCGCCTTCGGACAGGCACGCGCCGCTCGCGCGTAGGCGTGCGAGGAGCGCGCGCACGTCGCGGCCGGCGATGTGCTCCATGGCGAGGTAGTAGCGACCGTCGCTGTGGCCGACGTCGAACACCGAGCAGATGTTTCGGTGCGCGAGCTGCACGACGAGCCTCGCCTCGTCGAGAAAACGCCCGGCGTAGTCGTCGTCGGCGACGAGCGCGGGCCGCAGCGTCTTGACGACACAGAGCTTCTCGATGCCGGCGACGCCGCTCGCCTTCGCGAGGTAGACCGCGCCCATGCCGCCCTCGCCGAGCGGGTGCACGAGCAGGTACTTGCCGAACGGCCGCGGGAACGCAGCGGCGTCGGCGGTGGTCGTCGGGGAAGGGGCGACAGTCAAGCGGAGCTCCGCGCGCAGGGTAGCCGACGTGTCCGGACCTGGCGACCGCGAAGCCTGCGTTTGCTACGCTGCGCGCGGCCCGATGCGCCTGCATCGAAGTCGGGCCGAAGAGGTACGTATGTCGACGGAGAAGAAGCGCCTGACCGAGCTCGTTCAGGGCGGCGGTTGAGCCCGCAAGCTCCCCGCTGAGGACCTGGTCCAGGTCCTGAAGGGTCTGCCCTCCTTCGCGCACCCCTGGATGGGGACGGAGACGGGCCCGCTCGACGACGCGGCGCTGCTCCATAGCGGGAGCGGAGGGCCGAGCCTCGTGTTCACGCTCGACGTCATCACCCCCATCGTCGACGCGCCGGGCAGCTTCGGTCGCATCGCGGCCGCGAACGCGCTCTCCGACGTCTACGCCATGGGAGGCAGGCCGCAGGTCGCGCTCTCGTTCGCGGGCATCCCCGAGTCGCTCGGCACCGGCGTGCTGCGCGAGGTGCTCGGCGGCATGGCCGAGAAGGCCGCCGAGGCCGGCTGTGCCGTCGTCGGGGGCCACACGCTGCGCGACAGTGAGCCGAAGTGCGGGCTCGCCGTCATCGGCACCGTGGACGCCGCCGAGGCCTGGACGCACACGCGCGCGCGCGCCGGGCAACACCTGGTGCTCACCAAGGCCATCGGCACCGGCGTCATCGGTCAGTCCATCCGCGCCGGCCGCGCCCGCGACGACGTCATCGCACGCGCCATCGAGAGCATGGAGCGCTTGAACGCGGCGGCGCGGGATCTCGGCGTGAAGCACGGTGTCAGCGCCGCCACCGACGTCACCGGCTTCGGCCTCCTCGGTCACCTCCGGCACATCACGAGCGGCAGCGGCGTCTCCGCGCGGGTGTTCGTCGAGCGCGTCCCGCTCCTCGAGGGCGCGCGCGAGGCGGTCGCGGCGGGATGCGTGCCGGGCGGCTCCGTGCGCAACCAGAGCTACGTGCGCGAGCACGTCGATGGACTGGCGGGCATCGACCCGGTCACCTTCACGCTGCTGTGCGACGCGCAGACGAGCGGCGGCCTCTTGCTCTGCGTCGATGAGGGCGGCGCCCGCGCGCTCTGCGACGAGCTGCCCGGCGCCGTCGTCATCGGCGAGCTCGCCCCAGGTAACGGCGGGCGCGTCCATCTCGTAGAGGGCTCGTAGGCCCCGGACCCGAGGAGACCCGTGCGTTACGACTTTGACCTGTTCGTGATCGGCGGCGGCTCGGGCGGCGTTCGCGCCGCGCGCATGTCGGCCGGCCTCGGCGCGCGCGTCGGCTTGTGCGAGGACACCTACTTCGGCGGCACCTGCGTCAACGTCGGCTGCGTGCCGAAGAAGCTCTTCGTCTACGGCGCCCACTTCCGCGAGGAGATCGAGGACGCGCGGGCCTATGGTTGGAGTGGCCTCGAGCCTCGCTTCGACTGGCAGGTCATGCGGCGCGCCAAGGACGCGGAGATCGCGCGCTTGAACGGCGTCTACCGGCGCCTGCTCGAGAACGCCGGCGTGGTCGTGCGCGAGGGGCGCGGGGTTCTCATCGACCACCACACCGTCGAGGTCGGCGGCGAGCAGGTGACGGCGGAGAACATCTTGTTCGCCGTCGGGGGCCGCCCGTGGGTGCCGGACATCCCCGGCAAGGAGCACGGCGTCACCTCGGACGCGATGTTCTTCCTCGACGAGCTCCCGCGCCGCGCCGCGGTGGTGGGCGGTGGGTACGTCGCGCTCGAATTCGCCGGCCTCTTGAAGGGCTTCGGCGTCGATGTCCACGTGCTGCATCGCGGCGACCGCATCCTGCGCGGCTTCGACGACGAGCTGCGCCGGTTCGTGGCGCGTGAGATCGTCAAGAAGGGCGTCGCCTTGCACCTCGACACCGCGCTGGACGCCATCGAGAAGACGGCCGACGGCGCCTTGCGTTGCCGCTTCCCGGATGGCTCCCTCGAGGTGGACCTCGTGCTCTTCGCCACGGGCCGCAGCCCGCGCACGCAAGGCATCGGCCTCGTCGAGAACGGCGTCGAGCTGGACAAGAGGGGCGGCATCATCGTCGACGAGTACTTTCGTTCGTCCGTGCCGAACCTCTTCGCCGTGGGGGACGTCATCCATCGCCTGCAGTTGACGCCCGTGGCGCTGGCCGAGGGCATGGCGGTCGCGCGCGGGCTGTTCGGCGGCGACCCGCGTCCGGTCGACTACACGGACATCCCCACGGCGGTGTTCTCGCAGCCGCCCGTCGCGACGGTGGGCTTTACGGAGGAGCAGGCGCGCGCCGAGTATGACGTCGTCATCTTCAAGAGTGAGTTCCGCCCGCTCAAGCACACCGTCACGGGGCGAGACGAGAAGACCTTCATGAAGCTGGTGGTGGACCGCGCCAGCGATCGCGTGCTCGGCGTGCACATCGTCGGCAGCGACGCCGCCGAGATGCTGCAAGGCTTCGCGGTGGCGCTCAAGTGCGGGGCCACCAAGGCGCAGCTCGACGCCACCATCGGCATCCACCCCACGGCCGCCGAAGAGCTCGTCACCATGCGCACCCCGTCGGAGTAGCTGCCGGCGAGGCTCTCTCGCCCGCTCCCACGAGCCGAAAAAGGCGTCGTGTGCTTGCGGACGCTCGAGCGGTGCACCACGCTGATCGCGATGTCGTCCTCGCCACCGCCGGGCTCTCTGCTGCTGCTGCTCGTCGCGGTGGCCGTGCTCGGGCTCGGGCCGCTGCTGTTCAAGCTGTCGCGCGGGCGGCGCTGGCTGCTGCCCATCGTGGACGGCTTCGTGCTCGCCAGCGTCGGCGCGCTCGCGGCGGTGTTCGTGTTGCCGGCGGCCATCGAGCAGGCCGGCGCGTGGGCGCTGTTGCTCGCCGGCGCGGGCCTCTTGCTGCCGACTTTCCTCGAGAAGGTCAGCACGCGGCACCGCCTCGTGCACGGCGTCGGCATCGCGTTGGCGCTCGTCGGGCTGCTCGCGCACACCATCACCGACGGCGTCGCCCTCGTCACGGGCGAAGGGGGCGACCGCACGCTCGCGCTGGCCGTGGTGTTGCATCGCGTCCCCGTCGGGCTGGCCGCGTGGTGGATCGTGCGCCCGCTCTACGGCGTCGCGGGGGCGTGGGCGGTGATCGCGCTCGAGGGCGCGGGGACCGTCGTGGGCTTTCTGCTCGGCGAGAGCCAGCTCGTCTCGCTCAGCGGCGCGAGCCTCGGCGCCTTCCAGGCCTTCGTCGCGGGTGCGCTGCTCCACGTCGTCATTCACCGCGCGACCGGGCCCGCACGAGGCGAGGCCGGCAGCGCGCTGTGGCGTCGGGCCGAGACGCTCGGCGCGCTGCTCGGGGCGGCGCTCGTCGTGTTCGTCCCGCACGACCACCCCGATCATGGCGGGCAGGGCGCCGAGGGCGCCGCGCATCTGGTCGGCGCGTACGTCGATCGCTTCCTCGAGCTCGCGCTCGCCTCCGCGCCGGCGCTCCTCGTGGGCTACCTGCTGGCCGGCGCCCTCGTCGTCATGCTGCCGCGCGCCTCGCTCGGCTGGTTGAAGAAGGGAGGCGCGCTCTCGCAGGCGCTGCGCGGCACGGCGTTCGGCGTCCCGATCCCGATCTGCTCCTGTGGCGTCGTCCCTGCGTACCAGGGGCTCATCCGACGCGGCGTGCCGGCCGCCGCCGCGCTCGCGTTCCTCGTCGCGACCCCGGGCCTCGGCGTCGAGTCGTTGCTGCTGTCCATCCCGCTCCTCGGAGGGACGCTCAGCGCGGCGCGCTTGCTCGCCGCCGTCGTCGTCGCGGTATTGGTCGGTACGCTGGTGGGAAAGCGCGCACGCCGCCGATCGCTCGTCGCGGACCAGGACGGAGACGACGCGACCAGCGCGCCGGCCCGAGACAGCGCCGGACAGAAGCTGCGCGCGGCGGTCCACTTCGGCTTGCGCGAGGTCGTCGACGACACGGCCGCGTGGATCGTCGTGGGGCTCGCGGTCGCCGCCGCCATCGAGCCTGGCTCCCTCTCCGCCTGGCTCGCGCGCTTCCCCGCGGGCTTCGACGTGGTGCTGGTCTCGCTGGCCGGCCTCCCCATCTACGTGAGCGCTTCGGGAGCGACGCCGCTCGTCGCGGCGCTGCTCTCGGCCGGCATCTCTCCCGGGGCGGCGCTCGCGTTGCTCCTGAGCGGACCGGCGACGAACCTCACCACCTTCGGCGTGCTCGCTCGCGTGCACGGGCGCGCTGTCGCCGTCGCATTTGGTGCCGTCATCGTCGGCGCCGCGGTGCTGATCGGCCTCACGGTCAACGCCCTCTCGCCGGTGTCCTCGCCCGCGCTGCTCACGGAGACAGGCCGGCCCGGCGTGGTCGCTTGGGGGGCTGTGGCGATCCTCGCCCTCGCTTACGCGGCCGCCCTGCTGCGACAAGGTCCGCGGCGTTTCGTCTCGAACGTGCTCTCCTTTGGCCAGCTCGAGGAGCACGAGCACGAGCACGAGCACGAGCACGAGCACGAGCACGAGCACGAGCACGATGCCCACAACCTTCACGACCGTGAGGGTCCGTTGCCATGAAGGTGCTGATCCTCTCTCGCGAGCCCCGCTCCTACAGCACCCGTCGCGTTCGCGAGGCGTTCCTCCAGCATGACCACTCGGTGAAGGTGCTGGACACCTTGAAGCTCGCCGTCTCCGTCGAGGAGGGAGACCCTGATCTCTACTACCGCACCAAGCACCTGAGCCATTACGACGCCGTCATTCCGCGCATCGGCGCGTCGATTACGTTCTACGGCACCGCCGTGGTGCGGCAGTTCGAGCAGATGGGCGTGTTCACGCTGAACACCTCGCACGCCATCAGCGTCTCTCGCGACAAGCTGCGCTCGCTGCAGGTCCTGAGCCGGCACCACGTCGGCATCCCGGCGACCATCTTCGTGAAGGACAAGGCCGGAATCCTGCCCGCCATCGAGCGGCTCGGCGGCGCCCCCGTCGTCATCAAGCTGCTCGAGGGGACCCAAGGCGTCGGCGTCATCCTCGCGGACAGCATCAAGGTGGCGCAGGCCATCATCGAGACGCTGCAGAGCGCGCGGCAGAACGTCCTCATCCAGAAGTTCGTCAGGGAGTCTCGCGGGCGCGACATTCGCGCGTTCGTCGTCGGTGGCCGCGTGGTGGCCGCCATGCGTCGGGTGGCGACGGGGGACGAGTTCCGCAGCAACGTCCATCGCGGCGGCCGCACCGAGACGGTCGAGCTGTCGGCCGAGTACGAGCGCACCGCCATTCGCGCGGCACAGATCATGGGTTTGCGCGTCGCCGGCGTGGACATGCTCGAGTCCCAGGACGGGCCTCAGGTCATGGAGGTGAACTCCTCCCCCGGGCTCGAGGGCATCGAGACCACCACGGGCATCGACGTCGCCGGCGCCATCGTCGAGCTGGTCGAGGAGGAGGTGCTCTTCCCCGACGTGGACCTGCGCCAGCGCCTCACGCTCGAGAAGGGCTACGGCGTCAGCGAGTTCACCATCGGGCCGAAGAGCGCGCTCGCGCACCACACCCTCGCGGAGCTC
>CAYLZW010000249.1:0-8617 GCA_964388085.1 uncultured Myxococcales bacterium | reverse complement strand
CAGGTCTTCGCGATCGAGAAGAAGCCCTGGCTGACGCGGATCTCACCGATGCCGCCGCAGGTGCCGCACGCCTTCGGGCGCGTGCCGGGGGCGGCGCCGGAGCCGTCGCAGGTGTTGCAAGGCTCCATGCGCGGGATGCTCACCTCCTTCTCGGTGCCGAAGGCGGCCTCCTCGAAGGTGAGCTCGAGGTGATAGCGCAGATCGGAGCCGCGCTGCGGGCCGCCTCGACGACGACCGCCGAAGATGTCGCCGAAGATGTCGCCGAAGATGTCCTGGATGTTGACCGAGAAGCCGCCGGGGAAGCCGGCGTCTCCCATACCCGCGTGCCCGAAGCGATCGTACTGCGCGCGCTTGTCGCCGTCGGAGAGCACGGCGTACGCCTCGCTCGCCTCCTTGAACTTGTCCTCGGACGCTTTGTCACCCGGGTTCTTGTCGGGGTGGAACTGGTGCGCCAGCGCCCGATAGGCCTTCTTCAGCTCGCGCTCGTCGGCGTCGCGTGAGACCCCGAGCACCTCGTAGTAATCACGCTTCTCCGCCATGGAGCTCCTCGTCGAGGGACAAGCTACGCATCCGAGCCGTGCTGGCAAGGGGTCTCGGCGTCGTAGCAGGCGCTCGCGGCCTCGTCATAAGGCCGGCGCCGCTCGCTCGGCCAGCGCCTCGTCGACGGCTGCCGCCACTGCCTGCACCGTAGTGTCCAGGAGGCGTTCGTCCACGAGGAGATGATGGTCGGCGCCGGCGATCTCGAGCGCGGTCACGCCCTCGAGCTCGCCGCTCGCCAGGATGCGCGCTCGATCGGCTGGTGCGTATTGCACATCCGCGGCTCCGACGACCACGACGCGGGGCGCGCTGGCCGCGGCCAGGCTCTCGGCGGCCTTCTCCGTGAGCGCCAGCCAGCCCTGCCAGAACGCGATGGTCGCCCCCTGCACCCGGGCGTCGTCGGCGAACTGCCCCTTGCGCATGGACTCGAAGGTGGCGGCGCGCGAGCCGGCGGCGTTCTTCAGGTGGCTCGCTTGCGCGAGCAGCTCCTCGGCGGCGGGGGTGCCGGCCTGCTGCTTCGCGGCGCGGCGCAGCTCTCGCTCACGGTGCGCGAGGCTCTCGATCATCACGCGGTCCACGCGGCGGGGGATGGGCGCTACCAGCACGAGCGCGGACGCGCGCTCGCTGCACGACGACGCGAGCGCGACGGCGGCGGCCTGGCCGTGCGCGAACAGCACGAGGCGGCCGTCGAAGTCCGGCTCGGCGGCGAGCACGGCGCAGGCAGCGTCGAGATCTTTCGCGAGCGCGATGGGCCCTTCGGCGTCGAGGTCCTCCGTGGGGTTCGCCCGGCAGCGCGCGTCATCGCGCGGCGTGCAGGTGCGCTTGTCGTAGGCGAGCGCGAGGTAGCCCCGCTCGGCGAAGGCCGTGGCCCAGCGCGCGGTGACGTCGACGGGCGCCTCATAGTTGTGGGAGCCGTCGCCGCGTTGGCTGCCGGCGCGAGAGACGTTGCCGCCGCCCGGCACGAGCAGCACCGCGGGCCGCTGGCGGTCGTCGTCGAGACGGTAGAGCTCGCCGCCGAGCGTCGCGCTCTCGCTCCCGTCGGCGGTGAGCGGCACGTGGACGCTGACCTCCTGCACGAGCACGTCCGGCGCGCGCGCATCCGGCGCGGTGTCGTGGCGTCCGGCGCCGCGCCGTGGGCAGCCCGCGGCGAGCGCGCTGACGAGGGCGACGAGGACGAGCACGCGCGCACGGGGGATCATCTCAGATCACCTGCGTGTCACGGCCGAAGCCGGGCACGTCGCCCTCTCGCTGTGCGCTGCGCAGCGCGGGCCCGATGTCATACAGCTCGAGGGTGCCGACGCCGGCGGAGAAGTCACCGGCGAGCGCGATCTCCTTCAGCTCCTGCAAGCCTTCTCCGACGAGGGGACCGCCGCCGAACAGCACCTCGAAGCCGATCGCGGCGTCACGTGCGGGGGCGCCCGTGACGAAGACGCCCGCCGGGCGCGCGAGGTGGATCATGGCGAATTCGTGTGCTCGCGCGCCCGTGACGCCGACGTCCACGACGTGCTGGCCCGACAGCACCAGGCCGCGCACGAGGCCGTCGCGCAGGTGGGCGAGGGCTTCGCCCGCGTCGCGCCCGACGACAAAGCCACCCTCGGCGGCGCCCTTCCTGCGCACGAGCGTGCCGAGCGCGCGGCCGAGGCGCTCGGCGAAGGCCTCGCTCATGCCGTCGGCGGGCAGGCCGCGGATGTCGAGGTCACCGAAGAGGGCAGCGGCGCGCATGAGCGGGATGCTGCGACGCAAGGGCGCGTGGCGCAACCGCTGTCGTCACCAGGTCGTCAGAAGGGACGTCGCTCCGAGGGCACAGCGCACGCGGCGTCAGTGGGTGCCGCAGGGGGTTCGCTGCAGATCGTCCGCGAAGAAGCTGAACTCCTTCACCAGCTCGTCGTCGAGAAACACGCGCAAGCGGTAGCGCCCGCTGGGATCGCCCTCGGTGAAGGACCAGGCGTTCTCGAGCCAGCCGCCTTCCGGACGGACGAAGCGCTCGGTCACGGCGGTCTTGCGATCGCTGGTGATGGAGGTGTCCTCGGTGTGGCGCCAGATGGGCGGCGCGCTCGGCAGCACGAGCTCCTCGCGCAGGCGCACCGTGCTCGTCGGGTCCGTGAGGCGCAGCCGCCATCCGAAGGTGGCGCCGCTCACGAGCGGCACGCGGCGCGTCTCGACGAAGAACGAGCCGCCGTCGTCGCCGATGGGCATCTCGACGCCGAAGATGGCCGCGTCGATGCGCGGGTGCTGGTCATAGACGCTCGCGCAGGCGCAGCGGGATCCGCCGAGGAGCCCGTCCACCACGGCCCACGAGGTCGCGGCGAGGACGACGGTGCAGAGGAAGCTCCTGAGCACGGGCCACATGATCTGCATCGGCTCCTCCTGGCGGCCGCGCCGTCGCGCCGCGAGCGAGCGCCGATTGTGGCAGCTCGATCCGAGGCCAGCAACCGAGCTACCCGTCGTGGTTCGGGCGAATCACACCGCCGCGCACGAGCGGCCGCGGGAGCGGCGTGGGGCTGCGCTATGCTGCCTGTGTGCAGCGAGCCCTGGCGTGAGCGACGAGCGACTGACGGCGTGGTGGCGAGCGCGAGGCGAAGGGGTGCTCCGCGAGCGCCTGGCGCTCCGGCGCGAGAACGGCAGCGCCTGGCTCGTGCGGACGGACGACGGCGCCTTCGTGATCTTGCGCGACGACGGCGATGATGGGCCCTCGGGTGACGTCGTCGACGTGCGCGCGGACGGCCTCGGCTTCCGCGAGAAGCTGCTCGGCGCCGAGCTCGTCGCGCACGGCGAGGTCCTGCAGGTGCCGGCCGGCAAGGTCGACGAGGCCAAGCGGCTCGTGGCGTTCGGGCGCGCGGCGCCGCCGGGGACGACGGCGCTCGACACCGGGCGGAAGGGCCGCTTTCTCGACGGCATGAACGCGGCCGAGGCGCGCGCGCTCGGCCACCTGCTCGACGACGATGAGGTCCTGCTCGCCTGGCTCGAGAGCGCCAGCGAGCGCGAGGTGCCCTCGCCGCTCGGGGCGCGCGAAGCGAGCCTGTACTTCCTGCTGACGGATCGTCGCCAGGCGCTGCTCGCCGTCGGCGCGCTCGGCGATGTCCTGCAGCTGCCGCTGCCCGCGCGCGCCATCGTCGTCGAGAAGAACACCACGCGCAGCGTGTTTCACGCCGCTGACGTCGAGTGGCACGCGCCGCTCTTGAGCGAGGGCCGCCTCTCGGAGCTCGTGTCGCTGCCGGCCCTGCCGGCGGAGGCGCGCGTGCTCGAGCTCGTTCGTCTGACGCTGCAGGAGCGCGGCGCGAAGGAGGCCGACGTCGTCACGCTGCTCGGCTGGCTCTGCGCCCGGCGCGATCCCTACGGCGAGCTGACCTCGTGGGCGCTCGGCGAGCGGCTCGCGCTCGAGGACGCCCCGGGCGACGAGCGCGTGCGAAAGGCGCTGGCGGCGCTCGTCGCCGGCGAGGGCTCCTCGGCCGAGCTGCTGCGCTGGTGGCGCGCGTTCAAGCTCCCGCTCGAGACCGGCCTCGAGCTGCTGGCGCGCCTGTTCGAGGACGCGGCCGCGCGAGAGTGGGCCGTGGAGCTGCACGCGGGCCTGCGCGAGGCGCAGCTCGCGGCCGCCGCGGACGACGTCGAGCAAGCGGCCGTGGACATCGTCTACGCCGAGCACCTGCTCGCGACCGCGCGCTACGGCGACGCGCAGGTGGTGCTCGAGGCGCGGCTGGCGGCGTTGCCCAACGAGGAGGTGCTCGATCTGCTGCCGCCCGAGGACGCGGACCTCACCGAGGGCGCCGGCGGACAGCGGCTGCGCATCCGCGTGCTCGAGCTGTTGGCCGCGGCGCGTGGCGCCGGGGGACCACCCGACCTCGACGCCGTCCGCTCGCTCGCGCAGCTCCAGCCGCTCGCCCCCGATCGCGTGTCCGCGCTCTTTGGCGTCGCCGAGGGGCCGCTAGCGGAGGCGGCGCGGCAGGTCATCGCGCTGTTGGCGCCGGGCGGCCTCACCCCGCTCGACGAGGACGCCGCTCCCGCCCTCGAAGGTGAGGTCTTTGCCTTGAAGAAGAAGGCGCTCATGGAGCGCGTGCGCCACCCGGCCGTGCGCGAGGGCCACGCGCTCGACAAGCTGCAGTCGTTCCTCGCCAGCGTGGAGGTGCCAGACCACGCGGCGCTGCGCTCCTACTCGGAGCGCCTCGGCGCCGAGCATCAGGCGGCGTGGGTGGCGCTCGCCGACGCCTGCGTCGCGTTCGGGGTCAAGGGCGTCGCGGCCTACATCTCGCGCGGAGACAAGGCCGTCGGCATCCGCGCCTACGACGGCGCGCCGCCCTTCCTCGTCATCGGCGGCCGTCACCTGGAGCCCGGCAACGACTTTCGGCTGCACCCCCGCGAGCTGCGCTTCACCATCGCCAGCGAGGTCGCGCACCTGCGCTTTCAGCACGCGCGCGTGACGACGAGCGACGTGTGGTCGGGCGCGCTCGAGAAGGGCCGGCTCGGCGTCGACCTCGTGCTCGGCATGATCCCGGTGCTGCGGGGCGTCGACCTCATCGACAAGGTCGGCAAGATCATCGACCACTACAAAAGGGGCCCCATCGGTCGCGTCGTGAAGGGCATCGACCTCGCGGATCGCACCGTCACGAAGGTGCGCAAGAAGGCGCCGAAGAAGCCGGCGCCGCGCCGCGACAAGATGGTGGCGACGACGAACGACAAGCTCATCGCCGCGCACCGCGTGATGCAGCTGACGGCCGATCGCGCGGGCCTCTTGCTCGCGGGCGATCTGCGCGCGTCGCTGCGCGCCATCTTCAAGTCCACGCACGACTACCTGGCGGAGCTGCCGGTGGTGGAGCGCCACGGCGTCGCCAAGGCGCTCTCGCGACGGGACGACGACGGCGAGATCCTGCACCAGGACCTCGCCGTGCGCGTGTCATCGCTCATCAGCTTCTATCTGTCGGACGACTACCGGGCGCTGCGCAAGAAGCTCACGACGCCCCCCGCACGGGATCCGTCCGCGTGACGTCGGGCAGCGAGAGCACGAAGTCGCCGCCGAAGGCCTTGCCCGCGGTCATCGCGCCCGCGGGGACGTCGCCCTCGAGCAGGCCGAGCGTGCACGCGAGCGCGGCGTCGATGGTGTGGCGATAGCCTTCGGGCGTCGACAGCTCCATCTCGACGAAGGCGCCGCTTGGGTCCTGTACGCGGCCGTACAGGCGCGTGCGTCCGCTGGCGCGCTCCTGCTCATCCGGTCCTTGCGCCGTGCGATGTGCGTAGCTCTGGACGAGTCGCCGCACGGGGCCGACGCGCAACAGCGTCGAGAGCGGGTCGAGGACGGACGCGAGCCGCTTGGTGTTGCGCCCGAGCGCGACGTAGTCCGTGATGTCCGGGATGCCCGTGCTCCAGTACGCCGTCGAGATATCGCCCCATGGGAAGGCGAGCCCCCAGCGCTCCTTGTCCGTGAACGGAATGCGATGGAGCCGCTCGCGCTTCGGCACCGGCCCGAGCACGCCGCCGCGACGCTTCCGCAGCCCACCCGCGAGGATCTCGACGCCGGTCTTCGCGGTGCCCGGGCTCGTCAGGCCGCCGCCGAAGGAGAGCCCGAGGATCAGCTTCGACGCACCGGGCAGCTCGCCGGCGAGGGCGACGGCCAGGCAGTCGGTGGGCACGACGTCGAAGCCAGCTCCCGGCAGCGCGACGATACCGGCTCGCTCGATCTCGGCGTGACGCGCGAACACGCTCTCGAACACGCTGAGCTCGCCCGTGATGTCGAGGTAGTGCACGCCCGCGCGCAAACAACCATCGAGCATCGGCCGCGACGTCTGCGAGAACGGACCGGCGCAGTGCAGCACGGCGACCACGCCCTCGAGCCCACGACGGGTGGCCGCCTCGTCGTCGAGCGAGAACACGCGCGCCTCGAGCGAGAGCCGCTCGGCGAGGGAGCGCACGGCCCGCTCGTTGCGTCCCGCGAGCACAGCGTCGAGCCCGCGCTCCTTGGCGGCCTCGGCGATGAGCTGGCCCGTGTAGCCGTTGGCGCCGTAGATGACGAAGCGTGTCCGGTCGGTTCGTGTCGGGTGCATAGCGCGCAATTGCACAAGCGGGCCGCGCGCGTTAGCCGGCACCCGCACAAGGAGACTCCATGTCACGCTTTGCCGTCGTCCTGCTCATGAGCGCGTTTCTCGCAGCCCCCGCCGCGCAGGCGAAGAAGTGGCAGTGGGACGTCGATCCGGCGCACTCGAGCGTCGGCTTCGTCGCCAAGCACCTGGTGGTGGCGAAGGTGCGCGGCAAGTTTCACAAGTACGACGCCAAGATCGTCCTCGACGATCAGGACATCTCGAAGTCGACGGTCGAGGTCGACATCGACATCGCCAGCATCGACACCGACAACGCGCGCCGCGACGGACACCTGAAGAGCGACGACTTCTTCAACGCGCAGAAGTTTCCGAAGATGCGGTTCGTCTCGAAGAGCGTGCGCCAGCAGAAGGACGGCCGCCTCGTCGTCGTCGGTGATCTGACCATCCGCGACAAGACCAAGGCGGTGGTGCTCGAGGTCGCCGGGCCCACGCCCGAGTTCAAGGATCCGGGCGGCAAGCCGCACATCGCGTTCTCGGCCGAGACCGCCGTGAACCGCTTCGACTACGACCTCAAGTGGAACAAGGCCGTGGAGGGCGGCGGCTACGTCGTCGGCGAAGAGATCAAGATCGAGATCGAGCTCGAGCTCATGAACAAGCGTCCGCTCGACGCTAAGTAACGGACCCGGTCCAGCAGCGCGCGGGACCGCCCCGGGCCCCGCGCATCCCACCCACATCTCTGACGAGAGCTTTGCCGCCGGGGGGAGGAGCAAGACATGCCCCACCAGATCACCCTCATCCCCGGCGACGGGATCGGCCCCGAAGTGGCGCGGGCGACCGTGCGCGTCCTCGAGGCGACCGGCGTGAGCATCGCTTGGGACGAGAGGCACGCAGGGCTGCTCGCCTTCGAGCGCTTCGGCGAAGCGCTGCCCGAAGAGACGATCGCGTCCGTGAAGAAGAACAAGGTGGCGCTGAAGGGCCCCACCTCGACGCCCGTCGGCGCCGGTCACGTCAGCGCCAACGTGCGCCTGCGCAAGGCCCTCGATCTATACGCGTCCATTCGGCCCGTGCGCTCGGTGCCCGGTGTGAGGTCGCGCTACGACAACGTCGACCTCGTGGTGTTCCGCGAGAACACCGAGGGTCTGTACGCGGGCCTCGAGAACGAGGTCTCGGACGGCGTCATCGTCTCCATCAAGGTCGTGACGAGGGCCGCCAGCCTGCGCATCGCGCGCTCGGCCCTCGAGTTCGCCCGCGCCTTCGGCCGCAAGAAGGTCACCATCGTCCACAAGGCGAACATCCTGAAGAAGGGCGACGGCTTCTTCCTGCGCTGCTGCCGCGAGGTGGCCGCGGAGTATCCCGAGATCGAGATCGAGGACGCCATCATCGACGCCTGCTGCATGAGGCTCGTCGCCGACCCGACGAAGTTCGACGTGCTCCTCATGGAGAACCTCTACGGCGACATCATCAGCGATCTCTGCGCCGGCCTCGTCGGCGGCCTTGGCGTCGTCCCCGGCTCGAACATCGGCGAGCACGCCGCCGTGTTCGAGGCGGTGCACGGCTCCGCGCCCGACATCGCGGGCAAGGGCGTCGCGAACCCGGCCGCGCTCATGAAGAGCGCCGTGCTGATGCTCGAGCACATCGGCGAGCTGAGCGCCGCCGAGCGCCTCGCCGCCGCCATCGACAAGGTCATCGGCGAGGGCAAGCACACGACGAGGGACCTCGGCGGCAGCGCCAGCACCGACGAGATCACCGACGCCGTCATCCGCGCGCTCTAGCTAAAAATTTCGCGCCAAGCCGCCAAGGGAACACAAATGTGCTTCCTTGGCGGCTCGGCGGCTTGGCGCGAGACCTTTGTGTTTACTTCGTCTTTGTCGCCGGAGCCTTCGCTGCCGGAGCCTTCGCCGCGGGGGTCTTCGCCGCGGAGGCGCCCTTCAGCTTGATGCTGTTGATGACGACGGGCGTCGCCGGACAGTCGCGTGGGGCTTCGCGGCCGCAGGCGCCCGTGCGCACGCTCTTGATCTTGTCGACCACGTCCATGCCGCTCGTGACCTTGCCGA
>CAYLZW010000248.1:0-8635 GCA_964388085.1 uncultured Myxococcales bacterium | reverse complement strand
CCGGCGACTCGACGATGATCAGTGCTTTCGACACGATGAGGGTCCGCTCCCGCCCTGCGAACGGCTCCCGATTGGGGGCCGCCGTGGCGGGAGCCGTACACAACGCCGGGCGGTTTCGCCACCTTAAAAGGAAATCAGGCTTCGCTCACACCGCTCCCAGAGCCGCTTTCAGAGAGCTTCAAGCACATGAAAACAATGACCTTTGTCCTCGTGGTGGTGCTTTCGGCAGGGGGGGCGCTGGCGGCCCCCCAGGATCCTGCGCAAATCCCGCAGCCGGACCCGGAGGCCGCCGGATCAGATCCATCGGCATCCCCCGCTCCGCCAGCGGCGGCGGAAGCCCCTGCCCCTGCCCCCGAGGCCGAGGCGGCGCCCGCGCCCGAGGCCGAGCCCGCGTCCGCCCCCCCGCCTGCGTCCGAGGCCGCGCCCGACCCTGCGTCCGACCCCGCGTCCGAGCCCGCGCCTGAGCCCGACCGTGCAGCCGAGCCCAAGCCGGAGGCCGAGCCCGAGAGCGCCGCGCCGCCGCCGCCGGTCGTCGATCCGAACGCCCCCGTCGCGCGCTCGGTGCCCTGGGAGGACCCGGTCGAGAAGCTCGCCGCCACCTCCACGGGAGCCGTCGACGCGTGCGAGACCGCGGCCTTTCCGCTCACCTTCCTCCCGGGCGTCGGCAGCGTCGCGAGCTCGCTCATCGAGTGGGTCTGCCTCATCCCCGCCGCGCTCGCCATCGACTACGTCGGCGTGCACCACGCGGGCTACGAGTCCTTCCTCTGGCAGCCGCTCGCGGCGCTCCTGCTGGCGAAGCTGTGGCGCGGCTTCGTGCTCGTCGCCGGCTGGACGACGATCATCGCCACCGGCTTCCTGTTCGGCACGGTCGTCAGCGCCGCGCTCGCGCTCGGGGGGGCCGCCGCCTACATCCCCGTCGGGCTCACGGGCGTGCTCACCCTCGCCGGCGGGATGATCATGGCGATGAGCTTTTTGAAGAAGCGTGGCTCCGAATTCGTGTTCACCGCCACGTACACGAACCTGGCGAACCAATTGTCGACGCCCGTCGAGACGCTCGAGGCGCAAGACCGCGCCTGGATCAAGCCACCTCCCGGTCCGTTCGGACGCGCCTACTCGCTGCTCAGCGCCGCCGCGGGCGCGGAGCCGGAGCGGTCGTGGGCGCACGGCATCCCGGTCGCCGGCCCCCTGTTCCGCGCGGGCGCGAAGGCGGAGGCCGTCGAGGAGGCCACCCTGCAGGTCGGCCGCGACGTCCTCGGCGAGCGGCCGCAGTACCCCGACGAGCTGCGCATGGCGGCGGAGATCGCGAGCTACACCGAGGGCGTCTTCGGCGCCGTCGGCCAGGCGCTGCTCGGCGCCGGAGCGGTGGTGTTCGTCACCGGCACCGTCCTCGCGGCGCTCAGCTACCAGGCCAATGAGGACCTCACGGAATACGGCGTCGTCATCGGCGGGCTCGGCGGGCTCGGCGTCGCCGTCGCCGGGACCGGCGTCACGTTGATCCTGCTCCGCGAGGTGCCACGAATCGCGCGCAGCCTGCTCGTACCGGCAGCGTTCGGACTGTGTCCGCCGGCCGAGGAGACGGCGGCGGAGTGAGGCGACTCTCCCTTTCCCCGGGCCACCGCCGAACGATGCCGTCAAGAACACGACGGCGGAAGCGCAGTTGCGGGAAATCTAGAAGGCGGGGTCGAGAAGCCCCTCGGTAGAGGAGGCACCGAATTTCGGCTGCCAGGCGGTCGGGGTGCGCGATGGAACGCAGACGGCGTATTTTCGGGGCTTGTCGACTAGCGCGGGGCGGAGGGCCGGACTGTGGCGCGAACTGTTGCAGGCGACTTCGAGATCCTAGCCGTAAGTGATCTTGCGTTCAGGGAGATGACCACTGAGGTGAGGTGGCGAGGAGAGACCGTCGCGCAACTGACCATGGAGAATGGGATCGAGTGCGTCGAGATCGAGCTGTTCACAGCGTTTGTGGGAGAAGGCTTTGTTCCGAGATTTCCGCTGGATCAATTCCTTCGCGCTGTCGGCGTCGCCAGGGACCTGCTTGCGGAATATTCGGCAACCGATCGCGCCGGCGGCGAGGAACTCGGGTAGGCGGAATGCTCCTTATGAGCTTTCCCACCGACCGTTCGATGGCCGTGCGTTTTCTTCGTCACCTCCGTCCGCGTCATCGACTTGCGCCGAGAGAACTCTGCCTCGCTCACGCGGCGCCCGCGCGTTGCTCGCCCAGCGCACCGCGAGGTCCCGCCCCGACAGATGCTCGCCGATGAAGCCAAGCCGCACGCCGACGACGCACGCGCCAGCCGTGCCGGCCGTCGCGCACGCCGTCCTCGAGCGCTACGCGAGCACCACGGCCGAGCGCAACGCTGCCGCCACACCCGGCCGGCCCACCCCCGTCACCACCACCGAGACCGCGCACGTGCGTCTCGCGCCGCCGCGCGAGCGCGTCGAGCAGCGAGCCGCCGCGTGCGCGACAACGTCAGCGTCCTTTCAGCGTCCTTTGCAGCCGCTCCGCTTCGGCATCACGCACACCACGCGTGGTGTGCGTGATGGCCCGCCGCCACGCCGGTCGCATCGTCGTCGAGAACGGCGGCTAAGAGAAGCCAGCGAGCGCGGCGTCGGCGGGCTTGCCTCACGCCGCCGCGCATTTGCGAGCCAATGCACGGCTCGAAGGCGGCAGTGACGACGAGGACGCGGAGTGACCCAGGAGCAGCGGGGCTCGGACCCATCCTCGCCAGGTGATCGCTTCGAGCGCGCGAGCCTTCGTGAGCAGGCAGGCGCCGCGCTGGCGCTCCGCCTCCCAGACCGCGGTACCGCTCGCGACACTGCCTCGCGAGGAAACCACCTACGCGATGGGCGACGCCGTGTCGGCGTGGGCGTCGCCCTGAGCGTGGGAGTTGGCCGCCGGTCCCCTGCTCACGGTAGCCTCGGATCGGTGACCGCTACTCTGTTGACGCTCTTGGCGTTCACTGCGGCGACGTTCGAGTACAGTGCGCCCTCGAGAGCGCAGTGCTGCGGAGAGCTGCACGCCGCGTCACCCGGGTGGACGACGCCTCGGGAAGTGCAGGCGAGGCCCAGAGCCTACGGAAACCTCGCCGGCCGGATCCCCCGGGGGGGCGACGCCTCGGGGAGCGAGCGGCGCTTCTACGGGAAGCTGGGCGAGGTCATCGAGGAGCAGCGCACCGTCCACCACGACAACGGCCACATCGTCACCTACACGACGCATTACCGGCTCGACAGGCGGCAACGTCTCCAGCAGTTGCAGTACCCCGACGGAGAGGAGCTGGCCTATCGCTACGACTCCGGCGGCTTGGTGGCGAGCGTCACCGGTACCAGGGATGGCGTCGTCTACCCCTACCTGGCTCGCATCGAGCACGATGAATTTCAGCAACAGGGCAAACACATCCCGGGCCACAACAACTACATGGCCGGTCGCTCGATCCTCATCTCCGATCCTGCCGAGCTTGCTCGAGCCGCTGGTACGGGCGAGCAAGTGGGCGATGTGCCCGTCGGGCAGCCGGGGTCCAGGGAGCGAGTCGCCTACGGTCACGTCATCGGGATTCACATCGATGAACAAGGGACGGAGCGAGATACGCGCGTCGGCATCATTCACTATTCGAAGAAGGGCATCCACGTCGTCCCGGCTGCGCCGGAGAAGATCCATGAGTGAGCTGAGGTCGAGACTTCTGCTCTCCGCGCAGCGCGCGCTCTTGGGAGAGGTCTTCCCGGCGCTGAGGGCAGTCACGATCCGCTGGTCAAAGGATGCGATCGCGCTGCGGGCCTACGTTGACGGTGAGCTACTGGATGATGACGCCGAGTCCCTGTCTTGCATTGCTACTGAGCTGACTGCCGACCTTTGGCAGGAGATGCGTGTGGACTACGAGGCCATTCGGTGTGACTGGCCTCAACGAATCGACGATGACGATGGAGTTTTCATCTACGCCAGACGAGAGCAAACGTAACGGGTGTGTCTCCGCTCGTACGTCGGTCACCGACGCACCGGCCGGCCACCCATGCAATCGCCGAACGCCACCATCGCTGGATGACGACGCACGCGCCGGCCGTGCCGGCGTCGCGCACGCCGTCCTCGAGCGCCACGCGAGCACAACCGCCGAGCAGCAGGCTGCCGCAACCACCCACGCGGCCCACCCCCGTCACCACCACCGAGACCGCGCACGTGCGTCCCGCGCCCGCCGCGCAAGCGCGTCGAGCGACGAGCCGCCGCACGCCGCCCGCCCCGCCGCATGCAACACAACGAGAGCATCCTTTTGCAGCCGCTGCGCTTCGGCATCACGCACACCACGCGTGGTGTGCGTGATGGCCCGCCGTCACGCCGCTCGCATCGTCGTCGAGAAAGCGGCTGAACGTTAGCGGCGAGCGACGCGCCGGCGGGCTTCCCTCACTTCGCTCGCGCATTTGCAGAGCCAATACGCGCTGCAAAAGGCGAGAGGGACTCGAGGCGCGGCATCGGTACTCGACGACGTCGGGGCTCGGTCCCGCCCCGCGAGATGCTTGCCGCGAGTGAGCCGCGGCGAGCTTGAGCTTGTGGCAGTGCCTGCAGCCAACGCACCGGCGCGGTCGTCCTCGTCGATGACGCTGCATGTGAGCCGCGCCGTCACGCCGGCTGCAGCTTGCGAGTGCGCAGCTCGTTACGTGCGGTGGCTCTGTGCGACGGGCTACGCCGTCAACACGGTGCAGCAGCGTCGCCAGGAGCTCGGGCGCTTCGTTCAGTGGTGCGACGTCGCCGGCGTTGTCTGCGCCTGTGACGTGACGCACGAGGTCCTCGAGTGTCAACGCGCGGGTGAGCTGATCGTGGTCAGGGCGGCAGAACTGATCGCGTGACCGGAGCACTCTGGCGGCCCGCTTTCTGAGCCCAACCGGCGGAGCATCGAGGGCGGCAGAACTGATCCTCAACGGCGGCTCCCCTGCGGGCCACGTACGTGCGCGGTGGCGGTCGCCACCTTGCTCACGCGGCGTCCTTCCGCTTGCCGCGCTTGGGGTTCGTCGGACTCGGGTTTCGGTAGCTGTCACCGTCGGTGATGTCGACGACGTGGGAGTGGTGAAGCAGTCGATCCATGGCGGCGCTTGGAGGAGCGCGTCGCCGAAGATCGGCGGCCACGCCTCTCTGAATTTCTATTTCTTCACGAGCTCGACATGCAGTCGCGTATCCCCCGTCGGCGGCTGCATGGTCTCGCGCCGCACCTCGTAACCGTCGAGGCGGAACTCGAAGTCCTGCGCCGAAGCGGAGGGCTGCACCTGCACGCTGAAGGGCGTGACGCCGATGCGCCGGTCTTTGCCCGGCAGGAACACGCCCGCGCCCTGCGGCGTCGAGTCGAAGGTAATGCGCACCCGCTCAGGAGGGGACGCCGGCCTCTCCGTAGCTGAGCTCGGCTTCGGCGTCGTCGTGGTACGACCGGCGACCTCGACCTGCACGTCATTGCCCGTCGAGACGCGGTCATCGCGCAGCAACAGAATCGCGAGCCCCACGACGAGAACGAGCACCAACCCCAGCCCCGCCGCGAGCACGCCCTTCGGTATCGCCGGGCGGCCACCGCTCGCTGTCGACGGCGATCGCCCTCCACCCGCCGCCATCGCCGGCCTCGCCACAGGAGCGCCCCTCACGTCCGGTGTAAGCCGTTCCTCCCGTGGCAGCGTGCTCGTTGCCGTCGCCGTCGCCGTCGCCGTCGCCGTCGCCGTCGCCGTCGCCGTAGCCGTAGCCGTAGTTAAAATCTCCCCCGGCAGAAGAACGAGATCGAGGGAAGCAGGATCGGTAATCACCGTCTTCGGCTCAAAGTCAGCGGAAGACGACGAGCTATCGACCCCCGGAACGCTAAGCGTCTTATCCGGCGACCACGACACCACGGACGCCCCAAGCTTCGTCGTCCGCTGCAGAAACGCACGAGTCTCGAAGAACGCCTCCAACCTTCCCCTCACCTCCCGCATGCTGCGCGGACGCCGGCTCGGCTCCTTGTCGAGGCACTGCAGCACGAGCTGCTCGAGCGCCGGCGGGATCGGATACGGCGCGCCGCGCGTGCTCGGCGGCACCGGCGCCTGCATCAGCTGCTGAAAGACCACCTCGCCGACGGAGGCGTCGACGTCGAAGGGCTTCTTGCCCGTCAGCATCTCGTAGAGCACGACACCGAGCGAATAGATGTCCGAGCGGTGATCCACGCGGCCGCCGACGAGCTGCTCGGGCGACATGTACTCGGGCGTGCCGACTGCGTCTCCGAGGCCGGTCTCGTGCAGCGAGCGGCCTTCGTTATCGACGAGCTTGGCGACGCCGAAGTCGAGCAGCTTCACGAAGCGCTCGTTGCCTTGCTGTTGCGTCAGGAAGATGTTCTCGGGCTTCAGATCGCGGTGGATGATCTGCGCGTCGTGCACGGCCACCATGGCGTCGGCCACCTGATAAGCGATGGCGAGCGCTTCGTCGCTCTTCGGCACGCTCTCGGACGCGAGCAGCTCCGCGACGCTCTGCCCCTCGAGCAGCTCCATGATGTAGCAGGTGTGCCCGTCGTCGGACTCGATGAAGTCCGTGATCTGGATGATGTTGTCGTGACGGATCTGATTCACCGCCCGCGCCTCGGTGATGAAGCGCTCGACCGCCTGTCGATTGTCGCTGAAGCGGCGCCGCAGCATCTTGAGCGCGACCTTGCGGCCGAGCACGGTGTGCTCCGCGCGGTAGACGCGACCCATGCCGCCGCGGCCGATGACGTCGAGCAGACGGTAGGCGCCGACCATAGAGCCCGGCTGCGGGATGTTGGCCTCCTCCGATCCCGCTCGCTGCAGGCCGCCGGTGCTCTCGCTCGAGGGGCGCGCGACGACGGTCTTCTCGACGCCGGCGCTCTCGGGCGGAGGGGGCGCCGCCATGCGCGACTCGTTCGCGCGCTGCGAGACGTTCAGGCCCTGCAGGCCGGCGCTGCTCTCGGCGGCGAAACCCACGTCGATGGACTTGAAGCCCGGCGGCAGCGGCCCCTTGCGCGGCCGCGGTCCCGACGACGACGAGCGCTTTCGGCCCTGCGCCGCCGGAGCGCCCGGGGGATCGACGTTGGTCGCGGCGTCCTCGGCGTTCTGCGCCCTTCGTGGGCGGGCCGCCTCGGGCGTCGTGGGCCCGTCCTCGTACGGGGAGCTCGGCGCCGACGAGGGCTTCGCAGCAAGGGCGGTCTCGATGTCCTGCGGGCGCTCGATGACGAGAGGCAGGCGCCCGCCGCTGCTCGCCTTCAGGGAGAGGGAGAGCGACAGGTCGTCGCCGAGCCAGCCCTCGAGCTCGAGCTCGCCCGGGTTACCATCGAGCCAGGCACTCTCCGCTCTCGTCGTGCCGAGGTGCTCTCGCTCGAGGCTGCTGGCGTCCGGTGACTCGTACACCGCCATGATGAGCGGCTGGCCGGGCTTCGGCCGCATGCCGAGGGCGAGCCGCTTCACGCTCGGCACCGTCGTGTTCGCGGGGATGAGCTCCTTCGCGCCGATGCCCGGCACCATGACGCCAAGCGGTGAGCTCATGACGTCGATGAGGCTCTGGTCGCCGCTCGCGAGCAGCGCCGCGCCGACGGCGACGCCGAGATCCGGGTGGATGTGCTTGGCGGGGTTCGAGCGGAAGATCTGCGACAGACGACGCTGGATCGCCGGCATGCGGGTCTGCCCACCGACGAAGACGATCTCGGCGACGTCCCCCGGACCCATGTGCGCGCGCGTGAGGAGCTCCTCGCAGATGCCGAGGCAGCGTTCGATGAGCGGCGCGCTCAGCTCCTCGAGCTCGCGACGGGTGACGGCGTAGTCGAGGTCGAGGAAGCGATCGTCCTTCACCGTCACGCAGGGCACGCGGACGCGCGCCTCCTCTTGCGTGCTGAGCGCCACCTTCGCCGCCTCGGCCGCGACGAACAAACGCCAGAGGGCAATGGTCTGCGGACGGAGATCGATGCCGTGCTCGCGCTCGAAGCGCGCGGCGAGGTGCTCGACGACGCGGCCGTCGAAGTCCTGCCCGCCGAGGAAGGCGTCGCCGCCCGTCGCGATGACCTTGACGATGCCGCCCATGACGGCGAGCAGCGTGGCGTCGAAGGTGCCGCCGCCGAGGTCGAAGATGAGCACCGTGCCGTCGTTGCCCTTCTTGCGCGCGTAGTACATGGCGGCCGCGGTGGGCTCGTTGACCATGGCCTTGACGACGAGGCCGGCCTTCATGGCCGCGGCGCGGATGGCCTGACGCTGGCTGAAGCCGTAGTGCGCCGGCACGGTGAGCGTGCACGTCTTCACCTCGGCGCGCAGGCTCGCGCTCGCGAGCTCAATGATGCGCTTCAGGATGTCGACGGACACATCCTCGAGAGAGCGCGGCTTGCCGAACAGGTCCACCGCGACCAGGCCGTCGCTGCCCTCGACCATGCGGTAGCCGAAGTGGTCCTTGTGCCGGTGCACGAAGGGCGAGGTCCAGCGTCGTCCGAGGAAGCGCTTCAGCCCATGGATCGTGTGCGCCGGGTCCTCGAGGAGCTGCGCGCGCGCGGCGTCGCCGATGAGCGCGTCCCCACGTTCGGAGTACCAGACGATGCTGGGAAGCAGGTACGCGCCTTCGCGCACGGGGACCACGCGCACGCGCTGCTTCTCGTCCACCCATGCGGCGGCCGTGTTGCTCGTGCCGAAGTCGATGCCGAGGACGGGT
>CAYLZW010000247.1:255-8667 GCA_964388085.1 uncultured Myxococcales bacterium | reverse complement strand
GAGCTCCTCGTCGAGCACCTCGAACACCTCGATGGCGTCGCGCTTGCCCTTGATGGCGACCTCGCCGAGCGAGCGCAGGGCCACGTCCTCGTTGACGAGCTTCGCCGTGGCGGGGCCGATGACGACCTGCCCGGCCTTGGCGACGCCCTCGAGGCGCGCGGCCAGATTCACGGTGTCGCCGAGCGCCGTGTACTCCATGCGCAGCGACGAGCCGACGGTGCCCGCCACCACGGGGCCGGTGTTCACGCCGATGTGCACGTCGAGCGGGTGGCTGCCGTCGCCGAACTCGCCGCGCTCCACCATGCGGCGGAAGGTCCGGCGCATCTCGACGGCGCACTTCACCGCGCGCGCGGCGTCGTCGTCGTGCGAGAAGGGCGCGCCGAAGATGCACATGATGGCGTCGCCGATGTACTTGTCGACGGTGCCACCGTAGGCGAACACGGTCTCGGTCATGCCGCCGAGGTAGAGGTTCAAGAGGCGGCCGACGACCTCGGGCTCCTGTGACTCGCAAAAGCGCGTGAAGCCGGACAGGTCGCAGAACAGCACCGTGGCGGTGAGCTGCTCGAGGAACAGGCCGTCGCCGCGCGCGGCCACCGGCACGTTCTCCTCCATCATCAAGCGGCGCACCACCTCGGGCGCGTGGAAGCGCTCGAGCGCGCGGCGCTGGCGCTCTTCGATGGCGACGTGCTCACGCAGGCGGGAGCGCTCGAGGCCGACCGCGATGAGGTGCGCGATGGCGGCCACCAGATCCCGCTCGGTGTTGGTGAAGGGCAGGTCGCGCGTCAGGTAGAGCGCGCCGATGCAGTCGTCCTCGCGCATGAGCGGCACGACGAGGACGGCCTTCAGGTCGAAGCGCAGCACGCTCTCGCCGCTGGCGAAGCGCTCGTCGGCGGAGGCGTCCTCCGTCGTCACGGCCGACTTCTTCGTGATGGCCCACTCGATGACGGTGCGTGAGAGGTGCACGCTCTCGTCCTGGCGGCGGTTCTTGACGACGCGCGGCACGAGCTCACCGGTGCCCTCGTCGGGCAACAGCACGACGACGGCCTTCGCGCGCGCGGCGGTGCACAGGCTGTCGCTCATGTCGGCGAGGAAGCCCTCCATGGAGGGCGCCGCGGCCAGCGACTCGGTCACCTTGAAGACGAGCTGCAGCGCTACGGCGTCGACGTTGAAGCCGGGGCCGAGCGTCTGTGCCTTGTCCACCGGCCGCAGATCGCCGAGGCCGCGGAAGTCGAGGGCGCCGTGGCTCTGCGTCAGGCGCTTGACGATGGGGTTGTCCCCGACGGGCGCGGCGCGGATGGCGTCCTTCGAGACCTCGGAGGGGTCCTCGTTCTCCTCCCACAGCCAGACGCTCTTCATGTCGACGATGCGGGTGTCGCTCAGGCGATCGGTCTCGGGCGGCGGAGAGGCGGCGGCGCGCGCGGCCGCGCGCAGCGACGGATCCGTGGGACCGTCGAAGCCGCTCGGTCCGGCGTGATCGATCATGAGCGCCGAGCGCGGCATGGGGTTGCTGCCGTCGACGCCGGGCGGGGGCGGCAGGCTCGGCTGCGCCGCCTCGGCGGGAACCAGCTTCTTCGACGTGAACACGTCGTGCTCGCTCGACTCTTTGCGCGTGTCGCCTTCGCCGAAGGCGACCGCCGGCATCAGCCCGGGGACGGTCTGCCGGCGACGCGGCGGCCCCTCGCCGTACTCGACGCGGCCCTCCCACTCGCCGACGTTCAAGACCTCGCCGCCGCTCAGCGTCGTCTCCATGACACGCACGCCGTTCACGAAGGTGCCGTTGTGGCTCGAGTTGTCGTCGACCTGCAGCTTGCCGTCGCTCCGGTGCGTGAGGCGCAGGTGCCGGCGCGAGACCTTGCGGCCCTCGAGCCGGCAGTCGCAGGTGAGGTCGCGCCCGATGAGCACGGTCTCGCCGCTGCCGATGGTCAATAGCTGGGTGAACCCGTCGCTGCGGACGAACGTGATCTTCACGAAGCGGGCTTGGCTGTCAGTGACCATGAACCAACGTCATCGCATGGGGGCTCGGGCGGGGTCGAGCATAGCGCCAGTCGGTGGCGGAGAAACATGTGACTCGGGCGCTCCCACGCCTCGCGTGCCGCGCGCCCATCGCCGGCGTCGTGCAAGGGCGGCGCGCAAGCGTGTCGTACATGTAGGCGCGTGGTGTTTCGCGCTGGATCGGTGCCGCGCTGCCGCCTCGCGTCCTCACACAAACGCGGGGTAACGCTCCTGCAGACGGCGGCGGATCTGCTCTCGCAGCGACGGCTCGGGGGTCAGCTCCGCGGCGCGGTACCAGCTGGCGTACGCCCGGCTCTTGAAGCCGAGCTGCTCGAGCGTGAGCGCGAGGTTCTTGAACGCCGCGAACAGCTCGGGGCCGAAGGTCGCCGCCCGCTCATAGGCGCGCATGGCGCCCGCGGTGTCCCGCCGCTTCGTGAGCACGTTGCCGAGCAGCAGATAGGCGTCGGGATCGAAGGGATCGAGGCCACGCCAGCGCTCGACGGCGGCCATGGCGTCGTCGAAGTCGCCCATCTTGTAGCTCACGTGCGCGCTCGTGCGCGCCTCGGCGATGCGCCTTCGCAGCGCGTCCTCGAGCGCGGGGCGCGGCGCCGTGCGGCCGAGCATGCGCGCGACCAGCTCGCGCAGGTAGGCGACGTCGAACGGCTTCTCGACGAAGGCGTCGGCGCGGTGCACCTCCTGGATGTCGCGCGCGTGCTCCCAGCCCTTGTACACGGCCGAGACCATGACGACGGGGATGCCGCGCAGCGCCTCGCTCTCCTTGATGGCGCGGCAGATCTCGAAGCCGTGCACCTCCGGCAACATGGCGTCGAGCAGCACGACCCCAGGGCGCGCCCGCCTGAGCACGTCCATGGCCTCGCGGCCGGTGCCCGCCTCGATGACGCGATAGCCGTCGTGGCGCAAAAGGCGCTTCAGCAGCCCGCGAATGTCCTCGTCGTCGTCCACCACCAGCACGAGCGGCGCGTCGGCGTGCGCGGCGTCCGCGTCATCGTCGTGGAGCACCTCGGCCGGCGCCACGAGCTCGTCGAGCCCGACGACGTCGACCTCGATGTCGAAGTCGTCGAGCTCGTCGAGCTCGTCGGGCTCGCCGGCGCCGCTCGCCGCGCCGGCCGCGGGCGGGTCTTCGGCCGGCCGCACGACGACGAGGCGGGCCGCCGTGACCCCAGGCTCGACGTCGCCGCCCGCGAAGATGCGCTCCCGCCGCGCGAGCGCCTCGTAGGCGGCTGGAATGGCGCGAACGAGAGCGCCGTCGAGGGCGAGCAGCGGCTCCACGCGGCGGCCGCTCGCGAAGGAGACCTGCGTAAAGATGTCTCGCTCCCCGACGTCAGCGGCGGCGAGGGTGAGGCACTCCGCGTCGATGGCGACCGGCAGGAGGCGGTGCTGCAAGGCCACGACGCGAGGCAACAGCTCGAGCGCCGCCAGGTCGATGACGCTGTCGGCGAGCACGACGCAGGGGTGACCGAGGTGCTCCGCGAGCGCGCCGGCGATGGCGCTCTCGTCGGCGAGCCCCAGCTCGAGGCAGAGGCTCCCCGTGCGCGGGCCGTCCGGCTCGGCGCCCGCGAGCACGGCCTCGAGGTCGTCCGCGTCGACGACGCCGCGCTCGACCAGGATCGCGCCGACGCTGCGCCGCTCGTCGCGGTGGGAGGTATGCGCCACGGTCTCGTCTCCTGACGAGAGCCTACCAGGCTGGTGAAGGCGCCCCGAGGGCGTTTTCACCATCCTGACGAGCGCCGGTGTTCGTAGCGAAGGGACCGGCCCGTGACCTCGGGAGCAGGCGTCAGTCCTCGTCCTTGCGCCGCCGGATCAGCGTGCCCGAGCGACGGGGCTCCGCGTGCGCGCGCGTGCGCTCATCGAAGGGCACGTCGACGCTGCCCTGCCAGGCGGTGAAGCCGCGCAGGCAGCTACCGCACAGGAGGTCGCCGTCGTCCTCGACGGTCTCGGGCAGATCGAAGGGGGTGCCACAGAGGTTGCAGGGCACGACGCGGGTGGCGACGCGCGCCTTCACGCCGTGCTCGTACATGCGCAGCACCTCGATGGCGCAGTCCCGACAGAGGGCCTTCTCGCGCTGCTTCGGGACGTAGGCGATGTGGTCCGAGCGCCCGCAGCGGGAGCAGTCGATGCGGCGGGCGACGCGCGTGCCGAACTCGTTCCGTGCGCCGCCGACGCGCTTGACGCCGTCGCCCTTGCCGCCGGGGCCCTTGCCGCCGGGGCCCTTGCCGCCGCCGCGCTTGCCGCCGCCGGGCCCTGCGCCCTCACGCTTGGCGCCGCTCACCGAGCCGCTCGCTTTCCTCGCTACCATGACCGTGCTCTCCGACGGCGGCGGGCGGACGGCGTGGGCTCGTCCAGCTCCGCTCCGTGTTCCGTTCGGGAGAGGTTAGTCACCCGGTGCCACGGCGTCATTGGAATCCGCACGCTTTCCGTCGAGGAGCAGGCGGGTGACGGTGTCCTTCAGGGCGCTGTAGGAGAGGGGCTTTGTGAGGTACGCCGAGGCCCCGAGGCGGGCGCCCCGCCGCATGTCGGCCTCGTGTCCGAGCGTGGTCAGGAGGAGCACCGGCATGCCGCGGGTCGAGGGGTCGCTGCGGATGCCCTCGAGCACGCCGAGGCCGGTGATGCCGGGCATGTTGATGTCGAGCACCACCAGCGCGTAGTCGCCGGTGCGCGCGCGCCGCAGCGCCTCGAAGCCGTCCTCGGCCTCCTCCACGACCAGCCCGAGGCGCTCGAGCCAGTGGCGCACGAGCATACGCATGACCCGCGCGTCGTCGGCTACGAGGACGCGAGACACCGGGGTCCTGTCGACGGTCACGCGGGCAGCCTAGACCCGCGTCGTCGTCGTGGCCAGCGCCGCCGCCGGCCCGTCTCGTCGCGGCGCACCATGCTCGGGGACGAGCTCCTGCGGCTCATCGCGCCTGCAACAGCCGCTCGGGCTCGGCGTAGCGAAGCTCTTGCATCCCCTTCAGCTTGTCGACGAGCGCCCGCTGCTCGGCCTCTCCTCGCGCGGGGGTTACATCCTCGAAGACGATGGACAAGAGCCCGAGCGGGCCTCGCTTGATCTGCTTCACCTTCGCCCCGGTGCGGGCCTCGACCGCCGCTCGCAGGCGCTCCACGTCGACCGCGGCGGGATCGGCGAGCTTCGCGAGCACGCGGTTGTAGATGAACGCGGTGCGCGGCGCCTCGCGCGCGGCCCCCCTGCTGCCGGCGGCGGGCGAGCCGGTGGCGGAGGCGCTCGCGTCGCCGCCTTCGCCCAAAGAGCTTTCGGTACCGGCCTCGCCCGGCCCGCTGCCGCCCGGGGAGCTCACCGGCACCGGCTGCGCGCCGATGCGCGCGGGCGGCAGATCCTCGTCGGTGGCGCACGACGAAGCCGGCAGCGCCGCCAGCAGAAGCGCGACGGGCCACGCGCGGTGCGTGGGGGCGAGCCGGCCACAACGATGCATGCGCACGATGCTCGACTCCCGGCCGCGCGGCCGTCAAGCGTCCGCCGGCGCCTCGCTCGCGGGCGGCGGGTCCTCACCGTCCGCCGCCAGCGGCAAGCCGAGCGCCGGGGCGACGAAGCGCAGCCAGAACGAGGTGAGGGCGCGCCGGGAGCCGACGCGCGTCATGGGCGGCAGCGTCTCGAGGAACAGCTTGCCGTAGCGGCGCCGGCGCAAGCGCCCGTCGAGCACGGCGACCACGCCCGCGTCGTCGTGCGTGCGCAGGAGCCGTCCGGCGCCCTGCTTCAAGAGCAGGGCGGCCTCGGGCAGCGAGAGCTCCTGGAAGGGATCTCGGCCGCGCGCGCGATGCAGCTCCGCGCGCGCCTGGGTGACGGGATCGTTCGGCGCCCGAAAGGGCAGGCGATCGATGACGACGAGGCGCAGCGCGCGGCCGGGTACGTCGACGCCCTCCCAGAACGACAGCGTCGCGAACAACACGGCGCCGCGCTCGTCCGCGTGCTCGCGCATGGCCTCGAGCAGCCGCGCCTTTGGCGCGTCCCCCTGCTTGAGCGCCACGAGGCCGAGGCTCTCGCAGTGCGGCGCCAGCACCTCGTGGCTGCGCTCGAGCGAGCGGTAGCTCGTGAACAGCAGGAGGGCCCCGCCGCCGCTCAGCTCCACGAGGAAGCGGACCTCCTCGCAGAAGCGCTCGAAGAAGGTCACGTCGCCAGGCTCCGGCATGCCCTGGGGCGCGTACAGGGCAGCGCGCCGCTCGTGATCGAAGGGCGAGAGCATCACGTGCGCAGGGCTCGGCGCCGCGCTGGCCTCGTCGATGACGGGCGGGCGCAAGCCGACCCGCTCCTCGAAGCGCACGGTGCTGCCGGCCACCGCGAGCGTCGCGCTGGTCAGCACCACCGGCCGCTCGCCCGCGAACAGCGTCTTCGAGAGGGCCTCCGCCACGTCGATGGGCACCGCCCCGAGCGCGAGCCCCCGCTTGCGCGGCTCCACGAAGGCGACGAAGCGCGGATCCTCTCGCGCGGCGCCGAGCAGGAACTCGAGCTCGGCCCACACCTGATCCGTGCGGCGCCGGAGCGCCTTGCCTTGCGCGGCGCGGTAGCTGAGCGCCCGCTCGAGGTCGTCGTCGTCACCGGCCAGGGACTCGAGGCGCTGCGCGAGCGAACCGAGCGCAAGACGCGCCTCGCTCGCCCGCTGCTCGAGGGCCTTCGAGGTCCGGCCGGCGTCGAGGCGGACGCGATCTCCACCCGTGGCGAGCGGGCCGATCTCCTCGAACACGGCGTTCACCGCGCGATCGGCCAGCTCACTGGCGCCGAGCAGCGACAGCCGCTCGCCGGGGCCCATGAGCGCGTCCGCGTAGCCCTTGAGGTCTCGCAGCAGGCGCTCGGTGCGCGAGGTGGAGAGCGAGACGCCGAAGTAGTCGGACGCCACGTCGGGGAGCGCGTGCGCCTCGTCGATGATGATGGCCTGGGCGTCGGGCAGCACGTGCGCGAAGGCGGCGGCGCCGCCGGGCTCGTTACCTGTCTCCGCGCCGGCCGGCAGCCCTTCGAGGCGCACGCGCTGGTCGGCGCACAGGAGGTGATGGTTCACGACGATGAGATCGGCGTCGACCGCGCGCCGGCGCATCTCGGTGACGAAGCAGTCCTGATAGCGTGCGCAGCGCTGGCCGATGCAGGTCTCGCTGCCCGCGTCGAGGTCCTGCCAGGTCGCCCAGCTGTCGGGCAGGCCGTCTATCTCCGCGCGATCGCCGGTGACCGTCTCGGCCGCCCACGCCTCGAGCGCCGGATACGCGCTCTTGTCGCCCGCGAACAAAAAGCGCGGCTCGGCGGCGAAGCGCTCGTAGCGGGTGCGGCACAGGTAGTTCTGCCGGCCCTTCATGAGGGCGGCCCGCTTGCGCTTGCCGGTCAGCGCGAAGAGGGCCTCCGTGACGAGGGGCAGGTCCTTCTCCATCAACTGTTCTTGCAGCGCCTTGGTGCCGGTGGCGACGATGACCTGCTTGTCGCTCAAGAGCGACGCCGCCAGGTACGCGAGCGACTTGCCGGTGCCGGTGCCGGCCTCGACGACGAGGCGGCCGCCCTCGCTGATCGTGCGCGCGACCTCCACCGCCATGTCGATCTGCGCGGGTCGCGGCGCGTAGCCCGGCAGCAGCCGCTGCACGGGGCCGCCCTCGTCGAGAAAGCGCTCCACGTCTTCACACAGGCCCACGCGTCCTCCGGCTCCGCCGCGCCGTAGGCACTGTATGCGACAGAGGGGGCTGTCCTGTAACGTCCTCGCGAAGCTTTCGTTCACGGCCGGCCGATACGGCTGTCTCTGCTTCCCTGCATTGGAGCGGACGTCCCATGAACAGCGACCCGTTGGCCCCGAGAGAGATGAGCCACAAGGCGCCGCGCGCCGCCACGCTGGTGGTGCGCGGCAAGTCCGGCCTCCTGCTCGAGCACCCGACCTTCGAGCTCGAGGACGCGAAGCAGAAGCGCCATCGCTTCGACAGCGACGTCATCCGCGTGGGCGCCGGCCCCGGCAACGACTTCCTGCTCGAGGATCCGACGGTGTCGAGCGTTCACCTCGAGATCGCCTCCACCGAGCGCGGCTTCCGGCTGCGCGATCTCGGCAGCACCAACGGCAGCTTCGTGAACGGCGTGCGCGTGCTCGAGGCCCTCGTGGACGACGGACAGGTGATCACCGTGGGCGAGGTGCCGCTCGTCTTCCACGTGCGCAGCGACAAGGTCTCGCAGCCCATGAGCGAGAAGGCCGAGCTCAACGGCGCCGTCGGCACCTCGTCGCTCATGCGGGCGGTTTTCGCGCGGGTCGAGCGGGTGGCCAAGACCGACGCCACCGTGCTCATCGGCGGTGAGACGGGCACGGGCAAGGAGGTCATCGCGTGGTCGCTCTACGAGGCGTCGCGGCGCGCCGACAAGCCCTTCGTCGTCGTGGACTGCGGCGCCATCGCGCGCAACCTCATCGAGTCGGAGCTGTTCGGCCACGA
>CAYLZW010000247.1:0-245 GCA_964388085.1 uncultured Myxococcales bacterium | reverse complement strand
CGTTCACGGGCGCCGTGCAGCGGCGCATCGGCGCGTTCGAGCGCGCGCACGGCGGCACGCTCTTCCTCGACGAGATCGGCGAGCTCGAGCTCGAGCTGCAACCAAAGCTCTTGCGCGCGCTCGAGCGCCGCGAGATCCAGCGCGTGGGCGGGGAGAAGACCATCTCCGTCGACGTGCGCATCGTCGCCGCCACCAACCGCGATCTGCGCGCCATGGTCGCGCGCGGCGAGTTCCGCGAGGACCTC
>CAYLZW010000246.1:0-8693 GCA_964388085.1 uncultured Myxococcales bacterium | reverse complement strand
TGGCTCTCGGTCTGCTCCTCCTTGAGCTCGCTCTCGGCGAGGCCGAAGTCGATGAGCTTCACCTCTCCCTCGTAGCTGACCATGACGTTGTGCGGCGAGACGTCGCGGTGCACGAGGTTCAGCGCCTGTCCCGTCATCGGGTGCTCGAGGCGATGGGCGTAGTCGAGCGCCTCGAGCGCCTCGCACAGCGCGAACAGCGCCACGTCGGCGGAGAGCGGCGCGCCGCTCTCGAACGCGCGCGCCATCAGCCCCTTCAGCGACACGCCGGAGACGTACTCCATGGCGAGGTAGTACTCGTTGCCGACGCGGCCGACGTCGAACACGTGCGCGATGTTGGCGTGGTTCAGCTGCACGACGAGGCGCGCCTCGTCGAGGAAGCGGTTCACGTACTCCTGGTTCTGCCCGAAATCGGGGCGCAGCTTCTTCAGCACGCAGATGCGCTCGATGCCCTCGATGCCGCCGGTCTTCGCGAGGTAGACCTCGCCCATGCCGCCCTGCGCGAAGGCGGTCAGCAGCACATAGCTGCCGAACGCGCGCGGGTAACCTTCGGCCAGGGCGGGGGCGGCTTCCATCTCACCTCGTGGAGCAACGGGCGCGCGAACGAGCGCGAGGCCCGCCGGACTCTAGCAAGGGTGCGCGCGCGAGGTACCGGCGCGCGCGGGCTACTTGCAGCAAACGGACGAGGACGCCAAACGGCCTGCACGATGCAAAACGCCGTCTCGACCGACGCCCCCACGCTGCGCGAGTGGCTCGCCGAGGGGCCGTTCGCGCTCGCGATGTCGTCGGGCTTCTTCGGCTTCTTCGCGCACGCCGGCGTCTTGTGCGCGCTCGAGGACGCTGGGCTCGTGCCCTCCCGCGTCTCGGGCTCGTCGGCGGGCGCGCTGGTGGCGGGCGGCTGGGCCGCCGGCGTCGACGCGCCCGTCATGCAGCGCGAGCTGTTCAGCCTGACGCGGCAGGACTTCTGGGATCCGTTCCCTGGGCTCGGCGTCCTGCGCGGCCGGCTCTTTCGCGAGCGGCTCTTGCGCCTGTTGCCGAGCGACGACTTCGCGCGCGCTCGCGTGCCCGTCGGCTTGAGCGCGTTTCACGTGCGCACGCGCAAGACCGAGGTGCTGACGGGCGGCGCGCTGTCGGCGGCCATTCACGCGAGCTGCGCCGTGCCGCTGATGTTCCATCCGGTGTGGATCGAGGGGCGCGCGTTCCTCGACGGTGGCATCCGCGACCGCCCGGGCACCACGTTCGTCGACGACGCGCCGCGCGTGCTCTACCACCACCTGCTCTCGCGCTCGCCCTGGCGCCGCAAGCAGGGCGCGCACACGCGCATCCCCTCGCGCGCGGGGCTCGTGGCGCTCAGCGTCGCGGGCATCACGCGTCCGGGGCCCTTCGCGCTCGACAAGGGCAAAGCCGCGTTCGCCGAGGCGCGCCGCGCGACCGAGCAGGCGCTCGCGCGCCCCGTCGAGGGAGGGCACGTCGCCGTACAGGTGCGATAAAGTGCCCGCGATCCAGGTCACGTCGTGAGGCGCGCCCGCTAGCGCCGCGCTCGACCTCGGTTACTCTGGACGTCAGCATGCAAACTCTCTCGCGCCCCGGCCTCCGTCGCCTCTTTGGCCTCCTCGGCCTCGTCTCGCCGCTCGCCCTCGGCGGCTGCCTCGAGCCGACGAACCCCTGCGATCCGGACACGGCCGCGGACGAGCGCGGCACCTCGTCGCTGAGCGGCGTGGTGAAGGATCAGGGCGGCGCGCCGCTCGCCGGCGTCAGCGTCGTCATCCCGGGCCACGCCACGCCGGCGATCACGGCCGAGGACGGCAGCTTCGGCTTCGACGAGCTCTTGCCGAGCGAGAGCGACGACGGCGGCTACGAGGTGATCGCCCTCGCCGACGAGCCGGCCATCGGCGGACGGACGACGACGCGCCCGCTCGGCTGCCAGGACGAGCTCTCCGGCATCGAGCTCGTCGTCGCTCTGCCGCCGGCGAGCCCCGAGGTCGAGATCGTGCAGGCCACCTCCCCCGAGCGGCTCTTCGTGGCCTTCGCCGCCGCCAGCGGCAGCACGCGCTACACCGTCGAGCTGCGCGCGCCCTTCGAGACCTGGCAGCCCGCCGCCATCGTCACCGACAGTGAGCGGCTCATGGACGAGAGCGCCGCCCTGTCCGGGCAAGCGACCGTCAGCGACGAGGACGCGCGCGCCTTCTGCGCCGCCTTCCGCTACGCGCACCCGGACCTCGCGAACGACAACGCGCGCTGCGCCGGCGTGCTCGGCATCCTCGCCGGCGAGGACGTCCTGCCGCTCGCCCCCTACGGCAGCTACGAGGTGCGCGTGCGCGCCGAGGCGCTGCTCGCGACGCCGCTCGCGAAGTCACAGCGCCTGCCCGAGGTGGTGCGCTCGGCGCCGACCGGCGTGCCCGGCGAGCTGTCGCTCGTGCCGCTCTCGTTCATGCCCGTCATGCTCGATCCCGATCCGGCGCTGCACGCCGAGAAGCTCAGCGCCCTCGACATCGGCGCCGTGGTGCCGGTCTCGGCGGGGCGCTTCGCGATGCTCGGCAGCGGCACGGACGCCTCCGGCATGATGATCGTGGGCGACGCGCAGGTGACGGCGCCCGATCTCTATGACGGCTCCGCGGACGCTCCGGAGGGCGCCATGGCGTTCGACAGCTCGTCGCCGGAGGCCGCGGCCGAGGTCAGCGAGAACAGCGGCAGCGGGCTCGCCATCCTGCCCGCCGGCAAGTGGGTGCGCGTGTGGAAGCGCTACCTCGATCCGGCCACGGGCGCGGCCCACTCCGAGGTGGAGAAGATCTTCATCGGCGAGGAGCAGCGCAGCGAGAGCCACGGCGAGCAGCCCGAGCCGAGCTTCGCCTTCGACGTGAGCGCGTCCGGCCTCATCGATGAGCTGAGCGCGTTCTCCTGGCTCGTGCAGCCCGAGGGCAGCATCGCCGGGGACGAGGCCTACAACCCACCGGACGGCTACTTCCTGCTCTTGCGTACGGGCTTCGTGATGCTCGAGCACGAGAGCGCCGGCGGCCTCGCGGACGGCGGGGAGTCGCTGCTCGGCGTGTTCGCCGACGGCCTCGCGGACGGCGGGCGGGAGAACATCTACGGCGGCGGCCCGAACGACCCGAACGCGATGACCACGGGCGTGTGTCAGAAGCTCGGCGACGGCGCGCTCGGCGTCTCCGGCGCCATCGGCGAGCGCAGCGTGCGCGTCTGCCTCGACCTCGAGGGCGCGCTGCGACAGGCGGTCGAGCTCAGCGACGTGGAGATCTTGCCCGCGGAGGCGGACGCCACGGCGCCGTCCGAGACGTTTCACGTCCTGAGCGACGCCCTCGGGGACCGCGTGCTGGCGGTGCGCTCGGACTACGTGCTCGGCAAGGCGGAGCTGCCGCTCGCGGATCTCCTGCACGAGGTGCGCACGGGCGTCGAGCCGCGGGCCATGGCTTCCGCGCGCGTGCTCGACTGCGCGGACAGCGCGCACCGGCCGGTCGTGCTCGTGGCCAACCACGGCAGCTTCGACGTCAGCGTGCTCGGCGTCGTCGGCGACGCGGACGGCGAGACGCGCGTGGACGAGATCGGCATCGTCGGGATGCCGGGCGCGCCGGTGCGCTTCCTCGACGATCCGGACGGCGCCAGCTGCCGGGACCCATACACCTGGGTCGTGCTCGAAGACGGCCGGGTGCTGCCGCTCGACATGCGCGAGGGGCACCTCGGCGTCGCGCGCTGCGGCGATGAGCCCTGCGCGGTGCGCGGCTTCGGGCGAGCGCCCGTCGGCGCCGTGAGCCGCGACGAGAGCGGGCAGGGGCGCGTGCTCGTCGGCGGGCGCGGCACGCTCGGCGAGATCGGCTTCTTGCGGCCGAGCGCCGGCGCCAGCGAGGCCGGCGACGAGTGAGCCGCGCCAAGCAGGTTGACCGCCTGGGAGGAGCGTCCCTACAGTCCGGCGGCACCAGCGGCTCACCGCAGTGCCTGCGGCCCGTCGCCGTGAAGGGAGCTAGGGGACCATGACCTGGTTCGAGGTCTACATCCCGGCCAAGGGCCCGGGGCAGAAGAACCTGACCCTCACCGTCGAGGGCCAGAACTGGATGGACGCGCTTCGGACCGGCCTCTCCAACATTGGCGAGGGGCCGATCTCGAACATCATGTGCGACATCCAGGCGGACAACTCCATCCACGTCACCGACGTGGGCACGCAGCGCGTGTTCCGCTTGCGCGAGACCGAACCGGGCGCGAAGCCCGCTCCGGCGCCTGCTGCCGCCCCGGCTGCAGCTCCAGCACCGGCGCCCGCGCCCCAGCCGGCCGCTCCGAAGCCGGCCCCGGCTGCAGCACCGGCGCCGGTCGCGAAGCCCCAGCCCGCGCCCGCCGCGAAGCCCCAGCCCGCGCCCGCCGCGAAGCCCCAGCCCGCGCCCGCCGCCAGGCCGGCCAAGTCCGCGGCGCCGCCGCCCCAGCGCGCGGCCCAGTTCAAGACCGGGCCGGTGCCGTCACAGCGCGTGGAGTCGGTGGCGACGGCCAACGATCCGCAGCTCCGGCCGTCCGGGCCCGTCTCGGCGCCTGCCTTCGACCCGACGGATATGATCGCGGACATCTTCGACGCCACGCAGGAGCTCCTCATGGACTCCGTGCCGGATCCGCAGAAGGTGGCCCAGAAGCTCTTGGACCTCGCCCTCGAGAAGGTGCCGGCCGACGCGGGGACGTTCTACCTCGCCGACGTCAACGGCCATGAGCTGCGCTTCTCCGCCGTGCGCGGCCCGAAAGCGGACGCGATCAAGAAGTCGGGCTTCACCGTGCCGGTGGGCCAGGGCATCGTGGGCTTCTGCGCGCAGGAGGGCTGCTGCGTGGTCATCCGCGACATGCAGCACGACTCCCGCTACTTCCGCGGGATCGCGGACGCCGTGGGCTACCAGCCGCGGGACACGCTGTGCAGCTCGGCCGAGAAAGAGGGGCGCCTGTTCGGGGCCATCCAGCTCATCAACTCCAAGAAGGGCGGCTTCACCGCAAGCGAGATGGAGGTGATACGCTATATCGGTCTCACGGCCGCAGACATGCTCGAACGGGTGGCCGACAGCGTGTGACTCGTCGCGCGCTGCGCTGCGACGGACTGGATGCGTTTGACTGACTTGAGCCTCTGTTCGCTCGGGCAAGCCCTACGCGAATGGAGTGATCGCGGAGCTCCCCCGCGCGGCCGCCCACGGACCGCGGGTAGCGTTGCGCGTGCGGCCGAGCTCAGCGGCCCGCGAGCGCGGGGTCTGCGCACAGGGTACGAGGGTGCCGGTTGGGGGGCCGAGGGGGCCCGGGTGAAGCTGCGGGCAGGTGGCGTGTGTCTGTTACAGACGCGCGCCCGCCGCCGGGGCGCAGGGATGGACGTTGGGCAGTAGTAGCTTACTCGTCACGGGAGACGTCCTCGGCGACGTGCTCTTGCTCATGCTCTGTTTGTCTCTCTCCGCGTTCTTCTCGAGCTCGGAGACCGCCCTCACGGCGCTCTCCGAGTCGAAGGCGCGCCAGCTCATCGAGCAGCGGCCGCACCTCGGGCGCTACTTCCGGCTCTGGCTCGACCGGCCAAACCGCGTGCTGACGACGGTGCTCATCGGCAACAACCTCGTGAACACCGTGGCCACGGCGGTGACCACCCTGCTCGCGCAGCACTTCTTCGCGAACAGCGCCGTCACCATCGCGGTCGCCAGCGCGACCATCGCCATCCTCATCGTCGGGGAGATCACGCCGAAGACCTTCGCCAAGCAGAACGCGGTGGCCATCGCGCCCTTCGCCATGCGCGGGCTCTGGCTCGTCTATACCGCCACCAAGCCCATCGTCGTCACTTTCACCTGGTTCTCGAAGCTGGTGGTGAAGGTGCTCGGCGGCGAGCTGACGCGTACGGGGCCGTTCATCACCGAAGAGGACATCGCCTTCATGATCCGCCTCGGCTCCTCCACCGGCGTCATCGAGCCGGAGGAGCGCGAGATGCTCGACAACGTGTTCGAGTTCGGCGACACGCTGGTCAAGGAGGTGATGGTGCCGCGGCCCGACATCTCGGCGCTGAAGGGCGGCAGCACGCTCGACGAGGTGCTCAC
This sequence comes from uncultured Myxococcales bacterium, assembly GCA_964388085.1. Lineage (GTDB taxonomy): Bacteria > Myxococcota > UBA727 > UBA727 > CAYLZW01 > CAYLZW01. The sequence continues at coordinate 2,646 of CAYLZW010000246.1, read as the reverse complement.
CGAGATCAAGAGCCACGGCCACACGCGCCTGCCCGTCTACGGTGAGGACATCGACGACGTGCTCGGCTTCCTGCACGCCAAGGATCTGCTCACGAGGCTGCCCGACATCGACCAGAGCGCCTTCGATCTCATGCGCTACGTGCGCCCGGCGCTGTTCGTGCCCGAGCTCGAGAAGATCAGCGAGCTCTTGAAGCGCTTTCAGAAGGGCAAGACGCACCTCGCCGTCGTCGTCGACGAGCACGGCGGCACGGCCGGCATCGTCTCGCTCGAGGACGTCATCGAGGAGCTCGTCGGCGACATCCATGACGAGCACGACGAGGAAGAGGAAGAGGAGATCACCGCCATCGGCGAGGGCCGCTACGTCGCCATGGGGCGCAGCGGCATCTTCGAGCTCGGCGAGGAGCTCGAGATCGCCTTCCCCGACGACGCGCGCTACGACACGCTGGGCGGCTTCTTGATCGCGCAGCTCGGCAAGATGCCGCACCGCGGCGCGCGCGTGGAGTTCTGCGGCTGGGCCTTCGTGGTCAAGGATGTCGACCAGCGCAAGGTGAACCGCGTCGAGATCGAGCGCCTCGGCGACGAGCTCCTCGCGGAGGGCGAGAGCAAGAAGGACGAACGCCCGAGGGCAGCGCTCGGCGGCTGACGCACCTGGCGCCTACAACGACGACGGCGGGCCGAGCACCTCTGCGACGAGCGCGTCCACCTCGGGGGAGCTCCAGCGGCTCTCGATGTCGGGCAGCGCCATAATGCGGGCCATGAGCGCGTCGTGCTCGCGTCCTCGTCGCTGCGCCTCGGCGTAGGGCAGGTCGCTGAAGGTGACCATGGTGTAGAGCGGCAGGTAGCTGTCGCCGTAGCGCTCGTGCATGCGCGCCTCGATCTTCTTGCGCAGCAAAAAGCGCGGGTCCGCCACGCGATCGCGCATCTCGATGAAGTTGTAGAGCGCGAGGTCCGCGATGGCGTCGGCGTTGGGCTTGCGCAGCGCCGAGAAGCGCTCGAGCAGCGTCGGCCAATCGTCGCCGCCTGGAGCCTGCTCCTCGAGGAGGTCGTGCAGCACGCGCACGTCCTCGAAGCCGGCGTTCATCCCCTGGCCGTAGAAGGGCACGATGGCGTGCGCCGCGTCGCCGAGCAGGCAGACCCGACCGCTCGCGTGCCAGGGCTCGCAGCGCACGGTGACGAGGTCACCCACCGGGTTTGTGAAGAAGTCGGCGCCGAGCGTGGGCATGAGCGCCTTGGCGTCCGGAAACACCTCGGCGAAGAGGGCCTCGACGGCAGCGGGCGTCTGGAGCCGCGCGAAGGAGCGCTCGCCCTCGTAGGGCAGAAAGAGCGTGACGGTGAAGCTGCCGTCGGTGTTGGGCAGCGCGATCAGCATGTAGCCGCCGCGGGGCCAGATGTGCAGCGCGCCGCTGTCCAAGGAGAAGCGCTCGTCACCGCTCTTCCCCGAGGGAGGGATCGACAGCTCCTTGTAGCCGTGCGCGAGGTAGGACTGGCTGTAGTCGAAGCGCGGGCGCTGCTGCAGGGCGAGGCGCACGGCGCTGAAGGCTCCGTCGCCGCCGAGGATGACGTCGGCCTGCTCGCGTCGCTGCTCGCCGGTCTGTACGTCCTCGAGCACGACGGCGCCGCGCTCGGGGTCCACCTGCAGGCAGCGCTGCTCGAAGCGGATCTCGACGTCGTCGTGCGCCTCGGCCCGGTCCATCAGCAGCATGTTGAGGTCGCCGCGCGAGACTGAATAGATGGCCTGCCCGCTCTTGCCGTAGGGCAGAAACGACAGCGCGCCGCTCTCGTCGTGCATCATGCGGCCCTTCATGGGCAGCGCGAAGCGGCGCACCTCGTCCGCCACGCCGACGACGGAGAGCGCGCGCCAGCCCCGATCGCTGAGCGCGAGGTTGATGGAGCGGCCGGCGGGGATGGCGACCTTGCGCATGTCCGGGCGGCGCTCGAACACGCGCACCTTGTGCCCCCGGCGCGCGAGCATGAGCGCGAGCAGCGAGCCCACCAAGCCCGCACCGACGACGACCACGCTGTTCCGCTTCATCGCTCCTCCCCGCTCACGCGCGTGCGCCGTTTGGCAAGAGGCACTCGTGCAGCACCTCCACGAAGCGCAGCACGTCGCGGAAGGTGTTGTACAGCGGCACCGGCGCCACCCGCACGACGTCGGGGCGGCGCAGATCGCAGACGACGCCGCGCGCGGCCAGACGCTTGTTGAGCGGCTCGGCCTCGCCCGGCACCTTGAGACTCAGTTGGCAGCCGCGCTGCGCGGGATCGCTCGGCGTCAGCACCACGAAGCGCCCGCCTCGGATCTCGTTCAGCAGCTCGAGCGCGAAGCTCGTGAGCTGCTCGGCCTTCTTGCGCAGCGCCGGCATGGTGGCCTCGTCGAACAGCGCCAGCGAAGCGTACAGCGGCGCCATGGAGAACACGGGGGCGTTCGAGAGCTGCCAGCCCGCGGCGCCCGGCTGCGGCGCGAAGTCGAAGGGCATCTGAAAGCGCGTGGCGGGGTCTGTGCCCCACCAGCCGGCGAGGCGCACGACGCCGGGGTCGTTGCCGTGACGCTCATGCACGAACGCCCCCGCCGTCGCTCCCGGACCCGAGCTCAAATATTTGTAGGAGCACCAGGCGGCGAAGTCGACGTCCCAGTCGTGCAGCGAGAGC
>CAYLZW010000245.1:0-8700 GCA_964388085.1 uncultured Myxococcales bacterium | reverse complement strand
CTCGATCTCGAGGATCTGCCCGAGCTCGACGAGGGCGCGGCCCGTGGGCGACATCTTCTCGATCTCGGCGCGCGAGTAGCCGTTCCGGTTGACGTCGCGGTTCTCGAGCAGCTTCTCCTGCACGTAGCCAGCGGTCAGGTTGAGGTCGTAGCCCGTGACGCGGGCACCGGCCTTGTGGTCGCGCGCGTCGATGAACTTGAAGATGTTCTCGGCGGCCTGCGCCTCGGTGCCCTTGCCCGACTCCCGCAGCTCGGCGACGAGCTTCTCGGCGTCGGCGCGCGAGATGACGCCGTCCTTGCCGCCGGCGTTCTCGAGCAGCTGGGCGACGTGGTTGTAGGCGGAGACGGGGACGTTGTGAGCGATGCGGGACATGGATTCCCCCTTCGGGAAAGGTTGTGGGCGCCTGGATGCACCGGCACCAGCGGCTGTCCCGTGCAATTAGCGCCAGCTGCTCGGTTTTGGCGAGCGCTCCGTTCATACCCCCCAAAGGCGGGCGCCGAGACCTCCCTGGGCCGGCGGGAGCAGCAGGCTGCCGAGGCGGCCGAGCAGCTTCCGGTCGCCCACGGTCAGGGGGCGCACCGCGTCAACGTCCCGCGCCTGCCCGTCCAGGACGCGCAGGAACGCGGGCACCGGCCAGACCACCACCAGATCCGCCTCGAGGGTGGCAGACGCGCTGACGGCCTCTGGCGCGGCGTGGTCGCCAAAGGTGACCGTCCAGCCGCCCGCTCCTTCGACCAGCACGGTGACGACGCCCTTCGACTGATCGAACAGATCGCGGCGGCCGGCGATGACGCGCGGGAGCTGCTCGTCGAAGAAGCGCAGCACACGGGCGCGGTCGTCGTCCGCGGCGGCGTCGGGGGAGGCCATGCCGCACGGTAGACGCGCCCGCCGTCGCTGTCGACCAGCGACGGCCACGAGCGCAGCGGCCTACAGCGCGACTCCGACGCCAAGGGACGCGGTGACCTCGGGCCTGCCGGCCGTAAAGCCGCCGCCAAGCTCGCTGCGAACGCTGAACCAGCCGAGCTGAAAGAGCACGCCGCCGCCCGTGCGCGCGCCCGCGACGAACAGCAGCCGCGCCGCGTCGCTCGCCCCGCCGTGCACCAGCGTGGGGCCGGTGGCGCCGAAGAGGCCCGCGTAAGCATACGGGGTCAGCCGCGCGAAGCGGCCCCCGAACGAGGCTCCGACGAGGCCGCGCGCCTCCAGCGCAGCGACGAAGCGGGACACCGACACGACGTCCGTACCCGCCGACGCCCACGTGCTCGAGAGCGTGAGGTCACCGCCGGCCACGATGGCGCCGGCCACCGGACGAAGCCCGCCCGCGCGCAGAGACGGCCAGGCGAGCAGCTCGGTGCCGACACCGCTCGACGCCGGCTGGGACGAGAGCTGCAGCGGCACGTCGACGAGGACGGTCGGCTCGGGAGCGGACGCACGCGCGAGAGCAGACGCGAGCGGGAGGCACGCCGCGACGACGAGGGCGGCCCGATGCCAAGCGCCCCTCACGGCGCGCATGACGGCACCCGATCCTCCGCGAAGAAGCTCTCGAAGCGCGGCTCGAGGGCAGAGCACATCCGCTGCCGGCGCTCCTCGGGGAGCGAGGTGACGAGCGCGTCCAGGAACACGTCGAGGTCGAAGGACAGCTGCCCGCTCGAGCTCTCGGCCGCGACGCGCGCACCGACGAGCGGCAGTGAACGGTTCACGGCCGGCAGCACGTCGTCCACCAGCGCGTCGAAGTCCTCTCCCGCGCCTTCAAAGAGCGCGCGCGCGACGAGCGTGCCGGCGCAATAGAACTGGAAGGCGGGGAGCGCGTAGAGATCCTGACCGACCTCGGTGGCGAAGCCGCAGTGCTCCTGGACGCCCTGCGGCAGCAGCGACGACGACAGGTCATCGTAGGTGACGACGCCGGCGAGCTCCCCCTCGAGATCGCGGAAGGCCGCCTCCCCTTCGAAGGCGCCCTTCAGCGAGTGGCTCATGAACGCGAGGTCGCGCGTCATGCCGACGGCGAACAGGTCCGCGAGCCCTTCGTCGAGCCCCTTCATGAGGTTGCCCGCGCGCGTAAACTCGTCGGAGGTCACCCAGGCGCGCCAGCTCTCGTAAGCCTCGCCGCGGAAGACGTTGTGGAAGAACACCCGGTGATGGAGCTCGTGCGCGATGACGCCGGGGTTCATCGAGAAGGGCACGCCCTCCTGCACGAGGAACATGCGGAAGGTCATCCAGGCGTCGATGAAGGTCACATAGGCGGCGTTGTCGCTGGTCTGCAGCGGCACCGGCAGCGCGTCGTTCAGGGACACGCTGCTGTAGAAGCCGACCAGAGAGCGATCGCTCGTCGCCGTGGAGGTGTCACCGACGGCGGCGGCGAAGTCCCAGGCCCGCTCGAAGTTGTGGAAGATGGTGAGGTACTGCAAGGAGTCGTAGTCCTCGGCGACGTAGCGCCCGCCGTCCCAGTAGAGGCGCGGCTGCATGTCGTCGCCGGAGCTCTCGCGGCTCCGGCGCACGAGCTCCTCGAACGAGAGCTGCTCCTCCCGCAGCTCGTCGATCAGCGTGAAGGCGTTCACGTTCAGACCTGCGCGGACGTCGAAGCGTTTGCCCTTGCCGCGCAAGAGGTCGGTCACGCTGTGCAGCGTCACCGTGCCGAGGCGGAAGCCCGCGTCCGAGCCCTCGTCGGGCAAGAGCACCTCGACGTCGAGGGGGCCCTCGAGCGGGGCGCACGACGAGGCCAGCAGCGCCGTGCTGACGACGCTGGCGATCACGAGAGCGGCCGGGCTCGTGCGCATCAGTAGGGCACCGCGGCCTCTCTGGTCGGCGGCGCCGCCCCGGCCGGGACGTCCCCCTCGAGCACCACCTCGTCCGGCACCTGCTCGGACAGCAGCGCCAGCGCCAGCGGAGACAGGCCGAGCAACCCGCCAGCGCCAGCGAGGGGCACGGTGGCCCACGACGGCGCGGCCAACACGGCGAAGCACGGCGCCGGGCTCGCGGCGATGGCACAGCCGACGGCGGCGGGCGCGAGCGCGGGGTTCGCGAGGCAAGCGCCGCCGGCCACCAGCGACGGCGCGCAGCAGGCGGCCGCGACGACGCCGGCCGCGACAAAGGCCCACTGCACCTCGGTCCGCTCGATCACGCCCTCGCGCCTTCCCCGCTCGTCCTCGACGACGAAGGGCACCGGCGAGAGCCCCGGCGGGACCTTCACACGGACGCCCTCCTCCGTGACCGGCTCGTCCTGCACGGCGCCGAGCGTCACGCGCGCGCCCGGCTGCGGCGTCTTCACGAGCACTTTCTGGGCGCAGCCAGACGACGTTAGCGCGACGAGGCAACAGCAGGCGGCGGCGAGCGGACGCACGCAGGCATCCTGCCACGGGGAGCGCGGAGTCGCGCGACGGCCTCGCGAGAGCCAGGCGCAGCCGGGCGGCTCAGGGATCCACCAGCCGGAAGTTGATCGTGAGCGGCACGATGACGGGGTAGCGCGAGACGTCGCCTTTGGGCCGCGGGAACGGCGCCGCGGCCTTCACCATGCGCACGGCCTCCTCGTCGAGCACCTCGTGACCGCTGCTGCGGCGCACGCGCGGCTCGCGCTCCAGGGCGCCGTCCGCGTCGAGATAGACCATCAAGATGACCTTCCCCTCGAGGCCGAGCACGCGCGCCTTGCGCGGGTAGCGCTTGTGACGGTCGACGAGCCCGAAGGCGAGGCTCCGGTACGCGCGGGCGTCGAAGGGATTCCTCGGCGGTGGCGGAGGCGACGGAGGGGCTCTGGTGCTCGCGGTCGACGTGCCTGCGAGCGACGTCCCGGCAGGCCCCGACGGCGTGTGTGTGGATGTAAGCGCCGACGCTTCCGGCCCGCCCGTGGTCGCCGGCAATGGGCTCGGGATCGGCGCCGCGGTCGGCGCTACAGTCGGCGCGTCGACCGCTTCGGTTACCGGCTGCGTCTCCTGCGGCACCGGATCCGCGGTGACGGGTGGCGGCGGTGACGGCTCGGGCTCCGGCGGTGGCGGCGCCTTCGGACTCGGGCTCGGCGAAGGGGGCGCCGGCGGGCTCGGGTCTCGGGGGCTCGGGTCTCGGGCGCTCGGCGCTGGCGCCTCCGACGGAGGCCCCGGCTCGGGCGCAGGATCGGCCAGGAACATCAGCTCGATGGGGACCGGCGGCGGCGCAGGCGACGAACCCTGGAACGTCAGCAACGAGAGGTGCACCAGGGTCGAGAGGCTCCCGCCGAGCACCCACGGGAGGCGCGTGCCCAACACGTGGCTCACTCGCTGACGTCGAGCAGCGCGCTGAAGGAGGGGCGTTTGCCGGACATCCGCTGGCTCACCTTCCCGACGCGGCGCCTCGTCCGCGGCCCTTGACGTAGCGCCGAGCTACCTGCACACCGACGGCATGACAAGGCCGACAGGCGACACGGACCCTGCCGAGGGCTCCGATCTCGATGCCGACATGGATCCTAACACCGAGCCCGACATCGACCCGAACGGCCCCCCGCCGGCGGACGCCGGGCTGTACGGCTTCGACGTCAGTTGGGACGCCGCGCGCGTGGTGGTCTTGCCTGTCCCCGTCGAGGCGACGACCTCCTATCGGCCGGGGACCCGGCAGGGCCCGGAGGCCGTGCGCCGCGCCAGCCATCAGGTCGATCTGTACGACGTCGACGTCGGCGAGGCGTGGCGCGCGGGAATCCGGCTCGAGGAGCCTCCCGCGGGCGTGACAGCGCGCGACGCCTCCGCGCGCACCGCCGCCGTGCGCGCCATCGCCGCGCAAGCCGACGGCAGGGCGCCGGACCCGACCGATCTGCAGGAGGTCGGCGCGTTCCTCGACGACGTCCGCGCCGAGCTGTTCCTCTGGACCGGGCGCGCGCTCCAGGCAGGGAAGCTGCCGGTGGTGCTCGGCGGCGACCACAGCGTCCCGCTCGGCGCCATGCAAGCGGCGGCGGACCGGCTGACGACGCCGCTCGGCGTGCTGCACGTCGACGCGCACGCGGACCTGCGCGTGGCCTACGAGGGCTTTGAGCAGTCCCATGCCTCCATCATGCACAACGTCCTCGAGCGCATCCCGAACGTGCGCCTCGTGCAGGTCGGGCTGCGTGACATCTCGGCGCCGGAGCTCGGCACCATCCAGCGGGACGCGCGCGTGACCGCCGTGTTCGCGCCGGCGCTGCGGCGGGCGCGCCTCTCGGGCAACGTCGGGGACGTGCTCGCCGAGGCGGTGGCGGCGCTGCCCGACGACGTGTGGGTGAGCTTCGACATCGACGGCCTCGAGCCGATGTACTGCCCGAACACGGGCACGCCGGTGCCGGGCGGGCTCAGCTTCGACGAGGCCGTGCACCTGCTCGAGACGCTCGCACGCTCGGGGAAGCGCGTCGTCGGCATGGACCTCTGCGAGATCGCGCCCGCGGCGCCGCCGAGCGACGACGAGTGGGACGCGCTCGTCGGCGCGCGCCTGCTCTACAAGATGATCGGCTTCGCCACCGGCTCCTCGTCCGACGTGGCCTGAGCGGAGAGGGCTCGGGCCTCGCGGTTCACCGCCCCACGGGCAGATCGATGCGCGCCTGGTTGCCCGCCTCGTCGATCGCCTCGCAGCTCACCGACGAGAAGAGGTCTCTGCCGGGGAGCGTGACGTCGAAGCGCTCGCGCTCGGTGTCGACGATGCCGTCGGCCGCGTCGACCGGCAGCCACTCGTCTCCGCCCGCGGAGCAGCGGACGCCGGCGAGGGGCAGCTCCGCCTCGAGGGAGAAGCGCGCCCGGTAGCCGCCCTGCACGGCGGAGGCTTGCGCGTCGACGAAGCGCGGGCGCGCGTGCGCGATGCGGAACACGGGCGAGACGCCGTCGCCCGGGAGCGCGCGCAGCGTGCCGTTCGTAGGCGAGTCGTCGACCTCCACGCGCACCCGGTAGCGGCCGTCGGCGAGGCGCGCGGCCTCGAAGCTGTAGAACGGCTCCTCGGACCACTCCTTCACCGCCCGCCACTCGGAGACCGCGCCGCTCGAGTCGACGCGGCCGAGCAGGAAGCGGTAGCGGACGGAGTCCTTGTCGGGATCCTCGACCCAGGCGTAGAGCGTGCGCCAGCCGGGTGACCACACCTGCTTGCCGCTCGGTCGCTCGTGGAGCTTCGGCAGCCGGCTGCCGGCGCGCTCGAGGTAGGAGCTGAAGGGCTTCTCGCTGAAGGTGACCGAGCGGCTGTCGACGATCTCGCGCTCGCTGAGCGTGACACGCCAGCCGGGCATGAGGGCCTCGACGCGCGACACCTCGGGAGGACGGTTGTCCTCTAGGTAGCTGAGGCGCGCGGCCGACACCGCGGGATCGCCGCCGGTCCCTCGCGAGAGCTCGAAGCGGAGCTGCGCGTAGCGGCCGAGGGGTGCGTTCGGCACGCCGCCGGTGATGAGCGGCGAAGAGAACGCGGACCAGGTGTCGTCGGGCTCCGAGGTGTTTCCCGTGCGGAGCCGCACGCGCACCTCGGCGCCCGACGGTGTGCGCGCGTCGACGCGCACGGCGCCGTAGCGGGCGATGCTGCCGGCGTCGAGCGCGTCGCTCAGGTACGCGCCCTTCTCCCGCAGCTTCGACGAGACGGAGAGCACGCCGCCGCCGTGCGCGGTGCCGGCGATGACGCTGCCGTCGCGCTGGCTGAGCAGCACCGTGACCTCGTCGTGTCCTTCGCTGCGCGCGAGCACGCCGGCCGGGCGCTTGCCGTCTGGATCGACGTCGTAGATGCGCCCGCGCGCGCCGGTGCCGAGCAGGAGCCGCCCGCGCGAGAGGGTGAGCGCGTAGGCGCCGTGCGACTTCGACTGCCAGAGCACCTCCACGCGTCCGCTCGGATCGAGCCGCAGCACCTCGGCGCTCTTCACCTTGCGCGGCTTCTTCTCGCCCTTGCCGTCGTCCTCCTCCTCGTCTCGGTCGGTGGCGCCTGCCGAGAGCTTGCCGTCACTGTCGACCAGCGCGGCGTAGACCCGGCCCTTGCGATCGATGACGAGGGAGGTCACCTCCGACGACGCGGCGTCCACCAGCGCGCGCAGCCGCTCGCCCTCCCACGAGTACACGACGCCGTCGTCGCCGCCGCCGACGACGACGCGCGGGCTTCGCTGCCCCCTGCCCTCCACGGCGATGGCGCGCAGGTGCTTCTCGGCGACCTTCGCGAGCGTCTCGAAGGAGCTCGCGCCCGGCTTGAGGCGAAGCAGCACGCCCTCATCGCCGCCGCCGACGGCGTAGATCGTGTCGCCGAGGGCGGCGCCGCCGAGCAGCATCTTCACGCCCGAGGCCTCGACCACGCGCGGCTCTCGCTTCTTGTCGAGCGAGAGGAAGTGCGCGCCGCCGTCGGGCGCCGTCAGCGCCACGAGCTGGCCGCGACCGACCGGCAGGAGCGCGGTGACGAGGGGCTTCTTCATGTCGGCGAACAGCTCGGGCTCCTTGCCGGGCGCGAGCCGCCAGATGCGGCCGGGCGCCGCCGTCGCCGCATAGAGGAGGCCGTCGCCCCCGCGCGCCAGGGCCAGCACCGGCCCGGGCAGGTCCTTCACGATCTGCTCGACGACGGGGCCGAGGCGCACGCTGCCGTCGGGCGCGAGCGAGGTGCCCTCGAGCTCGCCCTTGGCGAAGCCGGCGTAGTCGTCGATGACGTGCACCTCGGTGCGGGTCGCGAGCGCGCTCGTCGCCGTAAACAACCCGAGCAGCAGCAGCAGCAGCACGCTGGAGTTGGAACGGGCGCGGCGCCACCGACGATGGGTGGGGGCCCCGCGTCGGGCTGTGCCCGCTTGGGGGAGGGGCGCAGCCCCTCTGGGGGTGCTTACACGAGCCATCAGAGGCCTTCCGTGAGGGACTCGGGGGCGTCGAGCAGCACGCGCGCGCGAGCGCTGCCGTCGACGACGCCGGGGATGTTGAGGCGCAGCAGGCGGACCACGCGCTGCTCGAGCACACCGCCCGAGAGGCCGCCGCCGCCGCTCAGGATCTCGACGAGGGACGTCGGCAGACCCGGCAGCCCCTGCCCGTCGATGCGCACGCCCTCGTCGTCGGCGACGAGGTAGATGGACAAGGAGCCGTCCGGCGGGCTCTCCGCGCGAGAGCGGAGCAGCCCCTCGAAGTCGAGCGGCGCGGCGAGCAGGCCGCCGTCGTTCTCCACCTGGGTGGCCTCCTTGCGCGAGGCGGCGAGGAGCGCGTACTTGCCCTCGGGCACACCCGCCGGGATGCGCACTTTCAGACGGCGCTCCTCGAGCGGCCCCTGGAACGGCTTCAGCTGGACGCGCACGACGGCCTCGGCGCCTGGGCGCAAGCCGCCCGGCGCGTCGACCCCGAGCACGCGCCACTGCTCCACGTCCGCCGTCCGCTTGACGACGAGCTCGACGCTGTCGATGTCGACCTCCGCGAGTGACTGGTGCTGGAGCGCGCTCAGCTCCGAGAGCACCGCGATGGCGGCGTTCACGTCGAGCGCGGCGCCGGCGCCGGCCGCGCGTCGCTCGAAGGAGTAGCCGTGCCCCGACGAGAGCTTCACCGCGCCCTGGATGACGAGGGTGCCGCCCATCTCGAGACCGACCCGCGAAGAGAGCCCGTTGGCGAGCGCGAGCGCGGTGAACAAGGGCGTGTCGGTGGGATGCCGGATGACCGAGAACGTCAGGTCGTCGTCGGCGCTCTTGCCGTTTCGGGGGCCCTCCCACTCGACGCGCGCGTGCACGCGGACGGTCTTCGGCCGCGCGCTCATGTCCCCCGCGATGGCGTGCAGGCGGTCGTCGGTGAGCGCGCCTTG
>CAYLZW010000244.1:0-8858 GCA_964388085.1 uncultured Myxococcales bacterium | reverse complement strand
GTCGTCGTCGTCGACGTCGGCGCGTGAGCTCTTGAACCTCAAGGAGCAGGTGCGCGCGCGCGACAAGGAGCTCGACAAGCTCAAGGACGAGATCTTCGAGCACGAGAAGAAGAACGTCGAGCTGCAGGAAGAGATCGACAAGGCGCGCGGCGAGGCGCACGGGGTGCAAGCGCGCATCGCCGAGAAGGACGCCGAGGTCGCGAAGCTGTCGGCGCAGGTCGACGCCCTCAAACAGGACCGTGAGAGCCTCGAGCGCGACGTGCAGGACCGACTCGCCGCGGTGACGGCCGAGCGCGATCGCCTGCGCGGCGACGCCGAGAGCGCGCAGAACGAGCGCGACCGCCTCGGTGCCGACCTCGAGGAGAAGCAGCAGGCGCTGCAGCAGGCCGAGGAGCAAAAGCGCGCCATCGAGTCGAAGGTCGATCACGCCGAGCGGGAGAAGCAGAAGGCCGAAGACCAGCTCATGAAGGCCTACGAGCAGCTCAAGAGCGAAGAGACCCTGCGCGAGAAGGCGAAGAAGGCGGCCGAGGTCGCCCTGCAGATCCTCTCCGGCGACGTGCACAGCGCCGGCGGGGGTGCGCAGAGCGAGGTCGATCTCGATCTGGCCGGCCTCGACGCCTGACGCCTCCTGCGCTCGAAGCCTCCGCCCCTGCGTCGCGCAGCGTCGTGCTACGCCGCGGAAGCAACGCCCGTTCTCCCTCGTTCACAGCAGCAGGAGGCGTCTCGTGGATCCGGTGAAGACGGCCATCATCCCTGTCGCGGGGCTCGGCACCCGGTTCCTGCCCGCCACCAAGGCGGTGCCGAAGGAGCTCCTGCCCATCGTCGACAAGCCGACGCTGCAGTTCATCGTCGAGGAGGCGTTCGCGTCGGGCATCGAGCACGTGGTGCTCGTGAACGGCCGCTACAAGGCCGCCATCGAGGACCACTTCGACTACAGCTACGAGCTCGAGGACACGCTGCAAAAGCGCGGCAAGCGTGACGAGGTCGAGCGCCTGCGCCAGATCGCCGACAGGGGGACGATCTCCTCCATCCGCCAGAAGGCGCCGCTCGGCCTCGGGCACGCGGTGCTGACGGGCAAGCCCGTCGTCGGCGACCGGCCCTTCGCCGTGCTGCTCGGCGACGATCTCGTGCGCACGACGACGGAAGAGGGCCCCTGCATCGGTCAGCTCATCGACGCGTTCGAGCGCACCGGCAAGGGGCAGGTGGCGCTCATGACCGTGCCGCTCGCGGAGGTGCACAAGTACGGCGCCGCCGAGGGAGAGGCCGACAGCGACGACCCGCGCCGCTTCCACATCGACAAGCTCGTCGAGAAGCCAGCGCCGGGGACGGAGAAGACCGACCAGGCCGTCATCGGACGCTACGTGTTGCCGGCGTCCATCTGGCCGCTGCTCGAGGCGACCACGCCCGGCAAGGGCGGCGAGATTCAGCTCACCGACGCCCTCGACGCGCTGCTGCGCCAGGAGGGCCTCATGGGCTATCGCTTCCGCGGCCGTCGGGTGGACGCGGGGGACAAGCTCGGTTACCTGACGGCGAACCTCCTCGAGGCGCTCTCGCGTGACGATCTGCGCGCGGGCGCGCTCGAGATGATGCGCGAGGTCCTGGACGACGCAGCGCAGGGTAGGGCGTGACGTGAAGCTTCCTCTCTCCTCCGTGCTGGCGCGCTCGCTCGCCGGTCTGTTCGCCGTGCTCACGTCGCTCGCGGCGCAGGACGCGCAGGCGTTCCGGCCGACCACGCGCTGGATCCTCGATCAGGCGGCCCACAAGCAGCTTCTGCGAGAGGTGCGCACGCTGCGGGTCGCGCAGGAGACGACGCTGTTCGGCATCGAGACGGCGCCGCGCGGCCTGACGGTGCAAAAACGCACCTGGCTGCTCGCGCCGCTGCAGGTGCGGGAGGAGGTCGAGCTGCCGGCGGGCGCCGAGGTGCGCGTGCACACGCCCAAGAAGGCGCTGGTGCGCCAGCCGGGTCAGCAAGAGGTCGTGCGCCGCGCCGGTCCCGACGTCGTCACGGACTTCCTCGCCGGCGGCGCGCCGCTCGATCGCCGACAGCTCGGTGAGCAGATGCTGAAGGATCTGCGGCGGCTGAAGGTCGATCCCGACGTCGTCTCTTACGCGCGCTTCGACGGGCGCGTCAGCTACCTCATCGGCAGCAAGCCCTGGGAGACGGACAAGCCGCAGGTGTGGATCGACAAGGACACGCTCCAGCTCGTGCGCGTCGTCCTCGTCGAGAAGCAGGGTGACGAGCTCGTGCGCCGGGAGACGCGGCTGCTCGGCTACGGCTCCCCCGAAGGCGGCAGCTGGTTCCCGAAGGTGATCGAGGAGTGGCAGGGTGAGCGGCTGATGCGGCGCTCGATCACGCGCTCCGTCGAGAAGAACGAGGCGCTCGAGCGCAGCCTGTTCGAGATCCCCTGACCGTAAAGGGTGACGCGTCCTCGCGGCCTGGCTCACCTCGCTGCTCACGTCTCTGGCTGCGTCTCGGGCTCGTTCGCCGCCGCCACGGGCACCGTGAAGTAGAACGTCGTGCCCGGGCCGGGCCCGCTCTCGAGCCAGACCTCGCCGCCGTGCGCCTCGACGACGCCCTTGACGATGAAGAGGCCGAGCCCAGTGCTGTCCGAGCGGCGAGCGGAGCGAAAGGGCGTGAACAGCCGCGGCAGCACCTCGGGCGGGACGCCCGGCCCGTCGTCGTGCACGGCCACCCTCACGAGCGCGCCCACGCGCGCGGCCTCGACCTGAACGACGCCGTCCGGCGGGCTCGCGCGCAGCGCGTTCTGCAGCAGGTTCAAGACCGCCTGCTCGAGGCGCAGGCGATCGCCCCGCACGCGGGGTAGGCCGCGCTCGGCGCTGCAGCGCACCTTCACGTCGCCGCCGCTCATCTGCTCGCCCTCCTCGCAGGTGCGCAGCAGCAGCTCGTCGAGGTCGACGTCGCGCGTGTCCATGACGAGCGCGCGGCCGGCATCGAGACGGGCGCTGTCGAGCAGGTCCCGGATGAGGCGGCTCATGCGCAGCGCCGAACGATCGATGGTGGCGACGATCTGGGGCGCGCGCGCGGGGCTCTTCTCGAGGGAGCGGCGCAGGTTGGTGCACGCCATGCGGATGGCGGCGAGCGGGTTCTTGAGGTCGTGGCTCACCCACGAGAGCACGTCGGCGCGCGCGTCGGCGAGCTGCTCGGCCACCGCCCGCTCGCGCAGCGCGTCGTCGAGCCGGCGGGCGCGCGCCGCGAGCCAGAAGGCGATGAAGATCGACGTGAGCGCCAGCCCCGCGAGGCCGGCGGTGAGCACGGCCTGCAGGCGCGCCAGCCTCGAGAGGTGGGCCCGCAGGCGATGCGTCTCGACGTTGAGGCTCGTGAACGCGGCGTCCGAGTCGGTCAGCACCGCCTGCAAGTGGCGCTGCTGTGTGTCGAGCTCGGCGCTGTACTGCTCCCGCGAAATGTCTCCGGCGAGCAGGCTGTCGTGCTGTCGATGCCAGCGCGCCAGCGAGCCGCGCAGCTGGACGATGTGCCTTTGGGTCTGCACGTCGAGCAACGGCATCAGCGCCGTCAGCTCTTCGAACGCCGCCCGCTGGCGACGGCGTGAGCTGCGATAATCGGCGGCGAAGGCCCGTGCGGCCTCGGGCGTCACGATGGCGAGGGCGCGAATGGCCGCCGACTGGCTCGTGGTGGTGAGCGCCACGACGCTGAGCGCGAGCTGCGCCGGCTCGTGCACGTCGCTGGTCGTGGTGGCCGCGGGAAGCGTGCGCGCGCCGATGGCGAGCGGGACCAGAAAGAGCGCGATCAAAGAGCCGACGAGGAAGAGCGGCGCGAGGCGCTTCAGCACGCGCGCCGCGCTCGAACCATCGCTCTGCCCCGCTCGCTCCTCGGTCTCGGTCACGGTTCCCCCTGCGAGCACACCCTCGACGTCAAGCGTCGGGGCGGCTCGTGTCGCTCGCGCGCGGCAGCGTGAACGCGACGACGCTGCCGTGCTCTTCCCCGCTCTCGATCCAGATGTCGCCGCCGTGCGCCTCCACGATGCCCTTGGCGATGGAGAGCCCGAGGCCGCTGCCCTTCGCGGCCGTCTCGTCCGCTTGCCAGAAGGCCTCGAACACCTGCGCTCGTCGTCGTGGCGCGATGCCGGGCCCCTGGTCCAGCACGCGCAGCCTCACGTCGTCGACGTCCACCACGGCGCTGACCCGCACCTCGCTGCCTTGCGGGCTGAACTTGAGCGCGTTGCCGATGAGGTTCTGCAGCACGCGCTCGACCTTCGCGCCGTTCGCGAGCACGGGCGGCAGCTCTCGCGGCAGGTCGACGATGATCCGCCCGGCGCGGCCGTCATCGCTCTCCTCCACCACGCGCTCGATGAGGGGCCGCACGTCCGTGGGTGCGACGTCGAACTTCAGCGCCAGGCCCGCGCCGCGGCGCGCGGCGTCGACGAGGTCCGAGACCATCCCTTCCATGCGGCGCGCCGAGCGCTCGATGCGCACGAGGCCGGCCGCGATTTGATCGTCCTTGCCGCGCACGCGCGGGAGCAGCGCGCGGCAGGTGAGCAGCACGGCCGTCAGCGGGCTCTTCAGGTCATGGCTCACCTGCGCGAGCACGCTGGCCCGCACCGAGGCCGCGCGCTCGGCCAGCAGCTGCTCCCGCCGCGCGGCGGGAAGCTCGCGGCTGCGCGCATCGAGCCAGACGACGAGCGCGGCGGCGATCAACGCGAGGATGACGAGCAGCAACGTAAGCGTCTGTTGGATGCGCGCCAGGCGCCGCAGCTCGGCCTCGTAGGCGTCCGAAATGGCGATCGCCTCGTCGAGCGTTCGCTGCCACGCGCGCTCGCTCGAGGCGCGCAGCGCGTCCTGCTCTTCGAAGGAGTCTCGATAGTGGTCGTCGTCGAGCTCGCCGGTGAAATAGGCGTGTGGAATGGTGCGCCAGCGGCTGCGCGTCGCCTCGATGCGCTCGAGCCCCGCCAAAAGCTCGGGCGAGGAGCGCTCGGCGAGCGCGTTCAGGCTCTCGACGAGCTCACGCTCTCGCTGGCGCGCCCGCGCGAACGCCTCGCGGTAGGCAGGCAGGTGCTCGGGCTCTGCCAGCGCGCCTCGCGCCGCGGCGGACTGCGCCGCCCAGGTGAGGGGGAGGAGCTCGAGGCCGACGCGGGCGGGATCGATGGAGCTGCGAAGGCGCGCCTCGATGGTCGCCGTGCGCTCGCCGAAGGGCGCGGGGACGATGAGCAGAGAGACGAGCGCCAACAAGATGGCGGGACGCGCGAGGCGCTCCGCCCAGCGCTCCGTACGAGCCGCTGCGCGCGCCGCCGCGGGTGAGCTGCGCGGCGGCACCGGCGCCAGCGCGGCGCTGCCTCTGTCCTCGTCGAGCCTCGGCTTCATGGACGTCATCGTCGCGCCTTCATCTCCCTTCCGGCGCGCGGCCGTGGGCTCTCTTCGTCGAAGAGACCTACCCTCTGCTGCTCGTGCCATCAGCCGCGGGGGCGCGCTCGCCTACGCGCGCGGCAGGGTGAACGCGAACGTGCTGCCTTGCTCGCGTCCGTTCTCGAGCCAGATGTGACCCCCGTGCGCCTCCACGATGGCGCGCGCGATCGGGAGGCCGAGGCCGTACCCGGGGCGTCGCGTGGTCGCCGACTGCCAAAAGGGCTCGAACAGGTGCGCGCGATCCTCCTTGGCGACGCCGGGGCCGTCGTCGCTGATGCGAAAGACGCTGTCCTCGTCGCTCGGCTCCACCTCGACGCGCACATGATGACCGGGCGGGCTGTACTTGATGGCGTTGCCGAGCAGGTTGATGACGACCTGCTCGAGTCGATCGGGATCCGCGACCACCCGCCGCGCTTGCTCGGCGATGACGAGGTCCACGCGCTCGGGGCGCTCGGGGCTCGCCTCCTCGCGGCAGCGCAGCAGCACGGGCTCGACGTCAATGTCGACGGCGTTCATGCCGAGGCCTCGCCCGGCGGAGAGGCGCGCATGGTCAAGCAGATCGCCGACGAGCCGGGTCATGCGGCGGGCGGCCCCTTCGATGCGATCGAGCGCGCGCCGCGCCACCGGCTCCGCCGCGACGCTGGGCGTGCGGCGCACCACCGCGCAGCTCGTCACGATGGCGGTCAGGGGGCTGCGCAGATCGTGGCTCACCTGGGCGAGCACGTCGGCGCGCGCGCTCGCCTCCCGCTCGGCGAGCTGCCGCTTCGCGACGGCGGACTCGAGCAGGCGCCCCCGTCGCGCGAGCCAGAGCACGAGCAGGAGCGTCAAGAGCGCGGCGAAGGCCAGCGACGAGGTGATGCGCGCGTCGGCGCGGGCGAGCGCGGCCCGGTCGGCGCGGCGCTCCTCGGAGATCTCGCGCAGCACCCGGGCGAGGTAGCTCCACTCGTCGACGACGCTCTGATACAGCTGGTCCTGCGCGGGCACGTTCCGGCGGTACTCGTCGAGGCTGAGGTCGCCCTGGAAGAAGGCTTGTGGGCGTGCCTGCCACGCGCTCATCTTGTGGAAGAGGCGCTCCGCGCTGGCGTTCGCTTCCTCGCTGAGGCGGGCGCTGAGGCCGAGCAGCTCAAAGAAGGCGCGCTCTTGGGACGTGCTCGCCTCCTGGTGAATTCGTCCGTACTCGGCCTTCTGCTCGGGGAAACCGATGGCGCTGCGCGCCGCCCGCGACTGCGTGCCGGCGGTGATGGCGATGGTGTCGAGCAGGTAGCGGCAAGGCTCGGCCAGGAGCGCGATGTCATCCGAGAGGTGCCGGAGGCGTCGCTGCGACGCGAACGGGACGACGACGAGGGCCACCAGCGCGAGCGCGACGAGCAGCGGGGCGACAGCGCTCGCCACCACGACCCAGCGTGACGAATCGCCGCGCTCGGCGGGCTCCCCCATGACGTACTCCGAGCCGTCACCGCGACGGACCCAAGACGGAATGCAAGCGATTCGCCAGGTGCTCGCGCGCACCGGCGCCGAATCAGACCTGGCCGCGCACCTTCGCGTCCCAGTCCGTCACCCTCATGCGCAGGGCGAGGTCGAAGGGATCGAGCCGCAGCGCCTCGCGACCGGCGTCGAGCGCGGCCTGAAAGTCGCCGCTCGCCTCCGCGCGCGCGGCGTACGCGACGTGGACGGCGGCCTTGTCGCTCTCCGCCGGATGCACGCGCTGCCACGCCTCCCGCAGGAGGCCGACGTCGAAGATGCCGCTCTCGCCGGGGCGTCCGAGGCGCTCCTCGGCGAGCACGAGCCCCTTCTGGAAGTCGTAGACGAGGCGCTTGCGCGGGTCATAGAGGACGGCGGCCACGCGCTCGAGGATGCGCGCCGCCGTCTTCAACTTCACCTGCACGCCCTGGGAGACCTTCGGCACCAGCGCGTCGATGAGCTCGTGCATCTCGACCACGCGCTCCTTCACGTCGACGCTCGAGGCCAGCGGCGGCAGCGCGAGCGCGCCGTAGTAGTCGCTCTTGCCGATGCCATCCATGAAGCGCTTCAGCACCTCGAGGGGCCCTAGCTGCTGGTCATCGGCGGGCAGCCCGCCGGAGTCGAGCTCCATGCCGCTGGCGCCGGCCTTCAGCTTCTCGGTCAAGGCGCCGAGCCGCGCGAGCGCTGCGGAGGACACGTCGAGCAGCCGCACGCCGAAGCCGGCGGGCTGACCGATGGAGGCCGCGTTCTCGGCGTTGAGCGCGTGCATGACGACGCCGCGCAGCCCGAGCGGCTCCCCCGCCACGTCGAGCACGAGCTCCACCGCCGTGTTGGCGGGCGGCGGATCGCGGGTCTCGATGAACATCCCCTGGCGCGAGATGTTGCCGGTGCGGAGCGTCTGCACGTCGGGCTCGCCGCCAAAGCGCACGGCGACCGGCAGCGCGCAGGGCACGCGCGGTGCCTCCTCGCGCGCGACGCTGCTCTTGCTCGAGTCTTCCCGCTGCGGCGTCTTGCCCGCCTCCACGTCGGCGAAGTTGAGCGCCAGCTCGCTGCCGTCCTGACAGCGCAGGTGAAACGTCAGCTCGAAGCTCGAGCTCATGCGCAGCTCGAGGTGTAGATCGCCCTCGTGTCGCGCGAGCCAATCGGGGCTCACCCGCAAGGTGCCGAGCACGTCCCGATCGATGCTGGTGGCCTCGAGCGCCTCGTAGATGATCATGGGCAGCGTGCGACCCGTGGCCGGGCGCGACGCCGGCACGCGCTTGACGCAGGGCAGCGGCGTGTTCTTCGGGATGGCCTCGTGCGGGCCGGCCCCCGGCAGCATCACGCCGATGGGGATCGAGAGCACGTCGACGAGCACCTGCAGGCCGCGCCCGAGCGTGGCGGTGCCGACCGCGACGCCGAGCTCGGGATCGAGCTTCTTCGAGTGATCGATCTTGAACAGCGTCTCGAGCCGCCGCTGCAGCCCCGGCATGCGCGTCTGGCCGCCGATGAGCAGCACCTCGTCGACGTCAGCGGTCGAGAGGTTCGCGCCGCTGACCGTCTGCAGCGCGATGCCGAGCGTACGCTCGACGAGCGGCGCCACCACCTGCTCCATCTCCGCGCGCGTCAGCTCATAGTCGAGGTCCAGGAAGCGGTCGTTCTCGACGTGCACGCAGGAGGCCTTGACGCGCGCGCTGTCCGAGAACGACAGCTTGATCTTGGCGGCCTCGGCGGCGATCTGCAGCCGCTGCATGACGACGGCGTTGTCCTGCAGGTTCACGCCGTAGTCGCGATCGAAGCGCTCGGCGAGGTGGTCGGCGAGGCGCGCGTCGAAGTCGCTGCCGCCGAGGAACGCCTCCCCTCCCGTCGAGAGCACCTCCACGAGCCCCTTGCGCACGCGCAAGAGCGTGGTGTCGAAGGTGCCGCCGCCGAGGTCATAGACGAGGACCTTCGTGTCCTCGGTCTGGTGCTTGGCGTAAAACAGCGCCGCCGCCGTGGGCTCGTTGACCATGGCCTTGAGGCGCAGGCCGGCGCTCTTG
>CAYLZW010000243.1:0-8864 GCA_964388085.1 uncultured Myxococcales bacterium | reverse complement strand
ACGGCGCGGCGCCGGTGCAGGTGTAGACGAACGCCTGCTGTGACGAGGGGGCGACGGTGGCGTCGGCAGGCACAGGCCCCGTACAGGTGGTGCCGCTGCCGTTCACGACGAACGACGCGGGAGCGACGGAGGCGGCCGGCGCCTCGCCGTCGTTGCGCACGGTGAGCGCGGCGGCGAAGGCTTCGCTGAAGGACACGCGCGCCGGCAGCGTTCCCCATGAGGCGCTCAAGAGCGGCGGGCTCTCGACGACGACGGGCGCGCTCGTCGTCGGGCCGGCGTTGAGCGCATCGGCGCTGTTGTCCTCCGTGCCCGTGACGCTGGCGCGGAAGCTCACCTCGCCGCTCGTGCCGCCGGCCGTACACGAATACACGACGCTGGCGCTGCCGTTGCCCGGCACCGACACGCTGGCGGGCGCCGCCACGCCGCAGGTGGTGCCGGTCGTCCCGAGGGCCGTGACGCCGCCCGCCGTCGCTGTGGCGCTCGCCTGCCCCGCGTTCGAGAGCACGAGGGTGACGTCGAAGAGCTGCCCGTAGGAGACGTCCGTGGGCGGCAGCGTCCACGCCAGGGAGAGCGCCGCCGGGCTCTGCACCGTGACGTCGTCGCTGCTGGCGGGGGCGGAGCTGACGGCGGTGTCGGCGTTCGCGTCCGTGCCGCTCAGCGTCGTCGTGAAGCTCGCTGCGCCCGAGAGCGCGCCCGCCGTGCACGTCCAGGTGAAGGTCGCCTGCGCTGCCGGGGTGAGGTCCACGCTCGCCGGCGCCGGCGCGCCGCAGGTCGTGCCCGTGCCGCCGCCGACGCTGAGCGCGCCCGGCGCCGCCAGCTCGGCCGTCACCTCGCCGGCGTTCTCGACGCTGAGCGTCACGTCGAAGGTCTGCCCGCGGGTCACGCTCGCGGGCGTCGTCCAGTCGAGCACGAACGAGGGCGGCACCTGCACGAGCAGCACGTTCGACTGCGCGGCCGGCGACGTCACGGTGCCCGCGCTGCTCTCGTCCGTACCCGACGCCGTGCCCGAGAACGTGAAGCTGCCCGCGGCGCCCGCGCGGTACGTCCAGGTGAGCTGCGCTGCCCCGCCGGCCGCGGCCAGCGTCGGAAACGGGCCCGCGGGCGCGCTCACGAGCGTCGCCGCGCCCGCCGGATCTTGCGTCAGCGGCGAGGGCTGCACGTCGCTGAGATCGGCGCCGCCGAAGTTCGTCAGCGCCATGGTGAGGGTGAACGTCTGGCCCTCGCTCAGCGGCGAGGGCGCGCTCAGCACGGCGCTCAGGCTCGGCGGCGGCTGCACGACGACGGCGGCCGAGCTGGCCTCGGGTGAGCTGACGACGTCACCGCTGTTCGCGTCGCTGCCGGACGACGCCACCGCGAACGTGAACGTGCCCTCGGCGGCCGCGGCGAAGGTGTACGAGAAGCTGGCGCTGCCGCCGCCGCTCGGCAAGGTCGCGGACGCGGGCACGGGGCCGCTCACGTACTGCACGAGATCGGGCACGCTCGGCGCCGGCGCGGACTGCGGCGCGACGACGAGAGCGTCCGCGCCGCCGACGTTCTGGACCTCGACCACGACGTTGAAGTTGCTGCCGAGCGAGACGGACGGCGGCGCGCTCACGGCGCTCACGAGCACCGCGCCGAGGGTGACGTCGGCGCTGTCGCTGCTGAAGCTGCCCGTGCTGACCGCCGCGCCGGAGTTTGCGTCCGCGCCCGCGGCCTCGCCCGCGAAGGAGAGGGTGCCGAGGCCGTCGTCGAGCGCGTACTGCCACACGAAGGCTACGGGCGGCCCCGGAGGGACGTCGGCGGCCGCGGGAGCGCTCACGAGCGCGACGACGACGTCCCCGCTGGTGCTCGCGACGAGCGCGCTCGGCAGCACGTCGCTCGCCGTCGCCTGGCCGCCGTTCTCGACGAGGAGCGTGACCTCGAAGGCCTGCCCCGCCGAGAGCGTCGCCGGCAGCGACAAGCTCGCGTTCAGGGACGGAGGCGTCTGCACCGCCACGCTGACGAGGTCGCTGCCTGCGGACAGCGGGCGCCCCGAGTGCTCGTTCTCGGCCGCCACCTTTGCCTGGAAGGTCAGCTCGCCCGCGCCCGTCGCCTCATACTCGAAAGGAAAGCTGAGGGACTGGCCCGCGGCGAGGTCCAGCACGACGGCGCTCGGCACCTCGTCCGGGATGACGGCGCCGTCCCCCGCCACGGTAGGGCCGCCCGCGAAGGGCACGTTCAGCGCGAGCGCGCTGCTGCCGCCGGTGTTCTCGACGATCACGTCCACGGTGAAGGACTGCCCGACGCTGACGGCCGGGGAAGACGGCGCGACGGTGACGACGAGCACGGCGGGGTCATGGACGCTCAGCGCGCCCTCGAGCTTGGCGGACAGGCCGCCTCGCGTCACCTGCACGGCGTAGCTGCCCGCGGCCGTGCCGGCGGGGACGGTCACCGCCAGCGCCGTCTCGTCGACGATCTCGGCCGCGAGCGCGATGGGCGCGGCGCCGTCGCGCACGAGCTCGACGCCGACGTCGCCGCCCACCGCGAGGTCGCTGCCCGTCACGCTCACGGTCGTGTCGGCGTCGTTCACGACGTCCGGCGGCGACACGCTCAACACCACCGGCGGCACGGCGTCGAAGGCGACGTAGGCGTCGGCGAGGCGCAGCTCTTCGCCGAAGGGGGTGGTGACGACGAGCGCGTGCGATCCGACGGCGATGCCGGCGGGCACCACGGCGCTCAGGTGCTCGGCGTCGAGGTAGCGCACGTCGCGGAGCTCCGTGTCCCCGAGGCGCGCGCGGAAGGTCGCGTCGACGCGGACGCCGTCCGGCGCGCCGAGGTCCTGGCGCACGCGCGGCGCGAGGTGCTCGGCGACGATGCTGACGCTGTGCTCGTCGGCGACGTGGCCCTCGGCCGGCGTCACCTCGACGAGCGCGGCGGCCTCGGGCGCGGAGGCGGGCAGGTCCACGCGGCAGGCAAAGAGCGGCACGAGGACGGCGAGCGAGAGCAGCGCCTCGGCCATGAAGGACGGCGACCGGGAGCGACTCGGCGAGCTTCCGAACGTGCGCATCACCCCTCCTTCGCGAGCTCGCTAGAACACCTCGACGGCGTAGCCAAAGAGCAGGGTGCCGGCGCCGAGCCCGCCCTCGAGGCCGCCATAGCTGTAGCGCGCCTTCACCACGATCTCGCCCGGTCCGATCCGGTAGGCGCCGGCGAGCTGCGCCATGGGGCCGAACGAGAGGAACTGCTCGCTCGCGTCGCCGACGACGCTGTAGACCCAGTCGGCCTTGGCGCCGAGGCCCGCCGCGATCGAGGCGTCGCCGAAGCGCAGCCGCCAGCCGCCGCTGACGACGACGGGGATGGCGACGAGGTGGCGCGAGTAGGTCGTGCCCTCGAGCGGACCGGACGTCACGCGCGACGCACCCGGCTGGTACAGCGAGCCGAGCTCGAGCTGCAGCAGGCCGCCCTCGAGCAGGCCCGCGCCCTGCAGCGTGACGTCGACGGCGGCGAGCGGCGCGTACAGCGCGATGAAGTTCGAGGCCACGCCCGCGTGCGCGCCGAGGAGCAGCAGCTTGCTCTCGCGCGGCCGCGGCATGAGCGCCGACACACCGTCGCTCGTTGCCGTGGCCGGACTTTTCCCACGCGCGAGGTCGGCGCTCGCGCTGCCGTGCGCGCGCGCCACGAGCGGCAGCCGCAGCGTCGTCGTGGAGACCGTGTCCCCGTCGAGGGCGGCGACGAAGCGGGCCACGCCGACCTGCGCGGGCGCGCGATAGCGAGCGCTGAAGGCGCCCTCGCCGGCCGGCTGCAGGGCGGAGAGCGCGCCGCGGTCCACATCGAGGCTGAGCACGGCGGCGGCGGCGGCGCCGCCCGCCGGCGTCATGGCGTACAGGCGCAAGGCGACCTCGCTCTCTCCGTCGGCGCGGACGCGCGCGGCGAGCGGCACGACGAGGAGCCGCGCGAAGGGAGCGCGCGCGAGCGCGACCCGCTTGCCGTCGTGCGTGGCGAAGTCGACGCCCGGCGGTACGACGACGGGCACCCGGGCGTTGCCGCGGCGATCGGCCTTCACGGGGCCAAAGCGCTCGCCCGCGACCTCGAGGGTCACCTGGCTGCGCGCCTTGGCGCGCACGCGTACGCGCTGCTTCCCGTAGAGCGCGATGCGGCCGAGCCCGAGGTGGGGAGCGCCGCCGATGTCCGCCACGACGGCGAGGAGGGCCACCTGCGGGCCCGTGTCCGGCGGCGGAAAGAACGTCCCCTCGTAACGCCCGCCAGCGCTCGCGCGCAGCGAAGAGACGCGGCCGACGTTCGTATACAGGCGCAGCTCGGACGCGGAGCTGCCCTCTGGCAGCGTGACGACGACGGGGACGCTCGCGGCGTCCGCCAGCACGAGCTTCTCCGGCGCCTCGACGCGGAGGTCGAGGACGGCGCCGTCACCGCCCTCACCGTACCCCGCGAGCTCGCTCATCACCGGCGGCGCGCTCTCCACCTCGACGAGCAGCGAGCCCTTGGAGACCGCGGAGCCCTGAAGGCGCCAGCGCACCTCGAGCGGGCTGCTCGCCCCGGCCGGCACGCGCACACGCGCCGCGACGACGCCGGGCGCGAGCACGACGGGCGCGCCGACGCTCCCCTCTCCCCGGCGGACGTCGAGGCGCAGGTCGGGCGCTCGCTGCGCGGTGCCGTTCGCGTCGACGACGAAGAAGCGCAGCTCCGCGTCCACCGCGCGCGCGGGGTGGGCGACGAGCGGCCGCTCGAGGGAGACGCCGACCACGCGCGCGAAGTCGACGAGCCCGAGCGGCAGCTTCTCGCCGCCCGCCGTGGCCTCCGTCTCTCCCGGCGCCACCTGGATGGGGATGCTGGCGAGCCCGTCCTCGCCCGCCGTGGCGGGCCCGTAGCGGCGACCGCCGATGACGGCGACGAGCTGTTTGCCCGGCTCCCCGCTCGCCTGCAGCGCGCCCTGGCCCCAGAGCGGCAGCGTCGTGAAGCCCGCGCGTCGCTGCCCGTCGACGACGGCGACCGCCACGATGACGGCCGCGTGCGGATAGAACGCGGCCGGCGCCTCGAGCCGCGCGCGGAAGGTGTTCTCGCCGGCGGGCGTCGCGGGCCCGAGGGTGCCGACGTTGCTGAACAGCTCCACCTCGCTGACGACGCCGTCCGTGTCGACGCTGACGGTCACGTCCGCGCCCTCGTCCGCGCCGAGCACGAGGTGCGAAGGGCTTACCTCGACGCGAAGCTCGCTCTCGCCGGCGCGCGCGGGGGCCGCCGTGACGACGAGGGCCGCCAGCACCGGCAGGGCCGCGAGGCGCGTCGCGGGCGTCACGGGCTCGCTCCCCAGATGACGACGCCCGCCTTCTTCTTCGCGGTCGCCTTCTGCGTCCGCTTCTGCGTTCGCTTCGCCGCGCGCGCCTTCTTCTGCCGCCGCGGCTTGTCGCGCTTCACGCGCGGTTTGGGCTTTGGCTCCTCCGGCTCCTCGACGACGGGTGGCGCGTCCGCTGGCTCCCG
Source organism: uncultured Myxococcales bacterium (assembly GCA_964388085.1). Classification (GTDB taxonomy): domain Bacteria; phylum Myxococcota; class UBA727; order UBA727; family CAYLZW01; genus CAYLZW01. Next base: position 3,413 of record CAYLZW010000243.1, on the reverse strand, counting down.
AGCCGCGGCCACCTCGGGCGGCTCGTCCTCCTCGGCGCGCGCGCCCGCGTCGGCTCCGTTCGGTGCGTTCGCCTCCGCGCCGGCTCGAGGAGCGCCCGGCACCTCGAGGAGCGCCTCGGCGCCCGTCGGCAGGCTCGCCAGGAGCTGCGTCGGGCCGCTCTGCCGCGGGACGGTGACCTCGAAGCTACCGTCGGCGGCCACCTCGACGACGACGCCGCCGACCTTCAGCAGCGAGAGCGGGTGGGTCCGGCCGCGGATGACGATCGCGGCGGCGCTGCCCTCGCTGTCCTGCGCGCCTTCTTCGTCTGCCTGCGCCGCCTCCGCTTGGCCCGCGGCGTCGGGCGCCGGGGCAGGCAGCGTGCTGACGATCTCGAGCTCGGGATCGCTCGGCGGCTCGATGGGGGGCCGCGGCGCCGCCCCGCGCACGCTCCAGGACACGCGCCGCTCGGGCACCTGCACGGTCTCGCCGGCCGCGATCAGCCGCACGGGCGCGGCGCCTTCGGGGTTGATGACGGCCAGCCGCCCAGGGTGCGCAGCGACGAGAAAGCGCGTGCCCGTGGCCCCGTCCGCGCGCACCTCGGCGCCGTCCGACGACGTCAGGACCAGCGCGCGGCCGGGCTCGTTCAGCTCGACCTCCGCCTTGCCGCGCTCGATGCGCAGCGCGAGCACGCCGTCGGCTCGCTTTAGCGCGGTGATCTCACTGCCCGCCGACAGCGACAGCCGGGAGGCCACCCCGAGGCGCAGCGTCGCCTCCGCGCCAGCGCCGACGCGCAGCGTCTGACCCGTCGCGAGGACGCTGCCTTCCGGCGCGGGTGCGAACGCGCCGGCTTCCCCGCGCTCGAGGCTGCCCTTGGCGTGCACGATCGCGAGATCGCGGCGGGCCTCGGCCGGCAGGGGAGGCAGCGCGAGCCGCGCGGGCGCGTCCACGGCCGGCTCGCCTAGGCCGAGCGTGCGTCCCGCCATGAACGCGGCGGCAGCGGTGACGACCGCTACCGCCAGGCGCGCGCTCAACATGGAGCCCCCGCGGCTGGTGTTCTAGCGCCCAGGTGTCTCCCCCGGCGGGGAAACCAGCCCCCAAAGTAGCGGTGTGGGGAGGGGAGGCGCAAGAATCCCTCAGGTTCCCCGCATGCTGGTCAACTGCCCCGAATGTAGCTCTCCCGTGTTTGTGCGCTCGGCGGCGATCGAGCAGCGCAAGCCGCAGCGTTGTTACGCGTGCAAAGCGCAGCTGCTGGTGGACGGGGACGGGCAGGTCGAGATCGCCGTCTCGGGCAAGCTGGCCGCGGCGCCGCCCGGCGATGAGCACAGCCCCACGGTCGCTTCGAGCTTCGATCCCGACGCCACCCGCGTCGTCCAGCCGAGCGACGACGAGCTGGCCCGGCTGCGCGAGCTGAGCGAGCGACCGACCCCGAAGCGGGCGGAGCCCGCCCGCGCGGCGCCGCCCCCTTCGCCCCCCGCGCCGGCCGCGCCCGCCGCCGTCTCTGGAGCGGCCCTCCCCGTCGTGGCGCCGCCCTCCGCGATCGCGGACGCCACCCGCCCGCTCTCCCGCGATCCGAACGCGTACGCGGCCACGGGACCGCGACCGGTGACCATGGCGGGCGTCAGCCTCGCGGAGCTCGAGCGCCGCGAGCACGAGCGCCTGGCCGCGCTAGAGCGCCAGCGGGCTGTCGAGCGCCAGCCGGCCGTGGATTGGGCGAAAGAGGCCGAGCGCCAGCGAGCCCTGGCCAGCGCCGCCGAGGTCACCCAGCTCGAGGGCCCGGCGCCGGTCTCGCTCGAGGGCATGCGCCCACTGACGACGCCCCCGCCCGCGTCGCTGCCCGATCTGCCGCTGGCCGAGCTGCCGCGGGCGGCGGACGATGACGTGACGCAGGCAGCCGCGCCGAGCCCGCGCGGGGCCGAGACGGAGCCGACCACCCCGCCCCTCGCCGGAGGCCCGGACGACGATCTGCCCTTCGGCGACGCCACTGAGCTCGGCGAGCAGGGCGGGCTCTCGTGGGAGCCGTCCTTCGAGCCCATCCCCGGCCGGTCCGCCGGCCCCGCCGCCGAGCCGTGGTTCTCGGACGGCACCCTCGTGCAGGAGGTGCCGGCAGACCTGTTGCGCGCCGCCGCCTTCCGCACCGGCGATCACGACACGAGCGCGCTCGCGCAGCCCGCGAGCGAGCCGACCGCCCGCGCAGAGACCGGCGCCTTCGACGTCGAGGTGGCGGACCGGGAGGAGCTGCCGGAGGTCACCCAGGCGGAGGCGCAGCCGCGCTTCGCCGACCGGCCGCTCGAGGAGCTGTTCGATCGGTCCGGCGCGCAGCTCACGCCGCCGAGCCTCGATGACCTCCCCGCGGCGAGCGCCGCCGAGCCGATCACGCCCGAGCCGTCCGCGCCGGAGCCGTCCGCGCCCGAGCCGTCCGCGCCCGAGCCGTCCGCGCTCGAGCCGTCCGCGCCCGAAGAGGAGCCACCGCTCGTCGCCGGCGCCCTCATCGACGCACCCGCCGAGGAGCTGCTGCCGGAGCTCGCCCCCCTCGACGACGCACCGCGCGCGTTCGCCAACGCCGCCCCGGAACACTCGGGCTCCCGTCCGCTCGTGTTCGTCTCGGAGGACGAGGAGCCCTACACCCTCAACGCTCCCGAGCGGCGCGGAGGCGTCATCGGCTTCGCGGCCGCGCTCGTCGTGGGCGCGGGGGTCGGGCTCGCGGCCGCGTACACGTACCCAGCGGCCCCAGCGCCGACGCCGCTCGAGCAGAAGCTCTCGGACGCGAGCGCGCTCATCGGTACGGGAGATCCGGCGGCCGCCATCCCGCTCCTGGAGCAGGTGCTCGCGGAGGCCCCCGACCACGACGTGGCCGTGCGGCGGCTCGCCATCGCTACCTCGCTCACCGGCGACACGGACGCCGCCGAGCGCCACTACCTCCGCTACCTCAGGCTCGCCCGCGACCAGGACGACAAGCGCGCGGTCCGAGAGCTGCTCGGCCTCGACGAGGCGGCGCCCGACGACGCGCCGGCCGAAGAGGTGAAGGCGGACGAGACCAAACCGGACACCGCTCCCTCCCCCTGAGCGAGGCTCCTCGAGCCGTTCGTTGCCCCACCCTTCGCTCTGCAAAGAGAAACGGCCCCCGAGGTTTCCCCCGGAGGCCGTCTCGGCAGCGTGCCTACGCTCGCTCAGCGACGACGACGGCGCAGCGCGAGGAGCGCCAGGCCGAAGAGCGCGAAGCCTGCCGTGTTCGCCGGCTGGGCGGCGTCACAGCTACAACCACCGGCCGGCGGCGGCTCGGGCTCGTCGTCGCCTTCGCCTTCGCCTTCGCCTTCGCCTTCGCCTTCGCCCTCACCCTCACCCTCGCCTTCGCCTTCGCCTTCGCCTTCACCTTCACCCTCACCCTCGCCTTCGCCTTCACCCTCGCCTTCACCCTCGCCTTCACCCTCGCCTT
>CAYLZW010000242.1:0-8894 GCA_964388085.1 uncultured Myxococcales bacterium | reverse complement strand
GGAACTTCTGCTCGAGCTCGCGGCGAATGGCGTCGAAGCGCGGCTTCAGCGGGTGGCTCATGCTGCCCTAATAGCACCTATCTCGTCGTCCGGGAGAACCCGAGCGTCACCTTCATCTCACCCGCCTCGGGGTGCTTCAAGACGAGCTGCACGGGCTCCCCGGCGAGGACGCGCAGCGCTTGTGGCGTGCGCCCGCGACCGATGTTGTTGGCGCGCACGATGGCCCACGGCTCGGTGTCGACCCGCACGTCCACGACGCCGTCCGCCGCGCTCACCCGGAGCTTCACGGTCAGCGCGCCGCCGCTGACGGTGAGCGTGCGGTCCTCGCCCGCGAGCAGCGGCAGCTTGGCGATGTTTCGGCGCCGAACGCCCTTGCCCTGAATGGTGAACGGGCCGCCCGCGTTGAGGGTCAAGACACCGACGCGCTCGGCCTCGGGCGCGGCCGGCTCCTCGGTCTTCGCGGGCTGCCGCTGCACGCGATCACCTCGCTGCGCGCGGCTCGAGGCACGCTTGCTCGTCTTGCGCCTGTCGGGCTGGCGCTTGTCCGGCGGCGGGTCGTCAGCGGCGGCGACGTCGGGCTCTTCCCGTGCGGCCGGCGGCTCGCCGGCGTGTCCGGCGTCGGGCGCCTGCTCCCTGGCGGGTCCAGCGTCGGGCGCCTGCTGCGCGGCGTGTCCAGCGTCGGGCGACGCCTGCTGCGTGGCGTGTCCAGCGTCGGGCGCCGGCGCCATGACGTCGTCGCCTGGGAGCGCCAGCAACAGCGTCGGGCCAGCGTCCGGCGCCTTCGCCTCCCGCGGCGCGTCCGCGGCCGGGTCATCGCCGCTCGCGCTCAGCTTCGCGAGCAGCACGTCGAGCGTGCTCGCGTCGGACGACGCCAACAGCACGAGCCCGCCGGCCACCGCGAGCAGCAGCGCCACGACGACGAGGAGGGCGAGGCGGGCCGCCATGCGGCCGGCGCTCCTCGGCGCGCCGGCCTGCGCCGCGCCCTCGGGGACCTCGGTGTCCTCGGCGAAGGCCCCCTCGGCGCTCGGCACGCTCTCCGCCGAAGCGAAGGGCAGCGAGCCATCGGCGGACGGCGCCAGCGAGCGCGACGGCAACGACGCGAGCGCCAGCGTCGCCGTCGGGTGGGTGTCCGGGCTCTCGCCGCTCGCGGTGCCCCCGTTCGATCGCCCCGCGCCGCGCCTTCCCTGGCTCGATCGCTCGCTCCGGCTCCGCTCGGCGCGCGTCCGCTCCCCGCTCGGCTCGCTGCTCGTGTTGAGGTGCGCGGGCGCCGAGCCGGTCTGCGATCGCCTGACGAGCGCGCGCTTGGTGACGTCGCCGGACGCGCCGAAGGGCGACAAGCTGCCCGTGTCGGAGGACGCCCCGCCGCGGCTCAGCGTCGACGACGAGAAGCCGCGCTGGCGCAAGAACGCGCTCTGCTCCTCGATGTCCTCCTCGAACAGGCGCTGCAAGAGCTCGCTGAGCGACTCGGGCGGCTCGCCAAAGAGACCGTCGAGGTAGAGCGAGACGAGCGCGTCCTCGAGCTCGGCGCAGCTCGCGAAGCGCTCGTCGGGGTTCTTCGCGAGGCAACGCTCGACCACGGGGGAGAGCGCCGCGGCGTCGGGCCGCACGTCCTCGAGGGCAGGCGCCGCCTGCTCGCAGATGGCCTCGAGCGAGAGCACGACGTTCTTGCGGTGAAACGGATTGCTGCCCGAGAGCATCTCGTACAGGCAGATGCCCATGGAGAAGATGTCGCTGCGCCGATCGAGCGGCTCGGCGCGCGCCTGCTCGGGGGACATGTACGCGAACTTGCCCTTGATGGTGCCGGTCTCGGTGTGGTGCCCGCTCATCTCCGACTTGGCGATGCCGAAGTCGATGAGCTTGCACTCGCCGGCGAAGCTGACGAGGACGTTCTGCGGGTTCACGTCGCGGTGCACGAGCGAGAGCGGCTGGCCGTCGGGCCCGGCCAGGTTGTGCGCGTAGCCGAGGCCGCGGCAGGCCTGCACGACGAGATCGACGGCGTGCGCGGCGTGCATGCGCTCGCCGCGCTGCTGCAAGCGCTCCCCGAGCCGGCGCCAGCTCGTGCCCTCGACGTACTCCATGGCGATGAAGTACTGGTCGGCGACCTTGCCCATGTCCCAGATCTGCACGATGTGCCGATCGCTCATGAGCGCCTGCAGCTTGGCCTCGTCGAAGAACATGGCCACGACGTCGTCGTCGCCGCGGTAGTGCTGCAAGAGGCGCTTGATGACGAGCAGCTTCGAGAAGCCACCGATGCCGTCGTGCTTGGCGAGGAAGATCTCGCCCATGCCCCCGTACGAGAGCCGCTTCAGGAGGTGATAGCGCGCGAAGGGCAGGCCGCCCTCGGGGAACACCGCCGCGTCGTCGAGCGGGCGCACCTGTGCCTGACGGGCTCGCTCCCGGCGCCGCTTGCTCGGTCGATCTCGCGGGTCGCTCATGAACTGCTGCTTCTGTCGCTCGCGCACGCGCTACGCGAAGGGCCTCCGGCGCTCGCGCAAGCGCTACGCGAAGGGCCGGCTCACAGGATACGCGTCCCTCGGCCCCGCGGTCGAATCGGCCTCGGGTTGGCCCGCCTCGCGCGCGTTCCTTGCCCTACCGGCGGCGGGCGGAGAGTTGCTAGCTTCCTCGACATGCGGTTCTCCTCCCCGCGCGAATCCCGCCGCGAGCTGAGCTCGATCAACGTCACGAGCCTCGTCGACGTCATCTTCATTCTGCTGCTGTTCTTCCTGCTGACGACGAGCTTCTCCGACAGCGCCGGGCTGCAGGTGGACCTGCCCGAGGCCTCCTCGGCGGACCTGCGGGTGGCGCCGACCGATCTCATCGTGGCGCTCACCGAAGCCGGCGACATCGTCGTGGCCGGAGAGTCCGTCTCGCTCGACGAGCTGCGGCGCCGGATGCGCGAGCACAAAGAGCGACGCCCGGGCGCGAGCGTCATCGTGCAGGCCGACGCCGAGGTGCCGCACCGGCGCGTGGTCGAGGTCGTCGACCTGGCCAAGAGCGAAGGCCTCCCCCGCCTCGGCATCGCGACCCAGTCTCCCTGAGGCCGCGCCTGTTGTATGACGCGGCATGAGCCGCTCCGCCCGCGCCGCCCCCTCGCTCCTCCTCTGCCTCTTCGGTCTCTTCTGCCTGTTCGTGTCCGTCGCGTGCGCGTCCGATCGGGCGGTCGCGCCGGAGCGCGTGCGGAGCGCGGAGCTTCCGGCGCCGACCCTGGCGCTCAAGCAGAAGCTCCGCGAGGCGCTCCTGCCGCTCCCTGCCGAGGAGCACGAGCCCTTCCTGGCCTACGTCGCGCGCGCGCGCGCGGCCTTCTCCGCCGACGAGGACCCCGAGGTGCAGGCCGCGGCGGCGCTGCTGCCCGACGACGTGCGCATGTTGCTCGCCGGCCCGCGCGGCGACATCGGCACGGTGCTGCTCGGCACCTGGGCGCGCGCGCACCGACGATCCGAGCGTGTCGACGCCCTCGCGAGCCTCCTCCGCCACCGCACGGTGAACGCCGGGGACGTCGCCGAGCCCGGTCGCGGGCCCGCCTTCGACGCCTTCGAGGCAGACCTCAAGGCGCGCGCCGAGCGCCTCGGGCTGACCTTCGATCACGTCGATCACGTCGCCTACGAGGTGAGGCTCAACGAGCGCCGCGTCCCCGGCGCGCGCGCCAAGATCGGTGTGCTCGTGCACGCCGACGTCGTCCCTGCCGAGGAGCCCGGCTGGAGCGTCGACCCCTTCGCGGGCGTCGTGCAGGGCGAGCGCGTCATCGGCCGCGGCGCGCTCGACGACAAAGGCCCCCTGGTGGCGGCGCTGTTCGCCCTCGCGGCCCTGAAGGACAGCGGCGCTCCCCTCGTGCACACGCCCGTGCTCATCGTCGGCACCAGCGAAGAGACCCACTGGGACGGCATCGATCGCTACCAGAAGGCACGCGGCCTACCGAGCGCGCTCTTCGTCGCCGACGGCGCGTTCCCCGTCGGGGTCGGCGAGAAGGGCATCAGCACCATCCGGCTGACGGCGAACGGCGCGCCCGCCGCGCCCGAGACGGCCAAAGGCGGCCCGACGGCGGGCGCCGTAGCGAGCGGCGCCGTGCTGCGCGCGCTGCACGGAGGCGAGGTGGCGAACCAGGTCCCCGCCAGCGCGAGCGCCCGGCTCGGCCCCGTCGGGCAGAGCGCCGCCGAGCTCGCGCGCGCGCTCAGCGAAGAGGCCGCCGCCGCCGAAGGCATGCGCCTCGTCGTCGTCCAGCAGGGCGGTGACGTCGTCGTCCGCGCGCAGGGCGTGGCCGCGCATGGCGCCGATCCCGCCGCCGGCCACAACGCGCTCGCGGATCTCTTGCGCTTCCTCACGCGTGAGGCCGGCCTCGTGCGCACGCCTTGCGTCGCGCTGCTCGAGGTCGTCGACGAGCGGCTCGGCACCACGGTGTCGGGCGAGCGCCTCGGCGTCCCCGACGCGCACCCGCGCTTTTCTCCCTCGACGGTGAACCTCGGCACCGCGCGCAGCGACGAGCAGGGCGGCTGCACGCTGGCGCTCAACGTCCGCTGGCCGCCCCCGCGCAGCGCCAAGGACGTCGTGGCCTCGGTCGAGCGCGCGCTCTCGGACGCGCTCGCGCACCACCCCGGCGCGCCCTACACCCTGCGCGTCGAGGGCGGCGGCCTCGATCCCTTCCTCGTCGAGGAGGACAGCGCGATCATCCGCGGGCTGGTCGAGGCCTACGAGCAGGTCACCGGCGAGGACGGCGCCCCCGTGACCCTCTCGGGCACCACCTACGCCAAGGCCGCCCCCGGCTCGGTCACCTTCGGTCCCGGCAAGCGCGGCGAACACAACCGCATCCACGCCGCCGACGAGCACATCACGCTCGGCGAGCTGGACGAGCTCGCCGAGCTGTACACGGTGGCGCTCGCGCGTCTCGCGCAGGGATCGTGAGCGCGCGCTGATGCGGCTGTACCGACGTTGCTGCGCGCAGCTATTTCGCTCATAGTCCGGCCCCATGCGGGAGGCCTCGACGATGCGCTCTACCTTCGCCCTTCCCTTGCTGTTGGCTTCTTCCGCGGCGTTCGCCCAAGGCGCGCCCGCGGAGGCCGAAGCCGCGCCCGCGGAGGCGCCCGCCGACGCCGACGCTGCGCAAGCGCCGGACACCGACGTCGCGGGCGACGTCCCCGCGAGCGAGGCACCCGCCGACGCGGCCGTCGCGGCTCCAGCGCCCGCCGCGCAAGCGCCCGCCGCGCAAGCCCCCGCCGCGCAAGCCCCGGCCGCGCAAGCCCCCGCCGTGCCCCCTGCCCCTCCGAGCGCCCCCGCCGACGACGCGGCCGAAGCGCCCAGCGCCTCCGAGGAGCCGCGCGAGCCGCTGTGCCCGGGCGACGTGCCCTGCCTCGAGGCGAACGGCTTCGCCTTCTGGCCGTCGCTGCGCCTGCGCGCCGGCTATGAGCTCATCCAGCCCGACGACGACGTGCTCTTCGTCGGGCACAACGACGGCTTCTACCTCGACCAGGCGCGCGTGGGCTTCGAGACGAGCTACCAAAATCGCTTCTACGCCCGCCTCGTGCTCGAGATGGCGAGCGTGGCGCCCGGCGCCAAGGTGAACGATCCGGTGCAGCCGCTGCTCGGCGCCGCGCGCGACGCGTACGTGGCCTGGGTCCCGTCGGACTACTTCTTCGTCGCCGTCGGACAGCAGTTCATGCCCTTCGACTACGAGAGCCAGGTCTCGCGCAGCGTGCTGAACTTCACCTCGCGCAGCGTCGCCACCGACGGCGTCCGCCCCGGCCGCGGCTTCGAGGTCGACGGCCTCGGCCCCGATCGCCAGATCGGCGTCGTGCTCGGCGCCAAGCAGGCGCCCGTCGGGCCGGTGAACCTCGACTACCGCCTCGCCGTCACAAACGGCAACGACAAGAACCACCTCGGCAACGACAACAAGCTGCCGGCGCTGTTCACGCGCCTCGGCGCCTCTCTCGGCGACTGGGTCGGCGCCGGGGTCGCCGCGCAGCTGAACCCGCGCACCACGGGCGAGCTGCCGAACCAGTTCAGCGAGACCCATCTGCTGCTCGCCGGCGACGTGCGCCTCGACGTGTTCGGCATCGATCTGCTCGCGCAGGGCGTCTGGCGCCGCGTCTCCTTCGACGACGCGTTCACAAACCCGAGCGATCCGAACGCGGCCGACCAGTCGGCGGGCCTGACGGGCTGGATCGTCCTCGACGAGCCCTTCGGTCTGCCCCTGTTCGGCTTCAAGCCCGGCTACCGCTTCAGCTACTTCGATCCCTACTTCTCGGATCCCGACGACCAGCTCATCGAGAACACCATCAGCGTGCGCTACGACCCGCCGACCCCGCTGCGGCTCGCGTTCATCCTCGAGGGCACCATGCTCACCGAGCACGCCGAGCTCGACCCCGAGCTGCGCGAGAGCCCGCGTTATCTCGACAACAACCGCGTGGTCGCGCTCGTCCAGTTCGAGCTGTAGGCGAGGGCGTCATGGGATCGGAGCAACGCATGATCGAGCCGCGCGAGTTCGAGCGCTCGCTCGCCGAGCTGAAGAGCGAGTACCGCTCGGCCGGCGAGAACCCCGCCAGCTTCCAGGTCGACGACTGCCGCCACTGCGGCAGCTGCATGTTCTGTAAGGGCTGTGACAGCTGCTACCGCTGCACGCACTGCGAAGGCTGCGACTCGTGCTCGCTCAGCACGCACTGTAAAGGCTGCGAGAACTGTCACTCCTGTGCCTACTGCACCGCCAGCGTCAACTGCATCGGCTCGAAGTACCTCGAGCAGTGCGAGTCGTGCTCGGACTGCACCTACTGCTTCGGCTGCGTCGGGCTCTCGAAGAAGGACTTCCACATCCTGAACGAGCCCTACGATCGGAACACGTACTTCAAGCTCGTCGAGCAGCTCAAGAAGACCCTGCGTCGCTGAGGGCCCGCGAATGGGCAAGTCGGCCGATGATCGCGGCCTGTGCGCTCACAGGGCAAGGCGCGAGGGGGGATCAACGCGAGGGGTCGGGGGGGGTAAGCATCTCGGCGAGCTGCACGGCGATGTCGCGCGCCGCGTGCTTCTGCAGATAGTGGCCGCCGGTCTCGAGCTGGAGATGACGCTGTAGCGCGCGGCCACAGAGCGCGTCGGCGAGCGCTTGGCTGACGCGCGGCTGCACCAGCGGATCGTCCGCCGCCGAGACCACCAGCGAAGGACAGCGCACCTGCCGCGCGGCCGCCCGGTGCAGGGGGAAGTCGAGGCCGCCCACGATGCGCATGTGCACGCGCAAGCTGTCGGAGGTGAGCGCGGCGACGTCCGCCTCGCGAAAGCCGAGCTCGCGCATGGCCGAGCGCAGCACGCCCTGCAGCGCGTCCCCCACGTTCGGCAGCGCGAGCGCGTCGTCGAGGAGGCGGGCGACACCCTCCGGCACCCGCATGCCGCGATGTCGCGTCACCCCGACGCTGTTGACGAGCGCGAGCGCGCGGATCTCGTCGGCGTAGAGCCCCGCCGCGACGAGGCAAGCGGAGCCGCCGATGCTGTGCCCGAGCAAAGCGTAGCGCTCGGCGAAGCGCGCGCCGACGTTGTGCACGAAGGCCGCCCGGCCGCGCGCGTCGAGCGCCGGCCAGACCTCGAGAGGGGTGGCGCCGAAGCCGGGCATGTCGACGCGCACGGCGCGGAGGCCGCGCGCGGCGAGCTCGGGGCCGAGGTAGCGGAAGTCACGCACCGAGCCGGGAGCGCCGTGCACGAGCAGGCAGACCGGGCCGTCCGCCGGCCCCTCGACGACGACGTGCACGCGGCCGCCGGGGACGTCCAGGAAGCGGCCCTCGGGATCGGTCGGCTCCAGCGCGTTCATGCTCGGCTCGGTGTTCACGCGCCAAACCCCTCGAGCTCCTGCCAGCGGGCGTACAGGCGCTCGACGTCGGCCTCGGTGGCGGCGAGCTCCTCGGCGAGCTGCGTGGCCTGGCCGGGATCGCTGCCCGCCGGCCCCTGCAAGAGCGCCGAGAGCTCCTCGCGGCGGGCCTCGGCGGTGAGCACGTCCTGCTCGATGCGCTCATACTCGCGCTGCTCCTTGAAGGTGCGCTTGCGCTTGCGCTCGGTGCGCGAGGCCTCGGCCGCCCCGGCGCCGTCCGCGTCGCCCTTGGCGCCCTGTGCCGCGGACAGCGTCGCTGACGACGACGACGCCTCGCGCGCCTGTTGCGCGGCCTTCAGCTTCAGGTAGGTCGTGTAATCGCCCTGGTACGGCACCACGCGCTCGCCCTCGAAGGCCAAGATGCCGGTGCACACGCGGTCCAGGAAGCTCTTGTCGTGGCTGACGATGAGCGCCACGCCCGGGTGCTCGAGCAGCGCGTCCTCGAGCAGGCCGAGCGTGCTGACGTCGAGATCATTGGTGGGCTCGTCGAGCAAGAGGCAGTTGGCGCCCTGCTTCAGAAGGCGCGCGAGCAGGAGGCGGTTCTGCTCGCCGCCCGAGAGCGTCGAGACCTTGCGGCGCCGATCGTCGCCGCGGAACAGGTAGCGCTCAAGGTAGGTGCACACGTGCACCTTCTCGTCGTCGAGGACCACCCAGTCGCCGCCGTCGGCGAGCACCTCGTCGAGCGTGGCGTCGGGATCGAGCGAGCGACGATGCTGATCGAAGAGCCCGAAGCTGGTCTTGCCGCCGCGCTTCACCTCGCCGCTCGTCGGCGCGAGCTCGCCCGTGACGACGCGCAAGAGCGAGGTCTTGCCGGCGCCGTTCGGCCCGACGAGGCCCCAGCGCTCCCCCTCGACGAGGGTGAGGGTGAGGTCGGCGACCAACACGCGCTCGCCGAAGGCCACCGTGACGTGGCGCAGCTCGAGGATGGTCTTCGCGAGGCGCTCGGCCTTGGCACGCACGAGCTCGGCGCTCTTTTGCCGCTGGCGCTCGACGTCGCCCTTGACCTCGTCGATGAGCGCCTCCGCCCGCTCGATGCGCGCGTTCTGCTTGGTGGTGC
>CAYLZW010000241.1:0-8997 GCA_964388085.1 uncultured Myxococcales bacterium | reverse complement strand
TTGATGCCGACGACCTCGCCCTTGTCGAGGTCGATGACGACGAACTCGTTGCGCAGCGGGCTCTGGCGCTTGAAGCGGCGGCCCTCGTGCCAGGAGCGGATCGTCGTGCGGATCGGCTGCATGGTCTGAGGGTTCGGCATGACCGCCTCGTGCTCCATGTAGTAGCCGGCGTGCGCCGCTCCGCTGCTCATGACGACGACGAGGGCGGCGATGGCCGCGAGGGCTCCGGACCGAGCGTGCATGGGACCTCACTCCGCGCGCGCTCTCCTCCACCGTGGAAGACTCGAGCGAGCGACGGGTGGACATACCGTGCCCGGGGCCAGGGAGCCACCGGCATGCGTGGGCTCCCGCTGCACCTGCCCGGGCTCAGGCCAGCAGCTTGCCGATGCCCTCGAGCTGGGACTCGAGCAGCAGCAACGTCCCCGCGACGCCGAGCACGAAGGCCGCGCAGGCGGCCGCCAGCGCCGGCACCACCGAGCCGCGCTCGCTCACGCCGACAGGCGCTCCGGCGCTCGCCTCCACGAGCGAGAGCTTGCCGAAGCGGGCGGCCGCGGCGGCGTCGTCCTCCTCGAGCTGCCAGCCGCGGGCGGCGCAGGTCTCGAGGTAGCGCTGCGTCTCTTCGTCGAGCACGACCCAGCCGCTCTTGAGCGTCGGGTCCGGGAAGTAGTGCTCACCGTCGCTGACGAGGCCGGCGCTCGCGAACACGTCCGTGTGCTGCTCGGTGTGCAGCGCGGCGACATCGCGGCCGACCCGCTCGACCACGGCCTCGTAGGCCCAGCCGAGGGCGGCGTGCTCGCAGATGCGCTCCCACTCGCTCCAGGGCGCGCGCCACAGCCGGGTGCGCGCGTGAACGTCCCCGCGCCCGCACAGCTCGATGACCTCATCGCGCGTGTAGGGCCCGTGCGGCTTGCCGCCAATCGCGGCCCACCAGATGGGCTGGCTCTCGAGCGGGACGTAGCTCCAGGGCGTCGTGACGACGGTGGCGTCGCCCTGTGTCAGCGCCGTCTGGAAGCCGTAGGCCTGCACGCTCGTGAGCGTCGGCGGGATCGGATCACAGCCGGCGTCGAACGCCGCGGTCGGCCCGATGACCTCCATGACGTGCTCGCAGCGCTTACAGCGGACCTTCAGCACCCGCCCAGCGACGCGCTCGTTCGGGATGTCATAGCGGGTACGGCAGCTCTCACAGCGAATCTTCATCGCGGCCTCCAAAGGGTGCCGGCGGACTCCGCCGGGCGCTTTGTGAGTACCGCTGGAACCGCCTGGCTCCAAAAAACCGGACGGGGAATTTCCGCAGCGCCTCGAAGGGGCGGGAACTCTGTGGTCGCGGACGCGGGCCCTCAGTAACCTTCAAACACAGCCTTCGACTTCGTTCGCACAGCCTCGATTCCACTACGCAAATCGGCCGTGGAGTAGCAGTGTGCCTGAGCGTCGGCCTCGCGCCAGAGCGCTCGCTCGAGGCCCTCGTCCGCGAGCATGCGCAGGGAGCGGACGGTCGAGCGGACGGCGACGGGGCCAGCGGCAGCCATGCGGCGGGCGAGCTCCAGCGTTCGCGGCAGCACGTCCTCGGTGTCGACCGCCTCCGCGACCAGGCCGAGGCGGAGGGCCTCGTCGCCGTCGATGACGTCCCCGGTCAGCAAGAGGCGGCTCGCGGTCTGGTGGCCGACGAGGGTGGGCAGCAGGTGGGTGGCGCCCATGCCGGGGTGGAGGCCGAGCCCCACGAAGGTGAGGCCGAGCTTCGCGTTTCGCGCGCAAACCCGCAGATCACAAGCGAGAGCCAGGCACATACCGGCGCCAATCGCGGGGCCGTTGACGGCCGCCAGCGCCGGGACCGGCAGGCTTCGCAGGGCCAGGAAGCGGCGGTAGAAGGCGCGCATCTCCTCGGCGTTCTCTTGCGGTCCGGCGGCCGCCCGGCGCTCCAGGAAGTCGAGGTCGCCGCCGGCGGAGAACGCCCGGCCCTCCCCCGTCAGGACCACCGCGCGCAGGTCGGGCTCGGTGCCGAGCGCGGTGACCGCGGCCTCGAAGGACGCTCCCATGGAGACCGTCAGCGCGTTCAGGCGCTCCGGTCGGTTGAGCGAGAGCACGGCGACGCCCGTGCGCGCGCCCTCGTGCTCGTCCCAGCGGACGCGGACCTCGCCGCCGTCAGCCATCGCCGGCCTCCGTGAGGGGCGCGTGCTCGGCGCCCGGCATGAAGAGCTCCTTGTGCTGCACGAACGCGACCCCTGCCGAGACCACGCCCGCGAGCGCCGCCACGCTGGAGGCCGCCACCACGACGAGCCACTCGCCCGGCTCGATGACGAACGAGGTCGCGAGCGCGGCCAGCGACAGCAGGGACGGCACGATGAAGCCGTGCGCTACCGTGACCTTCTTCTCCGCGGTCACGATGTTGTCGATGCCGCCGAGCGCCAGGTGCGCGGCGAGCGTGATCATGACCGGGAACAGCGCCTCGGGATGCCAGTACACGAGCGGCAGCATCGCGCTGTTGGCGATGGCCCAGAACAGCTTGGCGACGTCGTTCCGGCGCAGGCCCGTCTGGCGGAACACCTTAGCGGCGCCGACCAGGTAATCGGCCCCGCTGACCCACGTGATGACCGCCATGGTGACGAACACCCAGAACGCGACGGCCTCGCTGGACAGGACGAAGGTGAGCACCACCACGATCGACCACAGCGGGATGGTCGACAGCACCCAGAACGGCACCTTCCGCTTCCGCAACAGGAAGATGAGCCCCACGACGACGAGGCTGACCGCGCCGATGGCGTTCAGCACGCGCGGGAAGGGGTCGGGTGTGTAGACGAGGAACACGTAGATGGCGAGGCCGCCCATCTGCACCACCGTCTTGAGCTTGCCGAGCTGGCTCGTCTTCAGGCGCTCGTGCCGCAGCTCCACGGAGCTGCGCAGCGCCGTGATGAGGAGCTCCCTCAGGAAGATGACCGCGACCACCCACAGCGGCGAGTGGTGCTTTGCCGTGATGGGCAGCAGGAAGGCGGCGAAGAACAGCTTGTCCGCGACCGGGTCGAGCAGGGAGCCGAGCACGGTGGGCCCGTCGCGGCGGGCGAGGTAGCCGTCCACCGCGTCCGTGGCGCCGAGGGCGCTGGCGAAGATGGTCGCCATCCAGATCCAGAAGATGTCGCCCCAGACGAGGATGCCCATGGGGATCGGCAGCAGCGCGATGCGCACCAGCGTCACCATGTTGGCGGTGATCTTCGGCAGCTTCACGGGCTCTCCTCTCCGCGGTTGCCGAAGGTGCTGTCGTCGTCGTCCGCGCCGCCCGCTCCCTCTTCGTCGTGCACCTCGATGTGGATGTAGCCGCCGGGCTTGGCAGCGGGCGCTGGCGAGGGCGGCGTGCCGGTGGAGACCGCGCGCGGAGCGTTCGAGGGCGGCGTCGCGGCGCCGCCGCTCCCTTCCGGGAGGGCGCTGAGCCGCGCCTCGACGGTCGCCGCTCGGGCCGGGAGCTGCTCCTTCAAGCGAGCGAGCCACGACGCCGTGAGCTGCCCGACGGGGGCGGCTGCTCCGAAGTCACGCGCGCCGGTGAGGAACACCTCGGGCAGGAGGTCCGCCAACAGCACGCGCTCCTTGGCGCGCACCCGCGCGAGCTTCACGAGGTGCTCGAGCCGCTTGCCCTGCACGTCCGCGATGAGCGGCGCGCTCACGCAGTCGCCGCTGGCCACCGCGAGGCGGGGATCGTCATCGAGCCCCGAGGCGGCCCGATAGAACGGACCCGCGACCACGGGACGCAGGGCCTCCGCGGCCTCCGAGAGCAGCCCGGCGGCGTTCACGGCGGCGACGAGCCGACCGCGCTCGAGCAGCTCGCCGACGCGCGCGATGCACAGGCTGGCGAGCGTCGCGTCGCGTCCCGTCTTCAGGTAGGCCGCGCACACGCGCGTGGCGGCCTCTTCGTCACCGAGCTGATCGAGCGCCGCGATGAGCCGCTTGGTCGGCTGCGCGCCGCCGGACTCCTCCGCGACCGCCATGGTGCTCGCCCAGGTGACGTCGAGCTTGCGCGGGGGCGAGCGGCGCAGGTCCAGCACCTCCACGCGCTCGCGCAGCGCGCACAGCCGGTTCTCCACGATGGGCAGCTCGAGCCGGATGAGGGCGAGCTCGTCGCCGGGCTCGCCGTCGGCGTCGAGCGCGCGCGCGTCCCCGAGCACGCGCAGGTTCGCCGTCGAGGTCCCGAGGAGGAACCAGGCCACCCGCACGAGGGCGCCGCCCTCGATGGCGAACACGCTCAGCACGGCGTCGTCGTCACCGCTGCGCTCCTCGACGAGCAGCTCGGCGCCGGGCGCGTTCACCACGTCCCCTGCGCTGAGCAGGCGGCGGCTCGGCGTGCCGTGCGACAGCGCCGCGCGGCAGGACTCACAGCCCGGCGGCGCCTTCGCCACCGCGTAGCTGAGCACGCGGCCGTCCCGCGCGATGACGGCGACGTCGGTCTGGCCGACGGCGTCGGGCGGGAGCGTCACGGCGCCGAACGCCTGTCCTCCGGAGCGCAACAGCACCGGCCGCCGGTCGTCGTCCGGCCGCGCCCGCAAGAGCGCCAGGGCCAGCTCCGCCGACGCGGCCTGCTGGCTCTGCCGCGGCAGCTCGAGCACCTGGTACGCGGCCTGCCCGGGGACCACGTCGGCCATGAAGGGTCGCAGCGCGCCCTTCGCGGCCGTCCACTGGCGCCCCTTGTCGTCGGCGGCGCCCTCGCTCGGCTCCTCGCCGGCGCACAGGCGCCACCAGGTGCCTCGCTCGCCGAGATCGACCTCGATGAGGGTGACCGGCAGGGAGAGCTTGGCGCGAATGTCGGCGGCGATCCGGTCCGCCTCGAGCCGCGTGGGCACGCTGCGGACCTGCACGCACCACCCCGACGAGCCCGGCAGCATCTTCGCGATGGCGGCGGCCGGATCCGCGGGCGGCGTGCCCACGAGCGGCGGCAGCACGGGCGTCGTCGGCCCCGGCTTCACGCTCGTCACGGCCACGCTCGGGCCGGCGTCCAGCGGGGCCTGGTCGTCGGTGCAGGCGGCCGCCAGCAGCACGCCGAGCGCGGCGCTGACGAGGACCAGCAGAGGCGTTTGCACGAGCTGCACGCCGCCTCTCTAGCCCTTTGCCTGAGCCGTGGCGACCGCCTTCCGACGGCTGCTTCACCACAGCCGCTTCTCGCGACCGGGCCCGGCTGCTACAGGCTCCCGGAGTCCTGCTTAGGAACGCAAGGGTCCCGACATGAGCATCTCGAAGCGCGTGAAGAACGAAGGCCTCAAGCTCGGCATGAAGGCCATGAGCAAGCTCATGGAGTCGCCCGACCGCGCCGAGAAGATGATGAAGGCCGTCGAGACCGTGCAGCGCTCCAAGGAGCGCGTCGACGAGACCGCCGCACGGCTGCTCAACATGGGGCAGCTGCCCTCGAAGGACGACCTGCGCGACCTGACGCGCCAGGCCGGCCGCCTGCGCCGTCAGACCAAGAAGATCCTGGCGGCGCTCGACGACCTCGAGGAGAAGCTCCCGTAGCTGGCCGCTGGCCCCGGTGCCTGCGGGGCACGGGGGCATAGGGCATAGGGCATAGGGCCGAGGCGTGCCCTTTGGACCCCCCTCAGTCGATCGCGATGCCCGCTGCCTTCAGCTCCTCGTCGGAGGCCTCTTGCACCTCGACGTCCGCCCACTCGGGCGAGCCCTCGGGCGCGCGCCAGGACGGATCCACGTCGACGTTCTCCCACTTGAGCTCGACGGGCACCGAGGTGCCCGCCTGGCTGCGCACGGTGAAGCGCATGGTGAAGGACATCTTCACGGCGTCGGGAGCGAGCAGGGGCAGGCCCTGGTAGTAGCCGACGCTGACGCCCGGGGGCCACTCGTAGATCCACTCGTGTGCGTTCTCGTGGAAGATGAACGGCGGGCCGGCGCCGGTGATCTTCGCGAGCGCCTTCTGCTTCTTCATGCGGCCGCGCTCCTCGAACGCCATGTCGCGCACGAACTGGATCTCGAGGTCGCCGAAGGTGAGCTGCCCCTCGGGCGGGCCCCAGACGAACACGTCCATGCGCAGCACCTTCTTGCCGTCGACGAGCACCGGCTTGATGTCGACGATGTCGAAGCGCATGCCGTTCGAGTACTTGGTGAGGCGCGCGCTGTAGCCCGCCTTCAGCACGGCGAACTGCTCCTTCAGGTAGTCGTAGCGCTCGCGCTGCTCGGCCACCTTGGCGCGGTCCTTCTTGCCCTCTTTGGCCGCCGCCTCTTTCGCGAGGATGTAGACGTCCTCGAAGTTCTGCTTCGGGTGCGACTTGGTGATGTCCTCGACGGCCTTCAGGTGCGTGCCCACGAGGGTGTGCTGCTCGAACTTGATGCGGTCGTCAGGCACCTGGATGGTGGTCTGGATCTGCCGCGCGGTCGCCAGCTGGATCTCGTGGAGCTTCTGCTTGAACTCCGCGGCGTCGGTGAGCGCCTGTTGCTCGGAGATCAGAAAGCCGCCACCGGCGACGAGCGCGCCCAGGATGATGGCGAAGGCGATGAGGTTCTTCATCGAAAGCACTCCCTCGGGGGTAGGACGAGCGGCACGCTAGTACGAGTTTGTCGCCATCCGCCACCGTTGCCGAGAAGGCACAGCGCAGAGAGGGCACAGCGCAGAGGGGGTACAGCGCCCCTCGGAGTTGCCGTCAATGCACGAGCGCCTTCAGCCCCTGCAGCTCCTTCTTGGTGAGCATGCGGTAGGCGCCCGGCTTGAGCCCGTCGGTGGTGAGGTTTCCGAAGCGTACGCGCAGCAGCTTCAGCACCGGGTTGCGGATGCGCCAGAACATGCGCTTCACGAGGCGGTTTCGGCCCTCGGTGATGGTGATCTCCACCCAGGTGTTCTTCTTCACCTCCTCGACGATCTCGACGTGCGCCGCGCGCGTGGGCCCGTCCTCGAGGTAGATGCCGCGGCGCAGCCGGTCGAGGTCCTGATCCTTCGGCCGGCCCTTTACCTTCACCATGTAGGTCTTCGGGACGTGGAACTTCGGGTGCACGAGCTGGTGCGCCAGCGCGCCGTCGTTGGTCAGCAGGAGGGCGCCCTCGGCGTCGTAGTCGAGCCGCCCCACCGGGAAGATGCGCGTGTCGCCGGCGCCACCGACGAGGTCGAGCACGGTCTTGCGCCCGCGATCGTCCTTCGTCGTCGTCAGCGTGCCCGCCGGCTTGTTGAGCAGCAGGTAGACCTTCTCCTGATCGCCCTCGGACGCGACGCGCACGCGCCTGCCGTCGACGAAGACCTCATCCTTGTCCGGGTCGAGGTGCGCGCCGAGCTCGGTCACCGGGCGGCCGTTCAGGCGCACCCGGCCCTCCGCGATCATCCGCTCAGCCGCCCGCCTCGAGGCCACGCCCGCGCGCGCCAGCACCTTGTGCAGTCGCTCTTCCATCTCATCCTCCGCCCCGGCTCCCGCCGGTACGAGTGCAAGGGCTCAGCCCTCGGGTCCCTGCTCTTCGTCGTCAGGACCGGCCGCGTCAACGACCTCCGCGTCGCTCGCCGACTCTCCGGGCTCGGCTGGCCCCTCGCCCTCGCCCTCGCCCACAGCCTGCCCGTGCGCTTGCGCGTGCCCTCGCCCCTCGGCGCCCGGCCCGGACCTGCGCGCCACCTCGGCCGCCTGCCCGAGCGCCGCCTCGAGCGCCAGCAGCGCCTCGCGCCCCTCCGCGTCCGTCTCGTCGGAGACCAGCCGGTCCTTCTGCGGATCGAACAGATCCATGACGACCGCCGCGCGCGCCTCGTTCTGCAAGAGCGGCCGCAGCGAGCTGTCGTCGAGCTCCTGGATCTGCTTCAGCGTCGGCAGGTCCCGGAGCGAGGTCAGCCCGAAGAACTCCAGGAAGGTCTTCGTCGTCCCGTACAAGAGCGGCCGGCCGACGTCCTCGGCCTTGCCGAGCACGCGCACGAGGCGGCGGTCCATGAGGGCTTTCAGCGCGCCCGAGCTGTCTACGCCGCGGATCTCGTCGATCTGCGGGCGCGTCAGCGGTTGCCGGTAGCCGATGATCGCGAGCGTCTCGAGCGCGGCGCGGCTCAGCCGCTGGGGGCGCTCGGCGAACAGGCGGCGCACGACGTTTCCGGTCTTCGCCTCGGTCCGAAAGCGGACGCCGCCGCCCGTCTCGATGAGCGTGATGCCGCGCGCGAGCGGGCGGTCGGGATCGTTCCACAGCACGAGCAGCTCCTGGAACGCGCGCTTCACCTCGGGGGCCGGCACCTCGATGTTCTCGAGCTTGTAGACCTCGCGCACCTTGGCGACGGTCATCGGCTCGTGGCTCACGAAGGTGAGCGCCTCGATGGTGTCGAGCAGCCCCTCGCGCGGCGTGTAGTCGACGCCCTCCTGCTCCGTCGCGCCGTCCTCCTCCGCCAGGGGCGTGAGCTGCTCCTCGGCCATGGCTTGCTCGACGTCCACCTCGTCGAGAGCGGCGTCCTCGGCAGGCGCGGCGTCGGCAGGCGCGGCGTCGGGGCTCTCCGCGATCAGGTCATCGCCGTCGCTCATGTCGGCTCCTCGGCGCCGAGCGGCGCTCCCTCGCCGGCGTCGTCGCGCAGGTCCTCGTCAAAGCTGTTGTCTTCGCTGATCGCGTCGTCTGCCAACAGGTTCTCCATGATGGGCGAGATGTAGATGGTGTTGCCGTCCGCCGGCTGCGTGACGCGCAGGAGCTTGAGGCGCGCCATCTCGAGCACCGCCAGGAACGTCACGATCACGTTCCGGCGGTCGAAGCCGCCGAGCTCTCGCACGACGTCGTGGAAGGTGAAGTGCTCGCGCGCGCGGGCGAAGTCGACCAGCTCGTTGACGCGGGCGCCGACGTTCAGCCGCTCGGCGATGACCTCGTGCACCACGCGCTTCTTGCTGCGGCGCAGCACCTCCTCGAGCACGCCGATGAGCTCGGTGACGTCGAAGTCCTCGAGCCCCACGCCGAGGACGTCGTCGGGGTTGACCGTGCTGTGCTCGGCGCGGGACGAGGCCGTGCGCAAGAACACATCGCGGCCGAGCCACTCGCGCCCGGCGAGCTTCTGGGCGGCGTCGCGGAAGATGGCGTACTCGA
>CAYLZW010000240.1:0-9154 GCA_964388085.1 uncultured Myxococcales bacterium | reverse complement strand
GCAGCAGGATGACGCGCTTCTCGGTGCCGTAGCCCATGGCCGCGCTCTTCAGCACATTCGCGAGGCGCATGAGCGGGATGTCGAGGCCGAAGATGGCGTCCTTGCCGTCGTCGAAGGGGTCGTCGAAGAACGGGTAGTGCACGACCTTCTTCTTGGAATCGATGTACTCCTCGCGCCCGTACGAGAGCACCATGTCGTAGACGCGCTGGAACGAGGTGCGACACACACGCGGGTCCTCGCGCACGAGCCGGAGGTAGTCCTCGAACGTCCCCTCCCAGTGGAGGTTCTGGAAGCGCTCGCGGTTTTGCAGGCTGGCGATCTTGCCGACGAGGCTGTCGGGGGTGCTGAACTGGTTCAACGCGCTCTCCACGAGGGGTGACGGGGCAGATTCGGGCCGCTTGATGGGGACGACGAGCCGAGCGAGGAGCATTCGAGGAGCTTCGCTGTTACCGCGCTTTCCGAGGCGGCATCAACGGGCGACGGCTGAGAGTAGCAATGTCTGCGTCCTCGTGCCGTGCAGCCCGCGCGATGCAGCGAGTGTGGCAGCGAGAGACCTCGGGCGCTCGCACGCGACCCGGCCTCATGCTAGACGCCGTAACCATGCGTTGTCGTCGACGATCCTCGTGCATTCTGCTCACCTCCCTCGTGTCCGTCACCCTGTGCGCTGCCGCTTTGGCATCCAAGGACCAGGCCGGCACGGCCGCCTCGGAGCAAGGTGCCGCACAGGTCGCTGAGCCCGCGTCCGAGCCCGCTGCCGAGAGCGCGCCCGCGCCGCTCACGCCGCAGGTGGTGCGCCGCTCCAAGGTGGCCTTCGGCAGCGACGTGCACATGATGGCGGTCGCCAAGGGCGACGAGGAGGCGAGCCGCGCCGTGGCGCACCTCGACGCCGCCTTCGCCGAGATCGAGCGCATCGCCGCGCTCACCGACGCCACGCGCGAAGGCAACGACATCGCGCGCCTGAACCTCGCGGCCGGCAAGGAGCCCGTCGTTGTCTCCGCCGAGGTGTTCGCCTTGCTGACGGAGGCGAAGCGCGTGGCGGGCTTGAGCCGCGGCGCCTTCGACCCG
This sequence comes from uncultured Myxococcales bacterium, assembly GCA_964388085.1. Lineage (GTDB taxonomy): Bacteria > Myxococcota > UBA727 > UBA727 > CAYLZW01 > CAYLZW01. The sequence continues at coordinate 8,089 of CAYLZW010000240.1, read as the reverse complement.
ACGTCGGCGCCGGCCTTCGCGCTGTGGCCCTTCGCCACGCCGTCGGACGACGCCGCGCGGCAGCCGCCGTCCGACGACGAGCTCGCCGCGGTCAAGGCGCTCGTCGGCCACGAGGACCTCGTGCTCGACGCCGCCGCGCGCACGGCAGCGCTCAAGCGCGCATCCCAGGCCGTTCGCCTCGACGGCATCGCCAAGGGCTACGCGCTCGAGCGCGCGGCCGCTGTCCTCGAGGAGCGCGGCCTGAAGGACTTCGTGATCGCGGCCGGCGGCGACGTCGTCCTGCGCGGCAGCCACGGCGAACGACCCTGGCGCGTCGGCATCCAGGACCCGCGCGCGCCCGGTCACTTCGCGGCCACGACGGTGGAGGGCGGCGCCGTCATGACGACGGGCGACTACGAGCGCTTCTTTCGCGCGGGCGACGCTCGCTACCACGACGTGCTCGACCCCCGCACGGCCAAGCCCGCGACGGGCGCGCGCAGCGTCACGGTGTTCGCCAAGGACGCCGCCGAGGCGGACGCGCTCTCGAAGGCCGTGTTCGTGCTCGGCGCCAAGAAGGGCCTCGCGCTCGTCAGGCGCCTGAAGGGCGTCGAGGCGGTCATCGTCACCGACGACAACCGCGTGCTCGTCTCGCGCGGCCTGAAGAAGGACCTCACCTGGCGCCCTCCCACCGACGCTCCCTGAGCTGAGTGGCGTAGCGGGGGGTGAGTTCTCTTTCTCGACGAGCGCGGCAGGATCGGAGCCGCATCCAAACGCTAGCAGGCTGCTGAAAAACGCCACAAGGGCGTTTTCAGCAGCCTGACGAGCGCTTCGCCTTCGCATCGATGGATCGACTCATGAGCGTTTCTCGACGAGAGTTGCCGGATTCGCGGGTTCGTAGCAGCGCTCGTATCATGGGGCTTCGCACCGCGCAGCGAGCGAGGCAGCGTTTTTCAGCAGCCTGCTAGGTCAGCCGCCGCGCTTGTTGCGGAAGTATTCGACCTGCCACTTCTGGACGGCCGCGTTGTGGCACTCGAGCGTCGGACAGAAGATGTGCGTGCCGTCGTTCCGGCTGACGAAGAAGAGGTCCTTCGTGTCGAGCGGCCAGAGCGCGGCTTTGATGGCGGCGAGCCCCGGTGACGCGATGGGACCCGGCGGCAGCCCCGGGATCGTGTACGTATTGTACGGGTGCGGCGTGAGCAGGTCGCTCTTCCTGATGTTCCCGTCGTAGTTCTTGATGCCGTAGATGACCGTCGGATCGGTCTGCATCTTCATGCCGCGCTTCATGCGGTTGTGGAACACGCTCGAGATCTGCGGGCGCTCGTGCGGCTGGCCGGTCTCCTTCTCGACAATGGCGGCGAGCGTGAGCACTTTGTGGAGGCTCCAGCCCATCTCTTTCATGCGCGCGCGCATCTCGTCGTCCACCACCTCGTCGAGGCGCTGGCGCATGCGGCGCAGCACGACGACGGCCGGGGTGTTCGGCGGGAACTGGTAGGTGTCGGGGAAGAGGTAGCCCTCGATGCCGCCGGGCACGCCCTTCTGGCCGGCCGCGCCCTCGTCCGGGACGCCGAGCTCCTTCGCGAGCGCCGGGTCCTGCATGGCGGCGAGGAGGTCCGCCTTCTTCGCGACGCCGGACGCCGCGATGATGTCCGCGATCTCTTCCTTACGCAGGCCCTCGGGCACCGTGAAGCGCAGCTCGCGCTTCTTGCCCGTCTGCAGCGCGCTCAGGATCTCGTCCGTCGTCATGGACGGCGACAGCGTGTACTCGCCGGCCTTAAGCTTCTGCGCGTTCTTCGCGACGAAGCGCGCGTAGCGATAGAAGGCCACGTCGTCGGCGATGAGGCCCTTCTCCTTCAGCGCGCGCGCGATGGCCGCCGGCGTCTGGCCTTTCTCGACGACAAAGTCGATCTCGCCCGTGCCCTCGGGCGAGAGCGCGAGCCCGCCTTGCGACGTCACCTCCTGCCACAGGACCCAAGCGGTGACGCCCCCCGCCACCAGCGCGACGAGGACGACGAGGGAGAGCGCGACGAGCAGCCTCTTCATGCGGCGTGGTCTATCATAGCGCGGAGCGTTGCTCCTCCACCCAGTGCTCGATCAGCACCCGGGCGGCCTCCGAGTCGAGCGCGGCCTTTCGCTTGCTGCGCTTCACGCCCGACTCCACGAGCCTCTTCGCGGCCAGGAGCGAGGTCCCGGCCTCGTCCACGAGGTGCACGCGCACTCCCGCCGGAGCGAGCGCCGCCCCGAGCACCTCCGCGAAGCCGCGCGCGCGCTTGGCCATGGGCCCTTCGTCCCCGCTGCGAGGGAGCGCGGGGTAGCCGACCACGACGTCGGTCACAAGGAGCTCGCCCGCGAGCGCCACGAGCGAGGCGACGTCCTCCGCGCGGCTCCTCGGCGTGAGGTTCTCGAGCGCCCTCGTCGTCATGCGCAGCTCGTCGCTGACCGCGAGCCCCGTGCGCTTGAGCCCGAGATCGACGCCAAGCACCCTTCCCGTGGGCTCGCTCACGTCAGCTCTCGCTGATCTCGGCAGCGCTCAGGGTGGCGTTCCGCACGTCGTGCTGCGAGAGCACGTAGGTGCGCACGCGCTCGAGGCTCACGCGCGTCTTCTCGACCCACAGGTTCTGCTCGCCCGTGCGCGTCGCCATCTCGGCGGTGGACTGCCAGATCTTCACGGCCTTCTCGAGCAGCACGAGGATCTTGTCGCGCATGAGCTCCTTGAACATCTGCTTCTGGGCGTCACTCAGGTCGTCGGGCTCGGGCAAGGAGACGAGGTCGTCGTAGAGCTCCTCGTACATGCTGCCGACCTTGTAGCCCGCCGCGCTCGCCCAGCCGGTGTGTCCTTCGCGGATGGCGCGCGTGAAGGCGTACTGCGCGCGCAGCAAGAGCTGGCACTTGGTCTCGAGCTGCTGCCCGAGCATGGCCTCGGGCGCGTCGGCCTGCGCGAGCTCCTCGGCGGTCGGATAGCGCAGCTCGAAGTCGGAGAACTCGAGGCGCGCGATCTCGGCCAGGTAGAACTGCGCCTGCGCGACGAAGAATTTCACCTGCAGGCGCTCGAGCTTCGAGGCCTGCTTGTGCAGGCGGCGGGCCTTCAGGAAGCGATACTCCGCCGTGACGCGGTCCTCGAGCATGAAGTGGGCGACGCCCGAGTCGACGAGCGCCTCCACCTGGTCGGCGGGCAGCGTGGTCTCGACGATGAGGACGTCAAACACCTCGGCTGCCTCCGTGTAGCGCTTGAGCTGCATGAGCGCGGCGCCGCGCTTGAAGCGACCGTCGAGCTCGTGCTTCGGGGCGGCGTTCGCGGGCAGCTTCGCGAGGTAGGTGTCGATGGCCACCAGCGCCTGCTGCCCCTCCTCGAGCTCGAGGTGGCACACGGTCTGGTTGAACAGCGACGGGATGACCAGATCGCTCTCGGGAAATTCGGCCGGCACGCGACGGAAGTAGTCGGCCGCCTGCCGGTGCTCGCCGCCACGCATGAGGTCGAGGCCGCGCGCGAACAGCATCTTGGCGTCGTACACGTCGAAGCCGTCCGGCCCCGTGGGCTCCACGACGACCTTCACCGGCTCGAACACCACGCGCTCCTTCGCCGTGGTGGCACAGCCGGCGAGACAGGCGCTCAGGACGAGGACGGCGAGGGCACGCATGGGGTGTCGACAAGTGTAGCGGCCTGGAGGTTCCGTCGGCGACTTGTCAGCAGGCGCCTCGTATCCAAGCGCCGCGGCGAGGGGCACGGCCCGGTGCGGGCTGTGTGTTGGTGTAGGTGCGCTGCGCACCGTGCGCCTCGCGGCAGCTCAGTTGTCCTGGATGAAGGGCGGACAGCGCTCCGCCATCGTCGACAGACACGCTTCGCCGACGCCGCGTCCGGCCTCGATCTGGTCGACGAGCAGCCAGGCGGTGTCATCGCCGAGCGCCGGGTTGTCGTAGACGCTCAACCACGCGCCAACGAACTCGAGCGCGCCGAACCCGAACGACGCCAGGGCGAGGTTCTCGAAGATGGACAGGTCGCCGCCGATGTCGGTGAGCGCGCTCAGGTCGAAGGTGGCGAGCGCGTCCTGGCGCTTGAGCCGCAGCTCGCCCCCCACGCGCAACAGGGACGGCATGGCGAACGTCTCGAGGACGTCGTTGTCGGTCAGCTCGAGCTCGCCCTCGATCTCCTTGAGCAGCGGCAGCGTCAGCTCGCTGAGGGCGAAGTTCTCCGACATGCCGAAGTTGTCGAGGCTGCCTTGCAGCGAGGGCAGCGACACGCGCGCCAACGACGGGTTGTACGAGATGTGCATCTCGCCGCCGATCTCCATGACCGAGGACAGCGCGTCGAGGTGCGCGAGCGCGCCGTTACCGAACAGGTAGACGCTCCCTCCGACGCGCGTCAGGCCCTCGAGCCCGTCCAGCGACGAGAGCTCCGGGTGCTCGGCGATGCGCAGCGGGCCTTCGACGACGGTAATGCCCTCGAGGCCGTGCAGGTCCAGCAAAATCCAGTTGTGCGCCACCTGCAGCTCGCCCGGGATGGTCTCGAGCGAAGACAGCCCCTCGAGCGACGTCAGCGCCTTGTTCCAGGACACCACGAGCCCGTTGCCGACGGACGACAGGCGCCCGAGGGAGCGAAGCGAGGTGAGCGCGTCGTTGCCGTGCACGATCAGGCTCTCGCCGATCGCTTCGAGGCGCAGCGCGTCGAGGTGCAGCAGCGCGTCGTTCTCCTCGACGACCAGCGAGCCCCCGACCTGCGCCAGGCCGCGCAGGCCCGAAGACGTCGTCAGCGAGGCGTTCTGCAGGAGCGTGACGGAGCCGGACACGAGCGCGAGGTGCTCGAGGCCCTCGACGGTGACGAGGCCGTTGTTGTCGCGCACCATCACGTTGCCCTGCACGACCTCGAGGCAGCCGAAGCCCTCGAGATCGAGGAGCGCGTGGTTGTGCGAGAGCAGCAGGTCCTGCTCCACCTCGCGCAGACCGAGCAGGCCGCTGAGGTCGTCGAGCGCCGCATTCCCGACCATGGACATGCTGCCGACGTAGTCCACGCGGGTCGCGAACGCGCGCAGCAGCGGGTTGCCGCTCACGTCGAGCGTGCCCACGTAGTCGAGCCGGGACAGCGCCGCCGTCGACGTGAGCTGCGGGTTCCGCGCGATGCGCAGCTCTCCGTCCACGCGCGCGAGCGTCTCGAGACCGCTGAGATCCGTCAGGTCCGTGTCGTCGATGATGAGATCGCCGCCGAGGCAGGCGACCCCTGCCAGGCTGTCGAGGTCCGCGGGGCTCGTAACGACCACGTCGGCGACGAGGGTACTGCCGTGGCTGCAGCCGCGCGGAGGCTCGAGGCACTCGAGGGCGACCGGCTCCGGGGGCAGCTCGTCGTCCGCGCGCGGCGCGAAGTCCGCGGGATCGCCTGGGAGACGCTCGGCCGCCCGTCGCGTGAGGCCGTCGGCCCTCTCCGCGCCGCAGCCGACGCCGGCCGTGACGACGAGGAGCGCGGCGGCGGCGAGCGAGAGCTGTGCGCAAGCGCCCCTCATGCTGCCTCCGGTCGCCGCACGGGGGACCCGCGCGAGCGCGTTTCACACCAGTATCCGCTTTTGTCGCCGCCGAGCGCCAGCGAGTCAGGAGGCAGCGAGCCACGATTACCGAGCCCGCGGGGATGCGCGCGCGTTGCTTGCGGCGCGCGATGCGTCGTCCCATGGTGCGTGCCGAAGGAGACGAAAGACATGCTGCACGAGTCGCTGCGCGCGGTGTTGGACTTGAACCCCTGGCTGCTGGCGGCCCTCGTCGTCATCGCGCCGATCCTGCTCATCACGCTCTACGACATCGTGCAGCGCAGGAACCCGATCCTGCGCAACTTCCCGTTCATCGGACACTTCCGCTTTCTGCTCATGCAGATCGGACCGGAGCTCCGGCAGTACATCGTCGCCAGCAATCGCGAAGAGGCGCCGTTCAACCGCAGCGAGCGCGATTGGATCTATCGCTCGGCCGAGCGTGAGAACAACTACTTCGGCTTCGGCACCGACGACCAGCTCTACGGCATCGGCTACCCGGTCATCAAGCACGCGACCTTCCCGCACGGCGAGGTGGCGCACACCGGCAGCAAGCACGACACGGTGGCCCGCATCCCGTGCGCCAAGGTGATCGGCGCCACGCACGGACGCGCGCGCCCCTATCGGCCCGACTCCATCATCAACATCTCGGCCATGAGCTTCGGCTCGCTCGGCAAGAACGCCATCAGCGCGCTCAACAAGGGCGCGAAGCTGGCGGGCTGCTTTCACAACACCGGCGAAGGCGGCGTCTCGCGTTACCACCGCTTCGGCGCGGACGTGTGCTGGCAGCTCGGCACCGGCTACTTCGGCGCGCGTGAGGACGACGGCGGCTTCAGCCTCGACCAGTGCGCGCGCACGGTGGCCGAGGTGCCGCAGATAAGGCTCATCGAGGTGAAGCTCAGCCAGGGCGCGAAGCCCGGCAAGGGCGGCGTGTTGCCGGCGGCGAAGGTGACGGCCGAGATCTCCGAGGCGCGCGGCGTGCCGCGGGGCACCGACTGCATCAGCCCGAACGGCCACCGCGAGTTCGGCAACGTCAAGGAGCTCATCGATTTCGTGGAGCGCATCGCCGAGCGCACGGGGCTGCCGGTAGGCATCAAGAGCGCCATCGGGCAGCTCGACTTCTGGTACGAGCTCGCCGAGGGCATGAAGCGCAGCGGTCGCGGGCCCGACTTCATCACCATCGACGGCGGGGAGGGCGGCACCGGCGCGGCGCCGCTCACCTTCGCCGATCACGTCGCGCTGCCCTACAAGCTCGGCTTCACGCGCGTGTACCGCGTGTTCCTCGAGAGCGGGCTCGCCGACGACATCACCTTCATCGGCTCGGCGAAGCTCGGCTTCCCGGACCGCGCCATCATCGCCATGGCGCTCGGCGCCGATCTCATCGGGGTGGCGCGAGAGGCGATGCTCTCCATCGGCTGCATCCAGGCGCAGAAGTGCCACACGGGACACTGCCCGTCGGGTGTGGCGACGCACAGCCGCTGGTTCGAGCGTGGGCTCGATCCGGACGTGAACGCCGCGCGCTTCCAGGGCTACGTCGAGGCGTTCCGCAACGAGATGCTCGCCGTCACGCACGCCGCCGGCTACGAGCACCCGGCGCAATTCACGCCGCACGACATCGAGATGTCGACGGGCGCCGCGTCGTTCAGCACGCTGTACGAGGTCTACGGATACGACAAGAAGCAGTACCTGCCGGGCAGGGTGCTCGGCTTCAAGGCGCCCGACCAGGAGCTCTGGCGTGCGCGCTTCGAGGCCCGCGGCGAGCACGTTGAGCCGCTCGTGCCCGTGAGCTGAGCTGCTGAACGGCTGCGCCCTCCGGCGACCACGCCGCTATTCGGCGCCGTCCCCCACGAGCCAGGGCAGCAGCTCGGCGAGCCGCGTCGCGTCGTGCACGTCGCTGTCGAGCTGCGGCACGAGCACCACCGGCGCGCCGCCCGCCGCCTCCGAGACCAACGCGGCGATGCCGGCCCGATCGCGCTCGGCGAGGAGCGCTTGCTCGCGTACGGCCCTCTCGGCGTCGGCAGCCAGCGCGGGCAGCGCGGCCTCGTCGACGCCCAGCGTCGTCAGCAGGCTCGAGAGCTCGGCGAGGGACGCCTCGGCGAGCGCCTCACCCGGGTGCGGCAGGACGCGGTTCACGATGAGCGCGCCGGTGCCGAGCGCGCGCTCATCGAGGAGCTGACGGAAGAAGCGCGCCTCGGTCAGCGGCCCCGGCGCCGGCGAGGTGACGACGACGAAGCGCGTGCTCGGGCCGCGCAAGAGCGCCTCGAAGTCGTGCGTCCGCTCGATGAGCGGCGCGTAGAGGTTGCGCAGCAGGTAGAGGAACTCGCCGAGCTCGTCGAGCAGCTCGTGCCCCGTGAAGCGCGCCAAGAGCGAGGACGCCGCTCCCGCCGCACCGTCGAGGAAGCGCAACCCCATGCGCGCGGCGACGCTCTGCGCGGGCGCACGGCGGGTGAACGCCTTGAAGGCCTCGAGGTCCAAGAAGCCGAGGATGCGCGCCGGCGCGTCGAGGAAGTCGAGCGCGTTCTGGGTGGGCGGCGTGTCGAGAATGACGAGATCGTAGCCGCGCTCCTCCGCTACCGTGTAGAGCGCCTCGCACGCGATGAACTCCT
>CAYLZW010000239.1:0-9181 GCA_964388085.1 uncultured Myxococcales bacterium | reverse complement strand
CACTTCGTTTCGCGGAGCTTCACCGCGCCCGGCCGTTCACCTATCGTGCGCCCGCGGGGCCAACACAAGGGACACCAATGTTCGTCGATAGCTCGGACCTCCTGCTCGATGACCTCGGGAACAACTGCCTCCTGTTCGTGCACAGCAAGAAGACCGCGAACGATCAGGAGGGCGAGGGCGTCATCCGCGCCTACCGGAGCCTGGGCGACCAGCTGGGAGAGTACCGGCAGATCGTGATCACCGACGGCGGCGGGCCCTCGAGCGCCCAGCGACAGCGCATGCAGGCCGAGTTCGGTGACGCCTTGAAGCTCATGCCGACGGCCGTCCTCTCGGACGCCATCACGGTCCGCTTCGTCATCTCGTCGCTGCGCTTGTTCATGAAGAATATCAAGGCGTTCGAGGCCCGCGACGTGCCGGGCGCGCTCGAGTTCGCCGGCGTGCCCGCGGACGCGCAGGACACGGTGCGGAAGAGGCTGCAGGAGACCGCGGGCAAGGTCCCGGCGGGACGATTCCGGACGCTCGACGCGATGCTCGACCGCTGAAGCGGAACTGTCTCACGCGGAGCGCGCCTGGCCACGGCTCGTGCTCCCGCGGGACGCCCAACCGTCTCCTGGTCAAGTGCAGATGTTCGAAACGTGACACCGGTCGCGTCTTCCGATGTCTCAGTCATACACACTCTAGCGACGGCTCGATCCTCGGTTAAACGCTTCGTGTAGCTTGTTGCGAGACAGTGATCGCTCGCGGCTACACCACCAGAGGAAAGAGTATGAAGCATAGAGTCGAGCTGCTGGGGGCTTGGGGGCTCATCGCGCTGCTAGGGGCGTCTACCGCCGCGGCACAGACTCCCGTCGGCGAGGCCACCGCCGTGCAGGGACCGTCGGTCTTCGCCTCCTTCGAGCGAGCGTTCTCGGTCCACGGCGTCGCCGCCGATCGGCGCGTGGCCTTTGTGTCCGAAGGCTTCTTCGAGCCGCAGGTCCATGTGCTGAACCGGCGCACCAAAGAGTCGCTGGGCTCGCTGCCGGAGCCCGAGGATGGCTTCGGCTGGCCCTTCTTCATGCGCCTCCGGAACGTGGAGGAGTATCGAGGCGGCACGCAAGGCGAGCTCGTCCTGCTCGACAGCCCGCCCTCGGAGAGCTTCGGCGTCCCCATGCCGAGCTTCCTGCACATCTACGCCTACCAGTACCACCCCTCGACGGGTTTCGAGGCGGAGCTGCTCGAGAGCCACGCGCTGCCGGTGAACACCAATCCGCCGAACCTGCCGCCGAACGGGATCACCTTTCCGTCGTCATTCGACTTCCTGCCGGGCGGCGAGATGGTCGTCATCGACCTGTTCTCGCTCTGGGTCTCGGACGAATCGCTCGAAGACTTCCACATGGCCTGGACCTCCCCCGACTTCGGGCTCGAGGGGTACTGCTCCACGGTGACGTACCACGGCGAGGAGGTGCCGGGCTTCTACATGGCCGTGCGCGACGAGAACGGGGACAAGGTCCGCCTGCCCTACCAGCTGCGGGTGCCGTTCCCCGAGCCCGTCATGCCCGCGTTCAAGGGCGTCACCTACGTCGGCCTCACGGACGAGATCGCCATCATTCGCGTGCAGACGCCGGGCGGCATCTTCACCGTCGATCGCGCCACGCTGCTCGATGACACCATCCCGCCCGCCGAGAAGCCCTACGGCACGCTGGTGGCGCCCGAGATCGGCCTGTCGGACCTGAGCGGTGACCTCGTCTACGACCACTATCACCCGAACAGCGAGTGGGTGTACTGGCAGCGCACGCCGTCGGAGTCGGGACAAAGCGCCTGTGAGGGCGCGCATCCCCACGCGGAGAAGTGGTCGCCGATCTATCGCGTGAGCGTGCTCACGGGCGAGATCGAGCTGGTCTCGGAGAATTGGGAGCTCTACGACTTCCCGACCGTGTTGAGCGTCATCGAGCCGCTCGGCAAGGGCAGCCCCTTCACCCACCTCGTGTCGAGCAACGTGGCGGAGACGCGAGCGATGATCCCGAACGCCCTCGCGGACGAGACGAACCTCGTCGGTCCGACGATCGTCCCCATCGTCAAGGTGCATTCGGGCGCTCCGGGCGGTCACCGCTAGCGCGTGTCCCTCTTTGGGGACAACGCCCTGGCAAGCTCAATCGTCACGACGAGAAAGGGGGCTCGGCATGCACGCCGGGCCCCCTCTCTTCGCTCTCTCTCGAGAGCGCGCTCTCGCTCTTTGCTCAGTCAGCGGGCCACTGGAACGTGAAAGAGCCGAACGAGCAGCCGGCGCCGTGGCCAAAGAACAGAATGCGCGTGCCGGGCTTGGTGCGGCCGCGCTTGACCGCCTCATAGAGGTTTACGGGCAGATTGCTGCCGCCCATGTGGCCGTAGCGGAGGATGTTGTCCTCGATGGCCTCCGGTTTGATGCCGAGGACCTTCGCGGAGAGCGGTCCGTACCAGACGGTCGCCGCGTTCGGAATGTACAGGTCGACGTCGTCGCCGGTCCAACCCGCGGCCTTCAGCGCGGCGGTGCCCGAGATCTCCGCCCAGTAGGGGATGCGAGCGACCATTCGCGCGCCCTTGCTCGGATTGTTCGCCGAGAAGAACAGGCGGGCCTGGTTCTGGTCGGGGCCAAAGGCGTACGGGCTCCGCGGAGCGAGCGCCGCGGGACGATTCACCCACAAGAGGGTGTCGTGGTACTCGGACTCGGTGTGCTCGGAGGCGGTCAGAAAGCCCTCGCCCTCCTTGCAGCGGCCGAGCACCCAGCCGGTGGCCGCGTCGCCCGACATCACCGACATCGAGGTGGTGTAGTCGAGGCCGTTCGACCACTTGCAGGACGTCAGCAGCAGCACGTACTTGTGCACGCCGTTGGCGATGAACTGGTGCGCGATGTTCATCATCGCGTTCAGCGAGAAGCAGTAGACGTGGATGCCGTAGGCCGTCGCGTTCACGAGGCCGAGCTCGTGGTGCACGCGGTTCGCCGTCGTGTCGCTGATGTGATCGCTCGGCATCGAGAACGTCATCACGAGGCCGATCTCCTCGGGGCTGACGCCGGCGTCCTGCATCGCCTCCTTGGCCGCGATGATCTCCATGTCCGAAGGGAGCATGTCGGCCGGGGCCACGCGCCGCTCCTTCAGGCCGTCGAAGGGGTCGCCTTCGATCTCTTTCAAGGCCGCGCGAAGCAGCGGGTGGAGGAATTCTTCCCCCGCCATGCCGGCCTCTTCCAAGCGATTCAGCGGGCCTTTGTTCTTGCGCACCCAGGACTCGACCCACTCCTTCGGCCACCAGTCGTTCCCGCGAACCTCCTCGGGGAGGTAGGCGCCTACACCGCGAATGCACGACCCGTACTGCATAACGATATCCTTTTGAAGAGCGATCGAGCCCCCGGATCTATAACCCGCTCGCGATCAATGCGACAGATGAAATGTGATGCCGCGCTGCGTGACGACCCTCAGAAAGGAGGGCGCCGCGCGCTCGCGTTTCAAGGCGAGCGATCGCGCCGTCGCCCCTGCGACGAGCGCCGCAGCAGCTCGCTGACGACGACGAGGGCCGCCGCCGCCAGCGTCTGCGACGCGCCGACGGGCAGCTCGTAGAGGAAGGCGATCAGATAGCCGCCGAAGCCGCTGAGCGCGCCGAGCAGGGTGGCGAGCGCGAGGCCGCGGGGGACGTTCTGGCTCACGCGCAGCGCCGCCATGGCCGGCAGCACGCTGAAGGCGAACACCGGCAGCGCGCCGAGGGTGCGGGTGGCGACCGAGATCGCGATGGCGATGGAGCCGAGCAGCGCGATCTCGAGGACGCGCACCGGCAGGCCCCGCACGCGCGCGCCGTCTCGGTCGAAGGACGCCTGCGTAAAGCCGCGACGCCACCACAGGTGCAGGCCGAACAGCACGACGACGGTGGCGAGCAGGAGCTGGAAGCTCTCGGGCAGGACCGCCACCGCGGAGCCGAACAGGATCGACTCGATGTCGTGCGCCTCCTGCGCGATGCGCGTGCCGAGCGCGAGCGCGCCGGCGCCGCCGACGAGATAGGCGGCGCCGAGCAGGCTCTCGCGCCGAAAGCCGAGGGCGCCGTCGTCGTTCATCAGCAAGAGCGCCACCAGCAGCGTCGTCAACGTGGCGCAGACCGTGGGCGAGGCCAGGCTCGCGGAGACCCCGAGGTGGATCTGCGCGTAGAACGCCAGCGTCACCCCAAGGCCCGCGCTCTGCGAGAGGGCGGCGCTCACGAACACCATGCGCCGCAGCACGATGTAGACGCCGAGGTAGCCGAGCAGCGCTCCCGCCAGCGCGCCCGCGAGCGCCGGCTGCTCGAACAGCTCCCAGGAGCCGAAGAAGAGGGCGAGCTGCTCGCTCACGCGTCCTCCCCGTCGTCGTCTCGCCCCGAGGGGAGCGCGAGGAGGGCGCCGTACTGGCGCCGAAAGGGGGCCGTTCGGCACACCTCCTCGTTCGTGCCGACCTCGACGACGTGCAGATCCTTGTCCACGTAGATGAGGTGCGTGGCGAAGCGGAGCACGCGCTCGATGTCGTGGCTGATGAGCAGCACGGCCAGCGCGCGCTGCTGCTGTAGCGCGCGCAGCAGATCGAACACGGCCTGCTCGCTGTGCACGTCCATGGCGCTGGTGGGCTCGTCGAGGACCAGCAGCTCGGGCGCGCACACGAGCGCGCGCGCCAGCAGCACGCGCTGCTTTTGTCCCTCGGAGAGCTCGGCGAGCTGTACGTGCGCGAGCTCGCGCGTCTGGCTGTCTTGCAGCGCTCGCTCGACGAGCGCGCGCTGCGCGATGCCGTGCAGCGGGCGCAGGAACGACCAGCCCACGTCCCGGCCGGTGCGCACGAGGTCGATGACGCGCGTCGGCACCGAGAGATCGACGTCTTCGCGCTGCGGCACGTAGCCGACGCTGACGCGCGCCCCGACGCGCACCTCGCCGGCGACGGGCGGCAAGAGGCCGAGCAGGGTGCGCAGCATCGTCGTCTTGCCGGCGCCGTTTCGGCCCACCAGCGCCCACACCTCACCCTTGCGCACGCTGACGTCCACGGGCGGGAGCAGCGGCGTGCGCGCGTGTCCGACGCGGAGCGCGCGGCCGACGAGGAGCGGCGACTCGGACGGACGCTCGCTCCCGGCGGCAGGGCGCTCAACGAGAGAGGGCGTCATGGAGCGCCTCCGCGTTCTGCTTCAGGTGCGCGAGGTAGGTCTGGTCGTCGTCAAAGCGCGCGCCGCCGAAGAGCTTGACCACGCGCCCACCGGCGAGGCGCGACAGCGTGCTCGAGGTGCTCGCTGGATAGAACTCCTCCTGCACGATGACCGCGGCGCCCTCGGCCTTCATGCGCTTCAGCACCTTGGCGACGTGGCCGGGGTCGGGTGGGATGCCGGGACGCGGCTCCAGCGTCGCCACGCGCTCGAGCGCGAGCCAGTCGTACAGGTAGGCGAGCGACTCGTGGTAGCTGACGACCTTGCGCCGGCTCGCCGGCAGCGCCGCGAAGCGCTGCCGCTCCTCGTCGGCGTAGGCGCGCAGGCTCGCGGCCAGCGCGGCGGCGTTCTTCGCGTAGTCCGCCGCGTGCTCGGCGTCGATCTCCGCGAGCTTCTTGCCGAGGGCGTCCGCCACGCGAGCGCCTTGGCGCGGATCGAAGAGGAAGTGCGGGTTCCCGCCCGGGTGGACGTCGCCCATGCTGCGGTCCACGGCGCCCTGCGGCACGCCGAGTCGCTTCACGACGAGCGAGGCGTCGAAGTAGCCGGCGCTGCCCACGGCGATTCGGCCGTTTCTGGACTGCAACAGCACGGGCGCGAGCCACGAGCGCTCGAGCTCGAGGCCGTTGACGACGAGCAGGTCCGCGCGCGCGAGCTTGATGACGATGCTCGGCCGCGGGTCCACGTAGTGCGGATCCTGCTGCGCGCTCGAGAGCGACTCCACCTCGACGTGATCGCCGCCCACCTCGGCGGCGATGGCGGCGAGCGAGGGCAGGGTGGCGGCCACCTTCACCTTGGCGTCGACAGGCGGGGACGCGAGCGCCGCGCCGGCGACGAGCGGAAACAGCAGGATCGGGAGAGAGCGTCGGTGCATGTCTCGTCCTCGTGCAGAGCGTTAGAATTCGTGCGTGCCGTGCGCGCCCACGAGGACCTCGAAGGCGAGCATCGCGGACACGACGGGAGCGCCGAAGGCCGAGCCAAAGGCAGCGTCCAGGTCGGGCGGGCTGCCGTAGGCGCCTTGCAAGCGCACGCGAGAGAAGTGCGAGGGATAGAACGCGAGCTCGACGCTGCTGCGCGTCGTCAAGCCAGGCTCGTCGCCGAGATAGTCGCCCTGCGCGACCGTGACTGCCTCGAAGCGCGCGCCGAGCTCGTAGCGCAGCGCGAGCTGCCAGACAGCTTGCGCGTAGAAGCCGTGATCCACCAGCAACGCGTTCGGCGCCTGCCGTCGACGATGAAGCGCCTCGAGGGTGAGCGACACGCTCTGGCGGGAAGGATCGTCGGTGGGCCGCCAGCGCAGGTACAGATCGGTGCCGTAGATCTCGCTGCGGTTGGTCGGCCCCGTCGGGTTCGGGCCGAGCTGCGCCGACAGCCCGAGCGACAACGACCAGTCGTCGCCGAAGGGGAAGAACTGCTTGAGCGCCGCCGTGTACACGACGTCGAGCGGCGTCCGCACGCTGAGCGGCTCGTCACCATAGAAGCTGCGGGCGCAGCACTCGCTGGCCGCCTCCGTGGCGCTCCCGACGAGCTCCACGTACCAGGGCAGCGGCGCGAGCCAGGAGAGCTCGGCGCCAAGCCCGCGGCTGCCGTCGGCGCCGAGGAAGGTGCCGAGCACGAGCGGCTGATCGACGAAGGACCACGCGTGCGGGTGCGTCGGGTTCTGGCGTCCGAAGCGCGTCAGGAGCTGTCCGCCGCGGGCTTGCAGCGAGAACGGCAGCGCCAGCGTGGTCGCGTACGCCTCCTCGAGCTCGACGCCCTCCTGCGCGAACACGAGGTTGGCGTCGAAGCGAAAGAACGGGTCGACGCTGGCGCCGAGCGAGAGCTCCGCTTGCTGCAGGAAGAAGCCCGTGGCGCTCGGATCGTGACCGCCGCGCTGCAGCACGTCTTCCTGCGAGAACCAGGCGAGCCCGGCGTCGAGGATCATGGCGATGCTCGGGTTCATGCTCGACAGCGCGCGGTTCGCCGCTTGCCATTCAGCGAGCGGGTCGCTGCTCGTGGCGTCGGGCGCCTCGCCGGCGGGAGCCGCGCCCGACGCCTGCGTCTGCTCGCGCACGGCGGCGTCGGCGGAGAGCGCCTCGAGGAGCGCGCGCTGCTCCTCGGCGCTCAGCTCGGGCGCTTCGCTCGGCCGCGTGGACGGCGCTATGGCTGGCTGCGTGGACGGCGATGGAGCCGGCTGCGTCGACGGCGCTGTCACCGGCGGCGTCGACGGCTGAGCGCGTGACGGTCCGCTGGCGGAAAACGCCGCCGCGCAAAGGAGCGCGACGAGAGCCTGCGACTGCATGGCACCTGATCTCCTCGCGAGCGGGGGCTCGCGTGGACCCGAGAGAGATCCATCGAGCGGCGCAGAGAGCGCGACGCTCGACGATGACGGGGATCAGGCGATGACGGGTGGGCCCTGTTTGGGCGCGAGCCGATAGAGCGACTCTGCGCTCGCCGCCGGCACCTGCACGAGCGCGCTCGCGAGCACCGGCGCCTCGTGCTCCATCGGCGTGGTGACGCGCGGGCCGGTGAAGCTGAACGCGGTTTGGGCGCAGGGCACGTTCAGCGCGCAGTGATCGTGCTCGCCGTGGTGCTGGCCGCGTTCGGACGTGCTGAGCCGCGCCTCATCGAACAGCAGCAGGGCCACGTCCGCGCGCGCGAGCGGCGGGTCGAGGTGCACGACCTCGCCGTGCTCCGCGCAGCGCGCGTGCTCTACGGCAGCGACGTGCAAGAGCCCTGCGAAGGCCCCCATGGCGTAGAGGCCGGCCAGGAAGACCGCCAGCAGGCGACGTGGGGTGAACGGAGGCAGGGCGCTCATGAAGGTCCTAGGATGGCTTCTTGGCGCTCGCTGTCAATCGTGCGGCGCAGAACGGCCACCCGTCACAACGTCAGCTCACAGAACAGCGCGCGGTGATCCATGCCCTCCCCGCCGTCGAGCCGCTCGCTGCCGGGCGCCTCACCGAGGGTGGTGCAGGATCCCTCGAGGAAGTCGCTGACGACGTGGTCGAGCACGCCGCTCGCGAGGGGGTTGACGCTCGTCGGGTAGGGCGGCTCCTGCTCCGCCGGCCCCGAGTGGTAGCCGAAGCGCTGCCCATCGCCGACGTGCTCGTCCCAGACGACGACGCTCTCGTCATTGTCCACCCACGGGTCGAGGTTCATATCGCCGGCGATCACCGTCGGGCCCGGACCCGCCAGCTCGCCGAACATCTGCTCGAGCTGCGCCGCGCGGCAAGCGGTGTCGAAGCCGCTCTGGGGGTGACCGTTCACCACGCGAATGGACACCTCACCGGCGATGACGACGTCGGTGGCGCTCACCGTGAACCCTGGGTCACAGCCCGGCACGACGGGCGCGGTCACGGCCTCGCCGCAGCGGCCCTCCGCGTCGCAGCTCGTGAAGGTGCCGAAGGAGCGCTTGACGGCGACGCAATCAAAGCCCGCGCGTGCGTCACAGACGACGCGGTAATCGTCACCGACGAGCCGCAGCGCCTGCGAGGGCTGCCCCGCGACGTGCCCTTCGTGACAGGTGTGCGCCGGGTCGTCCTCGTCGAGGGCGGAGCACTGCAGCGTGCCGACCACCTCCTGCAGCACCACGACGTCGGGCGCGAGGGCGGCGATGTTCGCGCGCACGCGCTCCTCGACGTCCACCCGGCAGAGCTTGTACGCGTAGCCCTCACACTCGAGCAGCGTGTTGCCGACGTTCGCGCTCAGGAGCGAGAACGACTGCGGCTCGGGCGCCGGCCCGCACGAGAGCAGGCCCACGCAGAGCAGGCCCACGCAGAGCAGGCCCACGCAGAGCGGGCCCACGCAGAGCGGGAAGAGCAGGGCGGCAGCGCGCACCTGCCGAGCGTGACACGCGAGGCGGCTCACGCAAGCGCGCCGGTCACGCCGCGCGCCGCAGCGGCTCGGCGACTGTGCGGCGCAGGCGCACCCCGCTGCCGGGGGCCATGGTGATGTTGCGCCGCACGGGGCGCGGCTCGACGTCGTCGACCAACTGGAAGCTGCCCTCCCGCAACAGGGTCGCGAGCGCGATGCGCAGCTCGTAATGCGCGAA
>CAYLZW010000238.1:0-9212 GCA_964388085.1 uncultured Myxococcales bacterium | reverse complement strand
GGAAGCCCTTCATCATGTAGAACACGAGGAGGGCGCGCATGCCGTAGTACGAGAACCGCTCCCACATCTCGGCGAAGAACAAGAGGAAGAGTCCGGGCGGGTGCCCGATCTTCTCCTCGAACGCGAGCGCGGCGTTCGCGTTGTGGGACGGGCTGGCTTCGGTAACGGTCATTCGCTCTCCTCAAAGATCCACACGACCAAAGGCGCAGCTCGAAGGCTCAGTCTTGCGGGAAGTCGCGCTGCTTATAGAAGTACGCGCGCACCGCCATGATGATGCCGACGATGGCGGCCGTCTTGGCGAAGAACCAGAAGAACGGTGCCGACGCGGGCGGCAGGTCCCTCGCCATGGTCGAGATGATGGCGACGAAGATGTTGCCCGCGGTGACCGTGAGCAGGAACAGCCCGAGCACGGTGGACTTCATCCGCTTCGGCGCCTGCGTGTAGGCGAACTCGAGCGCGGTGATGGACACCATGACCTCGCTCGTCGTCAGGATGAAGTACGCCCAGATCTGCCAGTGCACGTGCACGACGCCGTCACCGACCTGATCGATCCAGCCCTGCAGCCACGCGGCGTAGCCGAAGGAGGCGGCGGCGACGAACATGCCAAGGACCATGCGGCGCAAGGCAGTCATCTGAAAGCCGGTGAGCTCGACGACCTTGTAGACGCCGTTCATGACGACGATGAGGATCATCACCATGAGCGGGTTCAGCGCCTGCACCTGCGAGGCGAGCACCTCGATGGTGGGTCCGATCTCGAAGGGCGCGAACAGCACCAAGGCCACGGAGACGCAGAGCCACAGGAACGCGGCCGATTTGTACAGCCATGACGACTCTGACGTGCGCTTGGCGTACGCGAGGCCCACGAAGGCTACGAAGAGCACCAGCGTCAGCAGCGCTACCTTGCCGGTGGAGAACACCAGCACGTCGCTCCAGGGCATGGGAATGACACGATCGAGCGCCGTCGACTGCTGGACCCAGGTCGAGCCGTGCTGGTCGAAGATGGCCCAGAAGGCGGGGATGAAGATGAAGATGCTGATGACCTTGAAGACCGCGGGGGGGCCTTCGGCGGCGGCGAGCCCGAAGCGCTTGACCGCCGGCGCCCACAGCTTGCTGCGCAGGAGCGCGTTGTCGGCCTCGGTGGCGACGTCGCTGGCCTTGTCGTCTTCCTTGAGCGCGGCCGGCACCGCCGTGCCGCTCGTCCCGCCCACCGCGCCGGCGGGCTCCTTGCCTTTGCCCTTCAGGTGCGCGGCGATGGTGTAGACGACGATGGCGAGGAAGCCGTCGTCCTGCTCGATGCGCTGGCGATACAGGAACACGCCGAAGCCGGTGAGCAGGAAGAACGCGCTGATGCCGAGGATGGCGAAGAGGTTCCAGCTCGCCGACACGAACAGGTGGCCGACGCTCAAGAACAGCAGCGTGCCGGCGGCGGTGTCGAGCAGGCCGAGCTTGCCCGCCGGCTGCGGCGGCACGTGCACGAACTTGTTCCGGCCGAGCCAGAAGAAGAACGTCGCGATCGCCATCAGGATGCCGGGCACGCCGAACGCCAGCGACGTGCGCCAGGGCTCGCTGCCGTCACCGCGAATGAACGGGATGAGCAGCGTCGCGAAGAACGAGCCGAAATTGATGCTGAAATAGAAGATTTGATAGATGCTGCGGACGCGGAACCAATTGCCGCGGCCGAACTGGTCACCGACGTTGGCCGAGACGCAGGGCTTGATGCCGCCGGCGCCGATGGCGATGCAGGCCAAGCCGAAATACATTCCGGTCAGCGTGTCCTCGGCGAAGGCCAGGATGCCGTGCCCGACGCAGTACATGAGCGAGAGGTAGAGGATGGTCTTGTACTTGCCCCAATAGCGGTCGGCGAGGATGGCGCCGATCATGGGGAACGCGTACACGCCGGCGTTGAACAGGTGCGACGTGGTCGTCGCCATGCGCTCGGCTTCTTCTTGCACGACGCCCGAGAGCACGAAGAGCTGCGCGAGGTGGACGTAGAGGATCGCCTTCATGCCGTAGAAGCTGAAGCGCTCGCTCGCCTCGTTGCCCACGATGTAGGGCACGCCTGGCGGCCAGCCCTTGTTCTCGTGGTCGGGCGACGTCCTGAAGTTCTCGCTCATGCAGGGCTCCCTCGGCCTCCGCACAGCGCGGACGCTCAAGCAGGCGTGTGGGATAGCGACCTACCCAACCTGCGCCAGCCGCACAATGAGGTCGGACCAGAAGGTCTCCCGGCGGCGGTCGCTAACGCACAGCGTCGATGCGCAGCTCGAGCCCCTCGCGCGCGCCGAACACCGAGAGCTTGCTCTTGTGCAGGAGCGCGCGGCGCCGGCAGACCTCGATGAGCGAGTCGACGTCGTCGTCCGAGTGCATCGGGTCGTGGTGGTAGATGGCGAGCTGCTTCACGCCCGCTTGCACGGCGGCGTCCACGACGGTGGTGGCGCGCGCGTGGCCCCAGCCCTGCTTGCTCGGGTACTCGTGGTCCGAGTACTGGCCGTCGGCGATGAGCAGATCGGCGCCGCGGATGAAGTCGAGGTACGCGGCGGGCGGCTTGCGCAGCGCGGCGCCGTTCTCGCCGGACTCGCCGGCGTTCTCGAGCGTGAGGTCCACCTCGTTGTCGGTGGCATACACGACCTTGCGGCCGTCCTTCGCGAACGAGAAGGCGTAGCTCGTGCCCGGGTGGTGCTGCTCGAAGGCGCCGATGGTGACGTCGTCGATGACGCCCTCGCGCTCCTCGAGGTCACTGGCGACGATGATGGCGCCGAGCTCCGAGAAGCCGACCGGAAAGTAGTCGCTGCGCATCTGGCCCGAGAGCAGCCCGAAGATGCGGCGGTCGCCCCGCTTGGTGCCGTAGATGTAGAAGGTGTTCTCCTTCTGGTACGCGGGCTGGAAGAACGGGAAGCCCTGGATGTGGTCCCAGTGCGGGTGGCTGAAGAACATGTGCGCCACCACGGGCTCGCCGGCCGCGCGCTTCATGAGGTCGGTGCCGAGCTCCCGAAGGCCCGTGCCGCCGTCGCAGATGAACAGCGAGCCGTCGACGCGCACCTCGATGCAGGAGGTGTTGCCGCCGTACTTGCGCGTGCGGAAGCCGGGCGTCGGGATGGAGCCGCGCGTACCCCAGAACTTCACGAAGAAGCCCTCTGTGAGCGGGTTCTGTCCGGCGCCGGTGTGCGTCAACATCATGCAGGTGCTCGGGGGATGGGTCTCGGGGTGGAGAGCGCGTCAGAACCCCTCGAGGTAGAGGAAGCACACGTTGCCCATCTGCAGCTCATCGCCGCCGCGCAGCACGGCCGAGTGCACCCGCACCCCGTTCAGGAACACTCCGTTGCGGCTTTGGAGGTCTTTGACCGTGTACTCGTTGCCGTCCTTGGTCAGCTGCACGTGGCGGCGGGACAGCTCGGGGGAGTCCACGAACAGGTCCGCGGAGCGGCTGCGGCCGATGACGTGCTCGTCGCGCGTCAGGGTCAGGTCCCGCGGCGCGCCCGGTCCCTTGAGCTGGCGCAGCACGAACGCGGGCTGATAGGCGGGCGGCTTCGGGACGATGCCCTTCGGCGTCGCCTCCGCGGTCGTCGTCGTGTTCTCGGAGAACACGTCGAGGTCATCGTCGTGCTCGAGGCCGCTTCGGCTCATCCCCTCTCCGGTTTGGACCGGCGACGATAGCCGATCGCAGGAATATCGTGGCACTTCGTTCGCTGGCGTCTCGGGTTGGGCTCCCGGCGAGCCCGGGCCGCGAGCGCACCGCAGCGTCCTTCCACCCTGCAATGGTGCCAATGTAGGCGCACCTCCTACGTACACCTTCACGCAACGAGAGCGGCGCGCGCGCCGATACCCGTAGGTGTCGAGACTACATCAGCGGCCGCTTGTTCCGTCGCTCCCGCTGTAGGGGGATGCGTGAGAAGGGGCATTGATTCATCACCAAGCCTCGGCCATAGCTGCGTGGTTTCTGTGTCCCCGATCACTGCTCGACCAGAGGTCACGATGATGCTGCGACGCCCCCCCATCGTCCGCGCAGTCCGGAACCTGTCTCTGCCCGCGCTCCTTGGTGCGCTCGCGCTGGGCGGCGCCTGCGACTGTGGCGACGACCTGTCGGCGCTGCCGGGCAGCGTGCTCGGGAACCTCTGCAGCGTCGAGACCGGCCAGCCGCTCGCGGGCCACACGGTCACCATCGACAGCCACGGCGAGATCATCGAGGCGCAGACGGACCTGTTCGGCCAGTACGAGGTGAAGAACGTCCCCGCCGGCAACGTGACGATCAGCGCCGAGGTCGACGGTGAGACCCGCACCTGGGACGGCTACGTGCAGGGCGACGAGCCTCTCGAGATCAACGACGACCAGTGCCGGGCGCCGCCTCCGCCGCCGCCGCCGCCCACCGGCACGGTGAAGGGCTGCGCCTGCGACGAAGAGCGCGGTGAGTGGGTCACGGGGGCGAACGTCTTCATCATCACGCCTGCGGGGCAGCCCCTCATCACCGGCACCGATGACCAGGGCTGCTTCCTGCTCGAGGGCGTGCCCGTCGGAGAGCACGTGCTCAAGATCGAGAAGGGCGCGTTCTACGCCGAGCACGACGTCACCGTGACCGAGGACGCCGGCTTCGCCATCGAGTCGCCCGCGACCTGTGAGGCGCCCATCGATCCGCCGCCGCCGCCGCCCGAGGCGACCGGCAGCGTGAGCGGCCGCGTGTGCGCGCCGGACGGCACCACCTGGCTCGGCGGCGCCACGGTCGCGGTGGAGACGGAGTCGGGCACGGTCGAGACCACCACCGACCAGGACGGCTACTACACGCTCGAGGGCGTGCCCGCCGGCAGCGACGTCGAGGTGGTGATCACCAAGGGCAGCTTCGAGACCACCCTCCTCGTGGACGTGCCCGAGGACGGCGTCGCGCAGATCCCCGAGGAGGAGTGCGCCATCGATCAGGACGTGCGCATCGCCGTGGTCGATGGCATCTACGACGACGTCAAGAGCGTGCTGCTGAACGTCGGCATCGACGAGGGCACGATCACCGACTTCGCCGGCTCCTGGGCCACCGACCTGCTGACCAACTACGACACGTTGGCGCAGTACGACATCCTGCTCTTGAACTGCGGCCTGAACGATCTGACGTTCAACCTCGACGCGGCCGACGGCGCCGTCATGAAGGCCAACCTGCGCCAGTACGTCGAGAACGGCGGCAGCGTGTACGGGTCGGACTGGGCCTACAACGTCGTCGAGATCACCTTCCCCGAGTTCATCGAGTTCTACGGCAACGACGCGACCGTCAGCTCGGCCAAGAAGGGCATCAACACCGAGGCCATCACGGGCAGCGTCACCGACCTGGCGCTCGCGACGGCGCTCGGCTCGAACCAGATCGAGCTGCATTACCCGCTCGGCGCCTGGGTCGTCATGGAGTCGGTGGCGCCGCAGGTGCGCGTCTTCATCCGCGGCGACGCCGAGGTGGAGACCGGCACCATCTTCAACCCCGGCACGCAGTCGCTCTCGAACGTGCCGCACACGGTCAGCTTCTCCGTCGGGGAGGGCAAGGTCGTCTACACGTCCTTCCACCAGGAGCCGGGCATCAACGCCGAGATGGAGCGCGTGCTGCAGCTCCTCGTCTTCGAGCTCTGAGGCTCGTCGAACCAGGCGGCGCGGAGTGTGATCCGGACGGGCGCGGCGGCGCCTCGGTAGGGTGATACGTTGGGACGACGGCGCCGCGCCGCAGCGACACCGTCCGCATCATGAACGGATCATCCGCGCACGCGCCTTTGTCACGCTTCTGGGTTCGGTTCACCGAGCCCTCCGCTGCCATCGTCGCGCCCGAGGACCGGCGGCGCGCGCGGCTGCTCGCGCAGCTCGCCCTCGGCGGCTGGATCGTCACCCTCGTCGCCCTCGTCGTGATGCAGGCCCTCGGCGAGACGACGTTCCGCGGCGGCCGCATCTGGTTCGGCGTGGTGAGCGAGGGGCTGCTCCTCGGGGCGTGGGCGCTCAGCCGCACGACCCGCTACCGCACCGCGGCGTGGCTCGCGGTGTCCGCCACCATCGTGGGACCGTACGGGGGCGCGCTGGCGCGCATCGAGAACCCGCACCTCCTGCCGGCCATCCTCGCCTACATGGCCGTCGGCGTCGTGCTCGCCGCCTTCACGCTCTCCGCGATCTCCACCGTCGTCGTGGTGGCCGTACAGATCGCGCTCGTGTCGATGCTCGTCTGGCACCCCGCCGTCAACCTGGACGCCGTCGTCATCACCGCCACGTTCCTCGGCATCGCGGCGGCCATGTCGCTCATCGCGGTGCGCGTGCGCGACCGCTCCGTGTTCCTGCTGGAGCAGACGACCCTGCGGCTCGAGGAGAGCGAGCGCCTGTTCCGCGACATCGCCGAAGCGACGCCGGTGCCGCTGTCGGTCACAGGCTTTGCCACGGGGAGGGTCCTGTTCGGCAACGACGCCTGGGCGCGCCTGTTCGGCGCCCGCCCGGGCGAGGTCACAGACCATGTGGTGTCGAGTTTTTACGTCGACAGCCGCGAGCGAGACCGCCTCCTCGTCGACCTCGAGGCGCGCGGCGTCGTGCGAGACCGCGAGATCCTGACGCGCAAGCCGTCCGGCGAGGAGATCTGGCTGTCGGGCCACTTTCGGCGCGGCGTCTACGGCGGGGAGCACGCCATCATCGGCGCCCTCTACGACATCACCGCGCGCAAGGAGACCGAGCGCGCGCTCTCCGAGGCGAAGGAGGTCGCGGAGGCGACGACGAGGACGAAGAGCGAATTCCTCGCCAACGTCAGCCACGAGATCCGGACGCCCATGAACGGCGTGCTCGGCATGACGCGCATCCTGCTCGACACGCCGCTCAGCGACGAGCAGCGCGAGTACGCGGGCGCGGTGAAGACGAGCGCCGAGGCGCTGCTCGCGATCATCGATGACATCCTCGACTTCTCGAAGGTGGAGGCCGGCCGGCTCGAGCTCGAGTCCATCCCCTTCGAGGTCGGCCAGCTCGTCGAGGACGTGCTCGAGCTGCTCGCCGAGCGCGCGCAGGCCAAGGGCCTCGAGCTCGTGCTCGACGTGTCGCCGGAGGTGCCGGCGCGCGTCGAGGGCGATCCCGTGCGCCTGCGCCAGGTGCTGCTGAACCTCATCTCGAACGCCATCAAGTTCACCTCGCACGGCGAGGTCACGGTGCGGGTCCGCCTGCTAGGCGTCGCCACCGACAAGGCGGAGCTCCGCTTCGACGTCGAGGACACGGGCCGCGGCATCGCCGAGGAGGCACGCGCGCGCATCTTCGAGGCCTTCTCGCAGGAGGATCCCTCGACGACGCGGCGCTATGGCGGCACCGGGCTCGGGCTCGCCATCTCGAGGCAGCTCGTCGAGATGTGGGGCGGCACCATCGACTTCGAGAGCGAGCCCGAGCGCGGCACCCGCTTCTGGATCACGACGTCCCTGCGCGTGCTCGAGCGAGGCGCCGCGCGCGATCCGCGCCTGCTCAAAGGTGCGCGGGTCTTGCTCGTCGAGCGCAACGCCACGCAGCGCGAGGTGCTCGGCCACATCCTGCGCCGCGCCGGCGCCGATGTCGTCGCCGCCGCGTCGGTGCAGGCCGCCCTCGACGAGCTCGACGCCGGTCGCGCGCCGGAGGGCGTCAACGTCATCGTGCACGATCGCACCTTGGCGCAGCACGACTCGCGGCTGCTCGAGGCGGTCGCCGGCCCCGGCGGCCCCTTCCTCGTCATGCTGGCGCCGCTGTCACGGCCCTCGAGCGGGCGCCCGCTGTCGCACTCGGCGAGCGTGAACAAGCCCGTCCGCGCGAGCCAGCTCGAGGCCGCCGTGGCGAGCGCGCTGCGGCCGGCGGTAGAGGCGAGAGCGAGCTCGCAGCCCGACATCCCCGTGGCCCGGCGCGGAAAGCACGCGCGCCTGCTCGTCGCCGAGGACAACCCGGTGAACCAGAAGGTCGCCGTGCGCCTGTTGCGCAAGCTGGCCTGTGACGTCGTCGTGGTCGAGAACGGCCGGGACGCCGTCGCGGCCGCGCTCGGCGGTGGCTTCGACGCCATCCTCATGGACTGTCAGATGCCCGAGATGGACGGCTTCGTGGCCACCCGGCGGATCCGCGCGGCGGAGCAGGAGGACGCGCGCATCCCCATCATCGCGATGACGGCCCACGCAAACCCCGGCGACCGAGAGCGCTGCCTCGACGCCGGCATGGACGACTACGTCACGAAGCCCGTGGAGCCGCGCGCGCTGGCCGAGGTCCTCGAGCGTTGGCTCGAGGGCGGCGACGCGGACGGCGACGGCGAGCTCTCCGACGACGCGGAGGACGTACAGGCACACGGCCCGCCCGCGGCCTGAACGGCGCGTTCATGAGCTGCACGGTGCGGAGCGGGAAGCTCGGATCCTGACGAGCGGCTCGACGCTGGGGGCTCGACGCTGACGGGGGGAGAGGCTTCGCCTTTCCCCCCGTCAGCGTCGACGCGATGAGGATCGAGCCTGCATTCTCCCGCACGCCTCACGCCACCTCGACCCGCCCGTTCGCGACCTGCAACACGAGCGCGTCGTCGAGCGCGGGCAAGACGCCGGTGTGCGTCGCGGTCACGAAGGTCTGCGCGCCTACGTCGAGCGCGGTGTCGAACAAGCAGCGGGCCTTGTGCGGATCGAGCTCGCCGGCGACGTCGTCGAGCAGGAGCAGCGGCGCCGTGCCCCGCGCGCTCGTGTACAGGCGCACGGCCGCGAGCTTCATGGCGAGCACGAGCGCGCGCGCCTCTCCCTGCGAGGCCAGCCGGCGCGCGCGCCGATCGCCGACGAGCAGCGCCAGGTCGTCGAGGTGGGGACCCGAGAGCGTCGTCTTGCGCTGGCGCTCTCCCTCGGCCTGGCGAGAGAGGCGCTCGCGAAAGTGTCGCTCGGCGACGTCCGCGGGCGTCTCGAGCACGTCGTCGTCGAGGAAGCTCACGCTGTAGGACAGCTCCGCCGGCAGCGCGCCGTCGCTGATGCGCAGCGCGTCCTGCTGGAACAGCGGCGACCACTCGCGCGCCGCCTGCGCCCGCGCGCGCGCGAGCTCGACGCCCGCGCTGACGAGCGGCGCGGTGTAGCTCTCGAGCAGCGCGCGATCTGTGCGGGAGTCCTTCAGCAGCCGGTTCCGGCGATCGAGCGCCTGCTCGTAGCGACGGGAGACCTCGGCGAAGGACGGCCGGAGACCGTAGGCGAACTGATCGAGCGCGCGTCGACGACGATCGGGGCCGCCGCGCACGATGGCGAGGTCCTCGGGCGTGAAGGCGA
>CAYLZW010000237.1:8855-9246 GCA_964388085.1 uncultured Myxococcales bacterium | reverse complement strand
GGGCGGCCCGATCTGCTGCGCAATGCCGCCGTTCATGACGACGACGCGATCGGCCAGCGTCATGGCCTCCACCTGATCGTGCGTGACGTACACCGTCGTCGTGCCGAGCGTGCGGCGCAGGCGCGCGATCTCGGCCCGCACCTCGGTGCGCAGCTTGGCGTCGAGGTTCGAGAGCGGCTCGTCGAACAGGAACGCCTTCGGGCGGCGCACGATGGCGCGGCCCATGGCGACGCGCTGGCGCTGGCCACCGCTCAGCTGCGAGGGCTTGCGATCGAGCAGCTCCTCGAGGCCGAGCATCTTCGCGACCTCGGACACGCGCGCGTCGATGTCGCTCTTCGCATAACGACGCACCTTGAGGCCGAAGGCGATGTTCTGGCGCACGCTCATGTGC
>CAYLZW010000237.1:0-8845 GCA_964388085.1 uncultured Myxococcales bacterium | reverse complement strand
TGCCGCCAGAATCCGCGCTGCAAGTCCATTTGCTTCGCGAGGTCCCGGTCACCGGGCGCCTTGTCGTTGACGCGCTCCCCGTCGATGAGCAGGTCTCCGCCGCTGATCTCCTCGAGGCCGGCGATCATGCGCAGCGTCGTCGACTTGCCGCAGCCGGAGGGCCCCACGAGCACGATGAACTCGCCGTCCGCGATCTCGAGGTCGAGGCCCTTGACCACCAGGGTTTCGCCGTAGCGCTTCTGAATGTTCTTCAGGGTGATCGACGCCAAGGGTGCCTCTCGTCGAGGGCCTGCCGTGCAGGCCGCGTTTGCAGAGCCCCGAGACGTCGCTGCCGCGCTCGTACAACGGCGGGGGAGCGCGGAGGGTGGCCAGAGGCGCACACGGGGTCAATGCCGCGCGGTGATGCTTGCGCTCTGGCCGGGCGGGCGCGCCGCGCTACGATTCCGAGGTGGCCCGTCACGCCTGGCTCGATCCCGGACCGTTCTCCCTCGAGGGAGGAAGCGTGGGCGTGCTCCTCGTGCACGGCCTGAGCGGCGCGCCCGTCGAGGTGCGTCCGGTCGCAGAGCGCCTCGCCGCCGAGGGCATCAGCGTGCTGGCGCCGTGTGTGGCGGGCCACGGCACCTGCGTAGACGACCTGCGCGCGACCCGTTGGAGCGACTGGTACGACAGCGTCGAGCGCGCTTACCTCGAGCTGCGCGCCCGCAGCGAGCGCGTGGTGGTCGGCGGGCTGTCGACCGGAGCGCTGCTCGCCCTGCGCCTGTGCGCGCGTCATCGCGACATCGACGGCTTGGTCTGCATGGCGCCCGCGCTCCGTGTGCGCGCGCCCCTGCTCGGGACCACGCGCGTGCTTCGCCACGTCATTCAGGACTGGGACAAGCGCGAGGAGGAGACGCACGACCTCCAGGACGAGCACGCGTTCGCGCGCATCTGGAGCTACGAGAGCTTCCCGCTGCACGCGCTCTACGAGCTTCATCTGCTGCAGCGGGAGGTGCGCGGCCTCCTCGGCGACGTCCGGCAGCCGCTGCTCGTGCTGCAGGGGCGCCGGGATCGCGTGATCGCGCGTCGCGGCGTGCGCCGCCTGCTCCGGAGCGTCGCGTCGGACGCGCCCGAGCTCGTGTGGCTCGAGGAGAGCGGGCACACCCTGACGGTCGACAAGCAGCGTCACGAGGTCGCCGCGCGGGTCGCTGCGTTCGTACGACGCTGCTCCTCTCCCCTCTCGCCGGCCGCGTAGCGCAGCCGGCGACGGGATGATCGCACCACGCCACCGAGACCCCACGGCGCGACGCTCACGGCGGGTGAGCGACGTGAACCCGGTGCAATCACCTCGAGGGGGGAGGCGTCGGGGACGCGCTGTCGAGGAAGGAGCGCGCCCGCCGGAGAACACCTGGAGCGCGCAGCGCGTTGGGAAAGAAGAGAATCGCCGCTGGCTCGCCAGCCCCGGAGCGGCATAATACCGCGGCGTCGAACACGTCGAGCGAGCGCTCGCATGGCTGGCGCGGAGCCTGTTGATGAACGACGAGAGGGTGCTCTTGCTGGCGCTGGCCGCGCTGTCCGTGGCGGCGGGGCTCGCGCTGCGCCGCTATCGAGCGCGCTCGCCCCGTTGGCTGTGGGATCTCGCCGAGCTGCTGAGCGCCGTCGTCGCCTACTTCGCGTCCTTCGCTGGCGTGTGGCTGTTCGTGCGGCTCGCCGGATACAAGGCGGGCGAGAGCCACACCGCGCTCGCCTTCGCGTCGGCGTGCCTGCCCACCTTGCTGGTCGGGCTCGCGCCGCCGCGCTACCGCCCCCGCGTCGCGGGCGTCGTCGTCGCTGGCTTGGCCCTGCTGCTCTTGTCGGACGCCGTCTACTTCCGCTTCTTCGGCGGCATCGTGCCGCTGCTCGCGCTCGGCAGCGCGGGTCACGTCTGGGACGCGCGCGACAGCGTCCTCGCGCTCTTCGAGACCAAAGACCTGTGGGTGTCGGCCTACGTCGTCGTCAGCGGGGCCTTGTTGTTCGTCTGGCCGCTCGCGCCGTCCGCTCCGGCGGCGCCGCGCTGGCGAACGCTGCTGCTGTGGCTCATCCCCCTCGCCGGGCTCCTGGCCGGCAGCGTCCCGGTGCAGCGGGACGTCGACTTCTACACGTCGAAGAGCCGCTCGTGGAAGGTGTTCAACGTCGTCGACAACCTGAAGTGGGCGGGCGTCCTCACGGCGCACGCGCGCGACGTCGCCACCGCGCAGCGCGAGCGCTCGATCGCCACCCGGCTCGACCCGGGCGATCGCGCGCAGGTCGAGCGCTATGTGAAGGCGCGCGCCGACGAGGCGAAGCGGTGGCGCGCGGCCCCCTCCTACGGCGC
The DNA here is from genome assembly GCA_964388085.1 of uncultured Myxococcales bacterium. Lineage (GTDB taxonomy): Bacteria > Myxococcota > UBA727 > UBA727 > CAYLZW01 > CAYLZW01. Next base: position 6,516 of record CAYLZW010000237.1, on the reverse strand, counting down.
CTTGGCGGGCACCAACGTGCTCGTGGTGCAGATGGAGGCCATGCAGCAGTGGCTGGTGGACGCGGACGTCGACGGGCAGCCGGTGATGCCGTTCCTCCGCTCCTTGCGCGAGCGCGGCCTGTACTTCCCGAATGTGTTCGATCAGACCGGCGGCTCGCCGACGTCCGACTGTGAGTATCTGGCGCTCAACAGCCTGCACCCGCTGGCGCGCGGCGCGGTGGCCTTCCGGCGTGCGGAGAACGACTTCGTGGCGGTGCCCGAGCTGCTCGTGGCGCAGGGCTACCACACGCTCTCGGCGCACGCTTATCTGCGCGGCATGTGGAACCGGGGCGTCGTCCACCCGAAGTACGGCTTCGAGCGCTCCTTCTTTCAGCGCGAGATTGGCGACGAGCACAAGCTCGGTTGGGGCATGGGCGACAAGCCCTTCTTCAAGCGCCTCGTCGAGATCCTGCGCGCCGAGCCGCGGCCGTTCTTCGCCTTCGCCATCACGCTGACCTCGCACCACCCCTATGGCTACGTGCCGAAGGGGGCGTGGAACCCGAAGATGGAGGGCACGCCGAAGCGGCTTCGCGGCTACCTCCGCTCGGCGCGTTACGTCGACGAAGCCATCGCCGAGCTGTTCGCGGGCATCGAGGAGGCCGGGCTCGCGGAGAGCACCACGATCGTCCTCTATGGCGATCATGACTCGAAGCTCCCCTTCGGGACCAAGCACGCGGACGCCACGGCGAAGCACATGAACCTCGACAAGGCGGCGCTGCGCCTCATCGGCAAGAGAGACGCGTCCATGGACCGGATCCCGCTCTGGATCATCCCACCGAGCGTGGAGCGGCTGCCGCCCGCGCTGGTGACGACGGTGGGAGGGCAGATCGACATCGGCCCTACGCTGCTGCACTACCTCGGCGTACCGGCGCCGGCCGCGTTCCTCGGGCTGCCGCTGCTACAGGAGCGCGAAGGGCAGGTGGCGCGTCATGACGGCGTCGCCGCGGACTCGACCCGCATCCTGCGGCCTTCGGGGCGGCGGTTTAGCTGCAGCGCTTGGCCAGGCGCGCCCGCGGCGAAGCTCGAATGTGACGACCTGCAGCGCAGCGCGGAGACGCAATTGCAGGTCTCGAAGACCGTCACCTTGTATGACCTCGCGGCGGAGCTGTCGCGGTCGCGCTCGCTCGTTGACGGTGGCAGCATCCATTGAGAACGGACGCCGTTCGGGAGTGCTCTTGCGCAAGCTCATCATCCAGATCCCCTGCTTCAACGAGGAGAAGACGTTGCGCATCACGCTCGACGCGCTCCCCCGCGAGGTGCCTGGCTTCGACGTCGTCGAGACGCTCATCATCGATGACGGCAGCACGGACGGGACGGTGGACACGGCGCGCGCGTACGGGGTCGATCACATCGTCCGGGTGCCGACCAATCGGGGGCTCGCGAACGGCTTTCGCACTGGCCTGCGCGCGGGCGTGCGCCTCGGCGCCGACGTCATCGTCAACACCGACGCGGACAACCAGTACGAGGCCCAGGACATCCCCGCGCTCACGGCGCCGATCCTCGCGGGTGACGCCGACATCGTCATCGGCGCGCGGCCCATCGCGAGCATCGAGCATTTCTCCTGGCGCAAGAAGCTGCTGCAGAAGCTCGGCTCGTGGGTGGTCCGCGTCGCCAGCCACACCGAGGTGGCCGACGCGCCGAGCGGCTTCCGCGCGTTCTCCCGCGAGGCCGCCAAGCGCCTGAACGTCTTCTCCGACTACACGTACACGCTCGAGACCATCATCCAGGCCGGGCACCAGCGCCTCGTCGTGAAGTCGATCCCGATCCGCACGAACGAGGACCTGCGCCCGTCGAAGCTCCTGCGCAGCGTGTCGTCGTATGTGCGCTACTCCGCCATCACGATCGTGCGCACCTTCGTGGCGTACAAGCCGTTCCGCTTCTTCGGCGTGCCCGGGCTGCTCAGCTTCCTCGCCGGGCTGCTCGTCAGCGGGCGCTTCCTCTACTACTTCTTCACCGTCGGCGGCTCCGGCAAGGTCCAGTCCCTGATCCTGGCGGCGATCCTGCTCGGCTCGGGCTTCGTGCTCATGCTGATCGCGCTCGTGGCGGACCTCATCTCGGTGAACCGCAAGCTGCTCGAGAAGGTGGACTTCCGCGTGGCCGAGCTCGAGGAGCAATTGACGACCCTGGCGCACGCGAACGAGGTCCTGAGCCCGACGCCCGAGCGCATGGAGGTGGGCGAGGCGAGCCCGCCGCGCAAGTCAGTGGCGCGCGTCTGAGCGAAGGCGCCCAGAGGGGGGCGCGAGCGCCTCGCGGACCTGCTGCACCATCCACTCTCCGACGTCGATGCGCTCCCGGAGCATGCGCTCGCGTCGTTCGGCGAAGGTGCGACGCGTGGCCGGCAGATCGGCGAGCAGCTCCGCCGCGTGACGTTGGGCGATCGTCTGGGACGGCGTGTTCCAGAGGAGCTGAAAGCGATGCTCGAGCTCGAGCATGTAGCCGAGCTGGGCGGTGTGGACGAAGATCGCGGGCGTCCCGAGCTCGGCCGCCTCCGCCGCCATGGTGGCGCCCTCCCCGACGTAGAGGTCCGCCTCCGCGAGCAGATGATGAATGCGATGCGGCGGCAGCGAGAGCGCGAACGACGCGAGCGCCGCCGGCACACCGCGCTCTCCCGACACCACGACGCGGACGCGCTTCGACAGCCACTGCACGAAGGCGACGGGGTCGCTGAAGCCGCTGTCGCCGACGTCATGGCTCGCCTCCCACGACACGATACGGACGACGGCGAAGGGCTCATCCACCGACAAGCCCGCCTCTTGCCGAATGGTGCGGTCGACCTGGAAGCGGCTCGGATGCAGGTAGGCGAGCTCGTGGTAGCCGGGATAGCGAATCACGTTCCCGCGCGTGGCCCCTCGATACGCCTCCGGCACGTACAGGCGGTCGCACAGCCGATACACGTAGCGGTTCGTCAGCGTCGCCGTCTCGGTGTCGTAGAAGACCCAGGAGGGCACACCCATGGCGCGGCCCACCGGCGCGATCACGGGCCCCATGATGCCGAGCATCAGGTCCGGCCGAAAGGCGCGCACCTCGTGACCGAGCCGCCAGCAACGGGTGGCGAGCTCTCGAGCGAGGCCGAGCGCGCCGCCGCCGATGCGCGAGAGCACCTTGAAGGGCAGGTCGTACGCCTCGAGCAGCTCGAGCGTCACGTCCTTCTGCCGCGCGGTGAAGAGCACCTCACCGCCCTCGTCTCGCGCCACCTCCGCGAGGCGACGGAAGAAGTGCACGTGCGCCGGATGGAGGACATCGAACAGCAATCGCATGGTTGGGCTTGTGCGTTGAGGGACGAGCGCACGGGTCCGATTCGTGCGAAGACCGTGACAACGTCGGGGAAGGCGCCTCACTCGCGTTGACGCTGCGCCGCGACATTGCCACTGTGTCGTCCCTTCAACAAGGCACATACACCGTCATGTCCTCGCCTCGTGAGCTGCTCTCTACCGTCGACTGGGCTCATGTGCGCGCGCGAGCGGCCGCGATCTTGCGCTGGGGTCTTCCGCTCGTCGCGCTCTCGCTGCTCGTCTTCACGCTCGTGCTGCGCGGCAGCCTCGTCGAGACCATCGGCGTGCACTGGGACGAGTACAACTTCCTCTCCAAGGCGTACCTCGTCGCGCGCGGGGAGCTCAGCCAGCCGCTGCAGACGTTCCACGGGCACCTGTTCTTCTGGCTGCTCGATCCGCGGGGCAACGAGGTCGAGCAGATCATCACCGCGCGCTGGCTGATGTTCGCGCTCAGCGTCGGCATGGCAGGGCTGCTGGCGTACGTTGGCCAGCGCCTCATCGGCGGCAGCGCGGGCGTGTTCGCCGCGTTCGTGTTCGGCAGCTTCTGGTACGTCCAGCACCACGGCATGGCGTTCCGGTACGACGCCATCATCGCGCCGCTCTTCATCGCCACGGTCGCGTCGCTGCTCACGAGGCCAGCGCGCTTTTGGCCGGCCGTGCTCGCCGGCGTGCTCGGCGGCGTCGCGCTGCTCGTGTCCATCAAGGCGTCGGTCTATTTCCCGGCCTTCGCCGTCGTCGCGTTCGCGCCCCTCCTCTACGCCGAGGATCGCCGCCACGTGCTGGCGCGCGGCGGGGTGTTCATCGCCAGCGGGTTCGTGACGAGCGCGCTGCTCTTCCTCTGGCATCGCAGCACGCTCATGCGCGTCGCGACGCCGACGGTGGAGCGCGCCGAGCGCGTCTACGACACCATGATCAACAGCGCGAAGCCGTTCCCGCGTCAGGGGGCGCTGCTCGGCACCCTGCGCTGGGACACGCCGATGTGGCTGTTGATCCTGTGCGGTTTCGGCATCCTCGTCGGGGGCGTCGTCTACGAGCGGGGCCGCGCGCGCGCGCGCTACCTGTCCGCGCTCGCGCTCGCGACGCCGCTGTTGTCGCTCTACCTGTACCGAAACTCGTGGCCGTACTTCTACGTCACCATCTTGCCGGGCACCTGCCTGCTCGCCGGCGCCGCGTGGCGCTTCGTCGAACAGCGGGCGGGACGACGACCGCTGCTCGCCGCCGTGGCCGCGCTGCTGATGGCCGTCCCCGTCGCTCGCACCGCGTGGCTCTGGCACGCGAACAACAGCGAGGACGAGAACGCGGTGCATCGGGACATCGTGGCGGCCGTGCACGAGATCTTCCCCGAGCCGGTGCCGTACATCGATCGCTGCAGCATGGTGTCGTCCTACCAGAAGGCCGGCCCGTTCATGACGACGTGGGTGATGACCCAGGTGCGTAAGCGCGGTTCGAATTGGGTCGCCCCGCTGCTGTCTGCGCACCAGCCGAAGCTGCTCATCAACAACACCTCCCTGCTCGACCTGCACAAACGCCGGCCGCGAGGGAAGCACGCGCTGAGCCCGACGGACTTCGAGACCCTCAAGGACAACTACATCCTGCACTGGGGCAGCCTCTGGGTCGCGGGCAAGCAGCTCGACGCCTACCCGGGCGAGGGCCGGAAGTTCCGCGTGCTGATCGCGGGCACCTACACCTACGAGGGGGCCGAGCCCGTCGAGATTGACGGGCAGGTGATCGAGCCCTCCGGCACGCTCGAGCTGACGCAGGGGGAGCATCGAGCGCGCGCGCTCGGCGTCGACACGACGCCCGTGACGCTTCGCTACGGCGATCACCTGCTCAAGCCCAGCCGTCGGCCCGTGCGCCGAAATCCGCTCTTCCGCGGCTTCCACGCGAAGATCCCGGCGGAGAAGTGGAAGGACTTCTTCTCGCTCGGCGGCTCGAAGGACGAGGACGAGGACGAGGACGGTGCCGAGGAAGGGGAAGAGGAAGAGCGCGACGACGACGACGACGACGAGTGACGATCCGCCGCGGCCTCAAAAGCTCGCGGAGATCATCGCGATCGAGCGCACGATGTGGCGGTAGCTGAAGTCGAGCTCCGGGCTGGTCGTCGACACGTCCTTGTTGAGGTACTCGAGGTGGTACCAGAGGCTGACGCCGGCGAAGGTGTAGCGCACGTCGACGAAGCCCTTCTGTCGCAGGGTCGCGTAGTCGGGATACTGGGCCACGCCGGCGATGACGTCGCCGGAGCGGTGCTTCTCGTCCCAGTAGTCGAGCTGGTAGCCGAGGGCCGCTGACAGCTCGTCGGTGATGGGCGCCTCGACGCCCACGCGGTTGAAGAGCAGGACGCCGCTATAGTCGTCGCCCTCGAGCGTGAGGTCTCTGAGGTCGGTGTCCCAGATGGTCTTCTGCTTGGCGCGGAAGGTGATGCCGTTAAAGACGTCGAGCGTGTAGGCCGCCTTGAGCACGCCGATGATGGTGCGGCGGTTCTGGTGCTCGTGGTAGACGCTGCGCGGGTCGCGTCCCCGATCGTTGGTGTTCGCGTACGTGTACAGCTCGGTGTCGGTCATGCCGCCCGTGTAGAGGAAGTCGGGGTACACCTTGTCGGTGTCGAGCGAGCCCTCTCCGGTGTCGGTGTTGTACTCGAGGAAGGTGCCCTCGAGGCTGAGCTCGAAGGCGCCGGGCAGCCAGGACAGGATCGCGGTGCCGCCGTGCCAGCCGACGATGGGCTCGTAGAAGGGCTCGGTGAAGTCCTGGAACTCGTTGGCCACGTTCAGCGTCGCGACCTGGCCGTCCAGGAAGCCGTCGGTGAGCAGCACGTCCGCCTCGCGGCGCGCGCCGAACACGCTGACCCACTCCTTGCCGATGTTGAAGTACTCGAGCTGCAGGTTGACGTCGAGGTCGAAGGGGTCGAACAGCTCGGCGGTGGTGACGACGGCGTAGCCGAGGTGCTCACCCATGGGCACCGGCGAGAACCCTTGCGCGCCGGCGACGGAATTGAACACCAGGCGGTCGTTGGTCTTCGACCAGGAGCCACCCACGAGCGCCTTCAGGCCGAGCCAGTCGAGCCAGTTTGAAGATACTTGAAGGGTCGAATTGATGTTCTGATAGCGGGCGTTGGTGGTGACCACGCCGTCCTTCGCGTCGAGGCGGTTGGTCGAGCCGATGGCGTCGGGGTCATCGAGGTCGGCCTCCTCGTCGAGCACCCAGCTCG
>CAYLZW010000236.1:0-9263 GCA_964388085.1 uncultured Myxococcales bacterium | reverse complement strand
CGACCCCCGTCGTCGCCGTCGGCAGCACCGACCAGCACTCGCAGATCCAGCTCTATGTCGAGGGCCCGCACGACAAGGTCATCACGTTCGTGCGCGTCGAGCAGCAGGCGGAGAAGGTGCCGTTCCCCGACGCTGCACCCGAGGGATATGCGTATCTGAAGAGGCACAGCATGGCGGGCCTCATCGACGCCGAGCAGCGCGGCACCCAGCTCGCGCTCGCGCGCCTCGGCCGGCCGACCTTGACGCTGAGCGTGTCCCACGTCGACGAGCGCGCGCTCGGGGAGCTGCTCTTCCTGTACGAGGCCTCCACCGCCTTCTCGGGCGAGCTGTACGACATCGACGCCTTCGACCAGCCCGGCGTCGAGCTCGGCAAGAAGATCGCGTTCGCGCTCATGGGACGCGAGGGGTACGACGACGCGCTCGCCGGCCTCGAGTCCCTGAAGGAGCCCGACGCCGCCTGGGTCTATGACGGCTGACGCTCGTCAGGCCACGTTCACGACGGCGCGCGTCACGTCCGGTGTCGTCGTCGAGCGCGCGCTGCATCGAGAGCGCTTGTTGCGGGACGGCGGCGAACGCTCCCTCGTCGACGAGCTGCTGGCAGACGCGGACACGAGAGCGGCCCCCCTCGCGGACGGCATGGTGCGCGTCGTCGTCGGAGCGGATCGCGCGAGCTCTCGAGTGGAGGCAGGACCCGCCCGCAGGCGCGCGTGGTCCCTCGGAGACCCGCCGCTCTCGCTCCTCGTGCGGGCCGATCCGCGCGAGGGCGAGGCGCTGACGAAGAAGACCGTGGAGCGTCGGGCGCTGTCCGCACTCGATGACGAAGCGCGCGCGCTCGGCGCCGATGGCGTGCTGCTCAGCGGCCCCGACGGCGAGCTCCGCGAGGGCACGTGGTTCTCCGTCGTGCTGCGCCTCGACGACGCCTGGTGCGCGCCTGCCGTCGGCGCCGGGGTGCTCTTCTCTACCACCCGCGCGGCCCTCGAGCGCACGCTCGCAGCACGCGGCGAAACCCTGCTGGAACGGCGCCTTACGCTCGCCGACCTCTCCCGAGCGGACGCCGCCCTCGCGCTCTCGGCGCTCCTCGGCACCTCTGCCATTTGGCGGGTGGGAGATGTCGTCCTCGACGACCGCGCGTCTCACGTCGAGCGACTGCTGCTATGCTCGCCCCCCCGAATGTGATTCGGGAGTAGCTTCTGAAACGCGCGTTCCGTCCGCGGAACAAGCAGGGGGTCGGGGGATCCGGCGTCCACGGTGAAGTGCTTACAGGTCGGGGTGTTAGCGCTCTTTCGAGAGCTGGCACGTTCCTCGAAATAGTGGGCGACGAACAACGACGGCCCGATGGCCGACAGGGGAGACGACGATGGGAATGTTTGATGCGATCGGGAAGGCCGCCCAGAACACGATGAACCAGATCGGCAAGACCGCCGGTGACGTCGCCGAGGGTGTCGGCAACGCGATCGAGGGGGCCGACGAGGCCATCGCCGATGGCATCGATGAATTCGCTGCGGGCATGAACAAGGAGATCAACGACGTCGGTGAGAAGGCGAAACAGGGCGACCTTCTGGGTGCCGGCATGGAGTTGATGGAGCTTGGCAACGTCGGCCAAGTTGGGTCTGAAGCGCTAGGGGCGCTCGGGCTCGGCCCGAAGGACCCAATGCTGAAGGAGATCCTCAGCGGCACGCTCAACTTTATGTCGGGCAATCCGATTGGTGCGGCTAAGGACATGGGCGATGCGTTCGCAGCCCTGTCCACCTCTACGCCTACGGGCGCCGGAGCTCCCGGCGACGCGCACAACTGTGAGACGCCGACGGATGCGGCAGCCAGGAGCGCGAGGCGAAGGTCCCGCCCTCGTCCGTCCCGCTCAGAGCGACGCGAGGCCGCGAAGGAGGCGGCGAAAGAGGCTGCAAGGGAGAAGGTCGCTGCCAAGTCGAAGGAGAAGGCGGAGGCTGCCGCGGTGCGAGCCGCGCTGCGGGAGCTGATTGAGACGATGCGGGACGTCGTTGGAGACGGCTACGCAGCGCCGGGCGGGCCGCCCTCCGGTGGTGGCTCCGTCGCCGATCAGCTCCAGAACGTGATGAAGCAGATCCAGTCGATCATCGGTCAACTCAAGCAGAACCCCGAAGGATTGCAGAACCGCTTCACCGAGAATGCCGGTTGGCTTGAGAACATGAAGGGCGCACCTCAGTCGGAGGTCGACAAGCTCCCGCCCAACGCGACGTTCGAGGACCTGGTCGCTGCCTTCATGATGGACGTCATCAAAGAGAAGCAGAAACAGGTCAAGGACATGATGCAGGAGATGAAGGACCTGAACGCGCAGAAGCAGCTCGCGAAGTCCGCGGACAAGATGAACAAGGCCATGCAGAAGGCGGGCACCGCGGTGTTGTCCGTTGTGGCAGGACCGGCGGGGAGCGCCATCGGTGCGGTGTCGGAGTTGACGGGAGCTGACACGGAGGCTGTCGTCGACAACATCGAGAACAGCCGTCAGATGCTCTTCGAGAAGCTCAAGAACGAGATGAACAAGCTGCAGGAGATGATGCAGGCGCTGAGCAACGTCCTCAACACGATGCATCAGGGCGCGATGAACAGCATCCGCAACATCAAGTAGCGACGTGCCGCCATGGCCATTCGTTCCCCCTCCTCCTCGTCACAGACGACGACCGCGAAGCCGGACCCGGCGGCACAGCGCCGCCGGGTGAAGCTCTCCGGCAAGGACTCGCTCGTCGACGTGGCCGTCCGGGTCTTCAAGGACGACCGGCTGGTGCCGCTGCTGATGGACCTGAACCCGGGCGTGCCGGGGAAGGGCGCCGTCCCCTCGGGGACCATCGTGACGGTGCCGGGGCGCGACGAAGCGCAGCGCTTCGCGGCGAAGATGGGCTTCAACCTCGGCTTCGATCCCGCGAAGGGCGGCAGCACCAAGGCGCGCAAGGACTGGAAGAAGCTGCAGAACGGCGCGCAGCGACGAGAGCAGGTGGTCGATCCGACGACGCTGGCGCGTACGCTGCTCGCGCAGGGGCACGACGCGGTCGACTGCGCGAAGCGGCTGGCGGCGCTCGTGAAGGAGCCGGAGCTCGAGGCCTTCATCGCCGCTGCTCACGACGACGCTGAGGTCGCGAAGGTGGCGAGCGCCGTCGAGATGGCGCGGCTGCGCATGCAGGCACGCGCGGTGCTGGTGGGCCTCGTGGACGTGCTCGAGGGCACCACGCGGCCGAAGGGCAGGCGCCGCTTGCTCGAGGTGGCGGTCGAGAAGCCGGCGGAGCTCGGCGAGGTGCTCGACGGCTTCCTCGTCGTGCCCGCGCTCAAGCAGGACCTGCTGAAGAAGGCAGCCCACGCCGTCAGCCTGCTGAAGAGCGCCGAGGAGCTCGCGCGGCTCGATCGCCACCTGCAGGACGCGAAGCTCTCCCAGCCCGGCGACGACAACGCCACCTTGCGACTGCTGGTGGACGCGGCGACGAACGATCTCGAGCTCGTCGACGGGGAGCGCGTGCAAGGGCTCGGCGTGAAGGCGCAGCTCGACGCGCTCGACAAGCACACGGCCCAGCTCGCGACCATGCTGAAGAAGCTGACCGAGAGCGTCGAGCGCGCGCCGCGGGAGGTGCTGCGCGCCGTCGTCGAGGCCAAGTCGGGGAGCGCGCTGCCGAAGCCCTGGCCCGTCGTCATCGCGCTGCACGGGCGCGTGAAGGAACGTCTGGTGCGCGTGCACGCGGGTCGTCGAGCGGACGGCATCGCCGCGCTGGTCTCGTCGGGGAACGTCGCCGACGTGAAGGTGGGCGCGAACGGCCTCGAGGTGCCGCATCCGGCGAGCGTCGCCGGGCCGACCATGAGCGCCGCGGAGCTCGCGTCACACGCCGCGCGGAACGCTCGCGTGGCCGACGATCACGACGGTGTCCCCGAGCGGCTGGCGCCGACGCTCATTCGCCTCTTCGATCCGCTGCGGCCGTCGCCCCCGGACAGCGGACCCGAAGCGCAGGTGCGGCAGCGACGGAAATCGCGCTTCGAGAAGGCCGTGCTCTCGCCGAAGGGCAGCGCGGGCAACGGCGCCGCCATCAAGGCGCTCACCAGCGAGCTGCTGGAGCTGGCGAAGACGGCTGACGATCCGGTGCTGTCCCGGCGGGCGATGCGGCTTGGGCCCGCCGTCAAGAGCGGCTGCCTGGTGCTCGCCGACGGCGCCACGGGACCGGTGCCCGCGTTGCTGCGGGAGGCGTCGGACGTCGCGCGGGCGCTCTTCGTGGTGGCGTTGGCGCTCGACCCCGAGATCGGCCCTACGCTCGCGTCCGCCGCCGGGAGGGAGGCGGCGCTTCAGCTCATGCGCAGACACGCCACCCGCGTCGTCACGCTCGCTACGCAAGCGTACGTGACAGCGGGTAGCGCGTAGCCTGCGAAGCTGCAGGAGCCGGTCGCTCAGGCCTTCTGGGCCGCGACCTTGTTCGCCGCCTTCATCAGGCGCGAAATACGACGGGCAGCGGTCTTCTTGTGCATGAGGCCCTTGCCGCCGGCCTTCGCGAGGGCCTGCACGGCCTCGGTGACGCCGGTCTGAGCGCCGGACTGCAGGTCGGCGCGCGCCTTCTTGATCTGGGTGCGCAGCGCGCTGCGGGCCGCGCGGTTCTGAATGCGACGCTTCTCCGACTGCAGGTGCCGCTTGGCCGCGGACTTATGGTTCGCCATGAAAGAGCTCCGAGAGGACTGAAATCCTGGCTCGCGGCCGGCGGGCGGCCGCAAGTGCCCGTGATGTGGGACGAGGTCGTATAGAGCGGGATTTCCCCGTGTCAAAGGCGGTATGCCAGCTTCCGCGCAAGATGCAGCCCGAGGATCCAGCGAGCCCATGAGCGACCCGACCGAGACCCCCGAGGCGCCTCGAAAGAGCCCCCCGTCCGACCCGCCCGCGAGCACGACAGGGGCCCGGCGCGGTGGCGTGGCGCGCGCGGCGCTCGTCGTCGGGGTGCTGACGCTCGCCTCGCGCGTGGCCGCCCTCGTGCGCGATCTCGCCATCAGCCACGTCTTCGGGGCCACGCGGCTCACGGACGTGTTCTTCATGGCGTTCACGATCCCGAACGTGCTGCGCCGGCTGGTCGCGGAGGGCGGCACGACGGTGGCCTTCATCCCGGTCTACACGCAGGTGCGCGAGAAGGACGGCGAGGCGACGGCCCGGCGCTTCTTGGCCGCCACGTTCGGGCTCTCGCTCGTCGGTGTCCTGGTGATGACCATCGTCGGCATCCTCGCGGCGCCGCTGCTCGTGTGGGCGTTCGCGAGCGGCTTCGCCGACGAGCCCGAGGCGTTCGCGCTCGCCGTGGAGCTGACGCGTTGGCTGTTCCCGTACGTGTACTTCATCTCGCTGGTGGCGCTCGCCATGGGGGCGCTCAACGCGCACGGTCACTTCGCCGCGCCCGCCGCCGCGCCCGTGCTGCTGAACCTCAGCATCGTCGGCGCCATGCTGCTGCTCACCGGCGTGTTCGATCAGCCCATCTACATGCTCGTCACCGGTGTGCTCGCGGGTGGCGTGCTGCAGATGATCGCGCAGATCCCGGCGCTGCGAGCGCACGGGCTGCTCGCGTGGCCCTCGTTCGACTGGAAGATGCCGGCGGTGCGACGCCTCTTGAAGGTGCTCGCGCCGGCGCTGTTCGGGCTCGGCGTCTACCAGATCAACATCCTCGTGCTGCGGCAGCTCGCCAGCTACCTGCCCGAGGGTCACATGACCTACTACTACAACGCCGATCGGCTGGCGCAGTTCGCCTTCGGCGTGTTCGGCATCGCCATCGCGACGGCGGCGCTGCCGACCATGAGCGCGCACGCGGCCCGCGGCGAGCGCGAGGCGCTCTTGTCCACGTGGCGTCACTCGGTGCGCCTGACGAACTTCGTCATCATCCCGGCCGCCGCCGGCCTCGCCGCCATCGCGCTGCCCATCGTCGCCGTGCTGTACCGGCACGGCGCCTTCACCTGGCCCGACGTCGAACAGACGGCGCTCGCGACCGCCGCGTTCTGCCCCTGGCTCGTGGCGACGAGCGCGGTCCGCTCGACGACGCAGGTGTTCTACGCGCTCGAGGACCTGAAGACGCCGGTGAAGGTCTCGGCGTTCACGGTCGTGCTGACGCTTGCGTTCGGCGTCGCGCTCTTGCGCTACCAGGTGGCCGGCCTGTGTCTGGCGCTCAGCCTCGCCAGCGTCGTGCAGCTCATCGTCATGACGGCGCTCCTGCGCAGCGCGCGCCTCGCGGACGGAGCGCGCCTCGGCAGGCTTGGGCTCAAGGCGCTGCTGAAGAGCTCGCTGCTACAGAGCGCGCTCACCGTCGCCGCCGTCGCGCCGGCGTTCGCCATCAGCCGGCTCGGCGCCTGGGAAGAGGGGGCCAGCGCGCGCAACGTCGTCGTGCTGTTCGGCAGCATCGGCGCCGCCGTCGCGATCTATGGCGTCGGAGCGTTCCTGCTGCGCATGGACGAGGCCACGGCGGTGGTCGGCAAGGTCACCTCGAGGCTCGAGCGTCGTCGCTAGCCGACAGGATCTTCTTCGCCGCTTCCCAGTGCCCGTCGAGCTCCTCGAGCGGACAGTCCTCGAGCTGCTTACCGCTCTCGCGCACGCGCTGCTCGACGATGCGAAAGCGCGACTCGAAGCGACCGATGGTGCGGCGCAAGGACGCCTCCGGGTCCACGTTCATGTGCCGCGTCAGGTTCACGATGGCGTAGAGGAGGTCGCCGATCTCGTCGGAGACGCGCGTCTTGTCGCCGCCCTCGATGGCCTCCTTCACCTCGAGCAGCTCCTCCTCGATCTTCGCGATGACGCCTGCGTGATCCGGCCAATCGAAGCCCACCGCGTGCGCCTTCTCGCCGACGCGGAGCGCGCGCAACAGGCCCGGCAGCTCGCGCGGCACGCCGTCGAGCGCGCTCTTGTTCTGCTCGCCGCGGCCCTCGCGCTCCTGGCGCTTCATGGCCTCCCAGTCGGGGCGCTCCTCGGCGTCGCCGAAGATGTGCGGATGCCGGCGGACGAGCTTGTCGCGGATGGCGTCGCAGACGTCGCCGGCGTCGAAGCGGCCGTGCTCGCGCTGGATCTCCGACTGAAAGACGATCTGCAGCAAGAGGTCGCCGAGCTCCTCCTTGTGCTCGGGGGCCCTCGGCCCGGCGCCCTGCGCGCCGATGGCATCGAGCACGTCGAGCACCTCGTGCGCCTCCTCGAGGAGGTAGGGGCGGAGCGTGTGCAGGTCTTGAGCGCGGTCCCAGTCGCAGCCGCCGGGCGCGCGGAGCGTCGTCATCAGCTCGCAGAGGGCGGCGAAGGAGCGACCGGCCCGCGCGAGCCAATCCGCGTCGGCGGCACCGGGGCGGGGGGCGGAACGATCTGCGGCCATTTGCGTGTCCCGGTCCTCTTGTCACTGGACGTCGGTGGCGAGGGTGGAGGATCCTCCCCGCCATGGCGACCATGCCGCCCGATGACGCCGCTGTCGAGGTGGCGTCCAACGTCGACGTGACAGCGCTCGGGCTCAGCCACGAGGAGGGCTACTTGTTGTCGTGCGCCTTCGGACGACGGCAGCCTCTGAAGGAGCTCTTGCAGGCGTCGGGGCTCGCGGACGGGGCGGCGAGGGCGCTCGCCCTGGGGCTCATTCAAAAGGGCGTCCTCGTCGTGCTGGCTGCCAAGGGGGCCGCGGCGGACGCGAGCCGCGACGAGTACGGCGGCGTGCTGTTCGACGTGGTGGCCATGCGCGAGGGGGTGGACCTCTCGGAGGCGCAGAAGAAGCGCATCCTCTTCGTCGAGATGCAGCTCGAGCGCTGGAACCACTACGCGCTGCTCGGGCTCAAGCGCACGGCCACGATCAGCGAGGTGAAGAAGGGCTACTTCAAGGCCTCCAAGGAGTTCCACCCCGACGCCTACTTCCGAAAGAACCTCGGCAGCTACAAGCCGCGCATCGACAAGATCTTTCGCAAGATGAAGGCCGCCTACGACGTCTTGAACGACGCGGCCAGGCGCGACGCTTACGACGCCGCTCTCGACCCGGCCGACTTCACGCCCGAGGAGCAGAAGGAGATCGAGGCGCAGGCGCGGGAGCGACGCCTCGAGCAGGCTCGCGTGCAGGCGGCCCTCGACGAGAAGAAGAAGCACGCCGAGCGAGACACGCGCAACGCCGCGCGGCTCAAGGACAAGCGCCTCAAGCACAACCCGATGGTGGATCGCTTGAAGCGCTCGAGGGACCTGCTCGAGCTCGCGGCCAACGCGCACGGCCTCGGGAAGCTCGTGGAGGCAGCCCGTCACGCCCGGCTGGCCAAGGAATTCGCGCCGCAAGACGAGGCGATCGCGGCGGCCGCGGAGCCCTATCTGAGCGAAGGCGCCATCGAGCGCGCGCGCCAGCTCGTGAAGAAGGCCGAACAGCACCTGATCATGACCGACCACGCCGGCGCGGCGGCGCTCATCCAGGAGGCTGCCGAGGCGGCGCCGCGCGACGGGCACACGCTGCAGGCCGTCGCCAAGCTGAGCTTGCGCCTCGGCCTCGACCGGCAGGCGATGAAGTTCGCCCAGCGCGCGACGGAGGTGGCGCCCGGAGACGCCGGCGCGTGGCGTGTGCTGCTCGAGCTCTCCGAGGCCGCGGAGGGATGGCATACCGCGCTGCGCGCGGCGGAGAGGCTCCTCGCGCTGAGCCCGAAGGAGCCCCGCATCAAGGACCGCCTGAAGCAGGCGAAGCGGCTGGCCAAGTAGCGGCCGCCGCTCCTGTCAGCCGGCTTCGCACCATGCGGCGAGCGAGGCAGCTTCTTCCGCTCGCTGCTATGCGACCGATGCGGTCGCATCCCCCATTTGAGGTACGCCCGGAACGCGAATGTGCGTTCTTCGCGGTTTGCTTCCTACACGCGTTCTCGTCAGTATCCCGCCGTCTGGCGGGGGCGGTGATCCTCCGACTTCGGGGCTTTCATGGAACCTGTCATCGGCATCGACCTCGGTACGACCAACAGCTGCGTCGCCATTGTGCAAGGTGGCACACCGACCGTCATCCCGAACCGCGGCGGCTACAAGACGACACCGTCCATGGTCGCCGTCGCCGAGAGCGGTCGTCGTCTCATCGGACACATCGCCAAGCGCCAAGCGGTGACCAACGCGCGCAACACCGTGTACGCCGCCAAGCGCCTCATCGGCCGCAAGTGGACCCACCCCGTCGTCGAGGCGGCGCGCGAGGACCTCCCCTACGAGCTCGTCGAGGGCGAGGGCAACGACGTGCGCATCCGCCTGCGCGAGCGCGTGTACCCACTGCCCGAGATCAGCGCGATGGTGCTGACCGAGATGAAGCGCGTCGCCGAGGAGCACC
>CAYLZW010000235.1:0-9320 GCA_964388085.1 uncultured Myxococcales bacterium | reverse complement strand
AGATGTGCTGCTCGGGGTTCAGGATCTCGACGGTGCCGTCGTGCTGGATGTCCTTGGCGCGCACCACGGCCGGGCCGTGCGCCTCGATGCGTACGGTCTTCTGGTCGCCCGAGTGCATCTTGACCTGAACGTCCTTCAGGTTCAGCACGATGTCGGTGATGTCCTCCTTCACGTCGGGGAGGGCCATGAACTCGTGCAGCGCGCCGTCGATCTTGGCGGCGCTGATGGCGGCGCCCTGCAGCGAGCTGAGCAGGATGCGGCGCAGGCTGTTGCCGAGGGTGACGCCGTAGCCGCGCTCGAGCGGCTCGGCGACGAACTTGCCGTAGCCGTCGGTCAGGCTGTCACGGTCGACGACGATGTTCTTGGGACGAATGAGGTCACGCCAGTTGCGATACATCTCGGTTCACCTTCTTGGTGCTCGCCTGCAGTCGGTCCGAGGACCCGGGCAGCGTCGAGCGGTGCAGCCCTTCAGAGACACGCTCGCCAGTGAGGGAGCCTCCGGAGGACGACAGGAAATCTTGTCCTGCGCGCGGTCTGTGGGAGAGCCCACGGTCGTAACGACGCGGGCCCTCGCTGTCAGACGCGGCGACGCTTCGGCGGGCGGCAGCCGTTGTGCGGGATGGGGGTGACGTCGCGGATCAGCGAGATCTTGAGCCCGCTGTTGGCGACGGCGCGGAGCGCGGACTCACGGCCGGCGCCCGGGCCCTTCACACGCACCTCGACGGACTTCATGCCGTGGTCCTGCGCCTTCCGGCAGGCGTCCTCGGCCGAGACCTGCGCGGCGAAGGGCGTCGACTTGCGCGAGCCCTTGAAGCCGCGCGTGCCGCACGTCGACCACGACACCGCGTTCCCTTGAGCGTCGGTGATGGTGATGATGGTGTTGTTGAAGGACGCGTAGATGTGGGCGATGCCGGTGACGACATTCTTCTTGACGCGCTTCTTGCCCTTCTGGGTTGCCATCGATGTTCTCTTCTTCGGAAAGGGTTCGGGGAACTGCTACGCGGACGACGGGAGCGAGAGCGCCTCAGCGCTTCTTGCTGACCGCCTTGCGCGGGCCCTTGCGCGTGCGCGCGTTCGTGTGCGTGCGCTGCCCGCGGACGGGCAGCCCCTTCCGGTGGCGCAGGCCCCGGTAGCAGCCGAGATCCATCAGGCGCTTGATGTTCATGGACAGCTCGCGGCGCAGGTCGCCTTCGACCTTGTACTGCGTGTCGAGCACGTCACGGATGCGGGCGACTTCGTCCTCGCCGATATCGTCACTGCGCTTGTTCGGGTCGATGCCGGACTTCTCGAGCACCTTGAAGGCCGTGTGCGGCCCGATGCCGAAGATGTACGTGAGCGCGATGCTCATCTTCTTGTTGCGCGGCAGATCCACGCCAGCGATACGAGCCACGGTGCCTCCAGAACGTCAGCTCGGCGGAGCTGAGCTCAAACCTCTCGGCGCCCCCCTCGAGATGAGGAGGGGGCCACGAATCTCTGGCGTGAGAGGGAGGAGGACCACACACGAAGGCCACCCCGAGGGGCGGCTGCTTCGCTTGGGGTCGGCGCTCCACCCGCGTCTCGCGCGGATCTCCTCACGCCGTAGGACGTCCTCGTGGAGAGGACGTTTGCGGTCAGCCCTGGCGCTGCTTGTGCCGCGGGTTGTCGCAGATGACCCGCACGACGCCCTTGCGGCGAATGACCTTGCACTTGTCGCAGATGGGCTTGACGGACGCGCGAACCTTCATGACCAACTCACCAGCGGGCGACCCCGCAATTGCACCCCGGATCACCCGGGGGAGCGAGGGATATACAACCCGCTTGCCGGAATGCAACCACCAAGTGCGAGGGTGTAGGAGATCCCCTCTGCCGCCTCAGGAGCCCCCGTGCGCTTGCTCTCTGCACCCTCCCCTGTCCTCGTCCTTGCGCTGCCGCTGGGGGTGCTGTGCTCCCTGTGCGGATGCCCCACGGCCGGCCCCGACGCCGGGCCTGGCTCCCCCGACGCGGGCGCCGCGGACGCCGGCGCGCGGCTCGGCGACGGCGGCCCCGGGCCGGACGCCGGAGAGCCGCGGGAGGACGCCGGGGCCCACGACGGAGGATCGGCGGACGGCGGCCCCCCGCGCAGCCACGGCCTCGAGCGGCGGGAGCCGAACACCACCTGCGCCCTGCCGGGATCACCGCCCACGGGAGTCCCCGCGCTGAGCGCGGAGCCGCTCCCCGATGCGCCGGCGCTCGTCGACGCTGTGCAGGTGCTGCCCCTGCCGTCTTCGAGCAAGCTGCTCGCGGCCCTGCGCGGCGGCGCCATCGTCACCTTCGACATCGACGGCGCCGGCGCGGACCTGCTGCTCGATCTCGGCGCGCGCGCGGAGGGAGGGGTCCTCGGCGTGGCGCTGCACCCCTCGTGGCCCGCGACGCCGAAGCTGTACGCGGCCTTCATCGCCCACTCGCCGCGGCGGCTGGTGCTGTCGTCGTTCGAAGTCGACAGCGACGCGCTGGTCGCCGATCCCTTGAGCGAGGTCGTCCTGCTCGAGGAAGCGCACGCCTCCGGCCCCGACGGCGGCGCGCCGCTCTTTGGCTTCGACGGCATGCTCTACCTCCCGCTCGGCGTCGGCAGCGACGACGGCGCCGCGAGCGATCGCAGCGCGCGCTCCGGCTCCGTGCTGCGCCTCGACGTCGACGGCGTCGCGCCCTACGTGCCGGCGGACAACCCCTTCGCGAACGACGCCGGCGCGGCCCCCGAGGTGTGGGCGAAGGGCTTCCGCGACCCGCGCTGCCTGCTCGACAGCCTCGTCGGCCGCGTGCTCTGCCTCGATCGCGGCGTGCTCTCCCTCGAGATCGACACGCTGAGCGGCGGCGCCGACTACGGCTGGCCGCGCATGGACGGCAGCACCTGCGTCGCGCCCGGTGACGACGCGTGCACGGACGGCTCCTTGCGGCGGCCGCTCCTCCAGCAAGCGGACGGGGAGGCGTGCGCGCCGCGCGCGGGCGTGCTCTATCGCGGCCGCGAGCTCGGCGAGCTCTCGAGCGTGCTCCTGTTCGGCAGCGCTTGCGGCGGCACCTTGCACGGCGTCCGCTTCGACGGCACGAACGCGCGCGCGGACGGCCCGGTCTTGGACCTCGGCGAGCCCCTCGCCGGCGTGTTCGCCGACGCGGCCGGAGAGCCGCTGGTGTTGGCCGCGTCCGGCGCCTTGTTCCGCCTGCGACGCCCCGCCGGGGAGGCGCCGCCGGTGTTCCCTATCGCGCTCTCCGACACGGGCTGCTTCAGCGACGTCGTCGCGCGTGCGCCGGCAGCGGGGGTGATCCCGTACGCGGTCCGCGCCCCGCTGTGGAGCGACGGCGCCGGCAAGGAGCGCTACTTCGCGCTGCCCGGCGAGGAGAAGATCGGCTTCACGACGACGGGCGCCTGGCAGATGCCAATTGGGACGCTGCTCATCAAGACCTTCCTCTCGCCGGCCGCGAGCGACCCGGACACGGCGGCGTTCCCCATGGAGACGCGCTTCATCGTGCGACGCGGCGCGGACGCGTGGGAGGGCTACAGCTACATGTGGACGCAAGACGGCAGCGACGCCCTGCTGCTCGACGGCGGTGAGCGGCGCGGCTACGAGCTCGTGAGCGAAGAGGGCGGCGGCACGGAGACACACGTGCACACGTTCCCGTCTCGCAGCGATTGTCTGCTCTGCCACAACGCCGCCAATGGGCGCGCGCTCGGCCTGCACACCGGCCGGCTCAATGGCGATTTCGATTATGGCGGCTTCGTGGACAATCAGCTCGCGGCCATGGACCACATCGGGCTCTTCGAGCCGCCGCTGCCGGCGCCGCCCGACGAGCTACCTCGCTGGCCGCAGCTCCACGACGAGGACGCTCCCGTGTCCGAGCGAGCGCGCGCCTACCTGGCGGGGAATTGCGCGCATTGTCATTTGCCGGGCGGACCGCCGCAGACGTTCATCGACCTGCGCTTCGAGACCCCGTTCGCGCAGCAGCGGCTGTGCGATGAAGTGCCGCTCTATGGTGACTTCGGCATCCCCGACGCGCGCATCATCAAGCCGGGCGAGCGCGCGGGGAGCGAGCTGTTCTTTCGCGTGACGCAGCGGGGGCCGGGGCAGATGCCTCCGCTCGCGACCCTGCTCGTGGACGACGAGGCGACGGCCGTGATCGGCCAGTGGATCGACGGCCTCGCCTCGTGTCCATGAGCGGGAGCGGAATCAGATCCCGCTGACGGGACAGCCGGAGTCGAGCGCGGCGGGCGCCGTGCAGGTCCCTTCGCAGGTCTGGCAGGCGCCGCAGTCCTCGTCGGTCGTGCAGCTGCCGCCGACGCACTCGCCCGTGGCCGTGTTGCAGGTCTCGTTGTCGGTCTGGTCGCAGTCGGTGTCGTCGTCACAAAAGCGCGCGGCCGGCTGCGTCGCCGGGTCGTGCGTGGTGTTGCCGCGCAGCGCCGACAGGTAGGTGTGGATCGACTGCTGGTCCCACAGCGTCAGATCGCCGTGCGTCATGGGCATCGGCCAACCGAGCGGCTGGCCGTGGCGGCTGATGCCGGTGGTGATGATGTTCAGATAATCGAAGAACGAGCGGGTGAGCCCATTTTCGTCGCCGAGCAGGTTCGCGGTCATGGTGCGCGTCTGCCCGAGGATCGGCCTGAGCGGCGGCGGCACGTCCCACGGCACGCCGCCGGTCAGGAACTCCGCCGTGTTGATGGTGTTGCCGTTGCTGGGATCGCGTCCGGCCACGCCGGGGGTGTGGCAGTCGTTGCAGGAGCCCGCCGTGACGAGGTAGCTGCCGCGGCCGAACATCGCCTGCTGCTCCGCGCTCCAGATGTCGAAGGAGGCGGGAGTGGCCAGCGGGTTGATGGCGACGCCGCGGATCACGTGCAGGGGATCCTCCGCGCCGCTCGGCAGCGCGCGCACCTCCTCACCGTCGGTGAACTGCGTCGGCGCGGCGGCCGGCGGAATGACGGGCTTTATCGACGGCGGGGTGGCGTTGTCGACGGGGGGGATCTGCCGCAGGTAGCGGTACATATCGCGCAGGTCGTCCTCCGCCAGCCAGCGGAGGTTCAGCCACGGCATGACCATCAGCGAGCTGGCGCCGGTGGCGTCGTCGAAGTCGCGGCCGGTGCGCAGCGTCTCGACGAATTGGTCCTCGGTGAGCGTCATTCCCGACGTGGGGTGCGGCGTCAGGTTGCGGGTGTAGACGACGTTCCCGCCGCCGAGGCCGAAGGAGTTGCCGCCCGAGAGGAACTGGGACGGGTCCGCCGGGTTCGAGTGACAGCCCATACAGTCACCGATGGCGTTGATGAGGTAGCTGCCGCGGCCGATGGACTCGATGTCGTCACCGGTCAGCCCCGACTCCACGAGCGCGACGACGTCAATGTCCACGGGCGAGATCTCGAGCCCACGCCGCGCCGTCTCCGAGATGACCACCGTGCCGCCGGGCGCGCCGTCGACGCCATCGACGCCATCGACGCCATCGGCACCGTCCGCGCCATCCGCGCCGTCAGCACCATCCGCGCCGTCGGCGCCATCCGCACCGTCAGCGCCCGCCGCGCCCGTCGCGCCATCGGCACCGTCGGCGCCGGGCGGGCCTTCCGGACCCACGCAGCCCACCGTCGCCGCCAAGCCGACCGTGAGCGCGAACGGAATGAACCCCTTCCTGATCGTCATCGAGCTCTCTCCTATTTGGTGAAACGTTTATCCGCGCCGCAAACGCGCCCCCCGCCCCCTCGCCCCGAATCGCCGGCAGACCTGCGGCCTCGCTTCGACGTCCGCGGCGAACGCTACCTCAACCGGAGGCGCCGGCGAGTCAACGGGCCGACGTGCCTCAAGGTGCTGCGCTCGCTGGGCCCGCGGCGAGGCGGCGAGCCCCCGCTACCGGCAGACGTTCAGGAACGCGCTGCCGGTCCCCGCGGGATCGAAGACCTCGAGCGCCTCGCACGACGTCATCGCGTGCCCTGGCTCGCCGCCGCTGCAGTGGCTGGCGTCGGCGCACGGGCGGCTGCAGCCCTCATCGAGGCACAGCCCGCTCCGGCACTCGGCGTTGCTCGCGCAGGCGGCGCCGAGCTCCTTCGGGCCTGCCGGGAGCTCACAGATGGCGTCAAACACGTTCGTCAGCGGGTTGCCGTTGTAGGTGCAGACCCGACCGGGTGCGCAGTCGTCGTCGCTGGTGCAGCCGGCGGCGCACACGGAGAGCCAGGTGGCCGCGCCGTCACCCGAGGCAAACGGGTACGCGGTACACACGCCGCCGGCGCAGTCCACGAGCGAGTCCTGACAGGCGACGCTGCACGTCCCCGCGCGTGGCATGCAGAGCCCTGACACGCAGTCCGTGGCGTCGTCACAGGGCGCGAGCAGCTCACCTTCCGCGTCGTCATCGCGCGCCCGGCACCAGGGCACGACGACGGTCTCCTCGTCGCGCAGATCCGAGCAGACCAGCGCGCCCTCGCAGTCCCTCGACGACGTGCAGGCGCTGCGCGTGGGTCCCGCGTCGAAGCCCGCGTCGCTGACGCCCGCGTCGTCTCCCTCTCCCTCTCCCTCTCCCTCTCCCTCACCTTCGCCCTCGCCCTCGCCCTCGCCCTCTCCTTCGCCCTCTCCTTCGCCCTCTCCTTCGCCCTCGCCTTCGCCCTCGCCCTCGCCTTCGCCGCCGGCGTCCGGTGCCGGCGGCGTCGGATCGCAGTTGTCGCAGGCGGTAGCGAAGGCGAGCGCGAGGAAGAGGAAGCTGAAGCGAAGCATGCAGCGAGACTGCCAGACGAGCGAGCGCTCGACGACGATCCCGATCACGCGGGGCGCCGCAGCGGCCTTCGAGCGCCGGAAGCGAGAGCGCGCTGCCGCGAACGGCTCGCCGCGAACGCTCAGTCCGCGGCGACGACGCGGTTGCGGCCGTCTGCCTTCGCCCGGTAGAGCGCCTCGTCCGCCGCCTGCAGGAGCTCTTGCGGCGTGTCGCGGGTGTCGAGCAGCAGCGTCGCCACGCCGATCGAGGTCGTGACGGGGATGCGCTGCCCGTCGTGCACGAACGCGTGCTGCTCGACGTTTCGCCGCAGGCGATCGGCGACGAAGAGCGCCTGCTCGCCGGCGCTGCCGCGCAGGATCACCGTCAGCTCCTCGCCGCCATAGCGCGCGACGATGTCCTCCATGCGCAGCGCGTCCTTCAGGATCGTCACCACCTCGCGGAGCACGTAGTCGCCCGCCGGGTGGCCGTAGCCGTCGTTGACCGCCTTGAAGCGGTCGAGATCCAAGAAGAGCAGCGCCAGCGGCTGCCCGTGACGACGCGCGTAGGCGCACTCGGCGCGGAGGCGCTGCACGAAGAAGCGGCGGTTGTACGCGCCCGTGGTCGGGTCCGTCGTCAGCGACTCGAGCAGCGTCTCCTGGAAGCGCTCGTCGAGCTCGTCCTGCAGCGTGAACTTGAGCAGCAGGTTCGAGCCGATGGTGATGCGGTCGCCGTCCTCGAGCACGTGCTCGTCGACGCCGAGGCCGTTGACGAACAGGCCGTTCTTCGACTCGAGATCGCGCAGCACGACGTGCTCAGCGCGGACCTCAATCTCACAGTGCCGGCGGCTGACCCCATGTTCCTCGAGGATGAGGTCCGCGTCGCCGCCGCGTCCGAGCACCGTGCGCCGGCGCGTCAGGCGGTGCACCTCGCCGACGCGGGGCCCGCTCATGACCAACAACGACGCCTGGCGCTTCGTCGGGTCGATGACGGGCAAGGACATGAGGTCCACGATGGGCGTCTCGTCGCCCCAGCGCGGCCCCGGCCCCTCGTCACTCTGGATCAGCTCGAACATGGCCCCCGTCCCCTCGACACGGTTCCTCTCGACACGGTCCCGCACAGAGCTCGCCGTGCGCGCGCGCACCCTTCTCCCGCTCGCCTCCGCGACGCAATCGGTCGTTCAGAGCTTGACGGCCGCCCGGATCGCTGCCGTGACGTCGTTCGGCGCGCGCGTGCCGTCGACCGGGCGCAGGAGCCCCCGCTCCTCGTAGTAGCGCTTGAGCGGCGCCGTCTGCTCGTGGAACGCGGCCAGCCGCTTCTTGATGGTCTCGGGCTTGTCGTCCTCGCGCTGCACGAGCGCGCTGCCGCACTTGTCGCAGACACCCGGCTGCTTCGGCGGCATGTGCTCGAGGTGGTAGACGCTGCCGTCGTTCGGGCAAGAGCGGCGCGCGGACAGCCGGCGCACGATGTCCTCGTCCGGCACCTCGATGCTGACGACGTGGTCGATGCGCTGCCCCTTCTGCTGCAGCATGCGCTCGAGCGCCTCGGCCTGCGGGATGGTGCGCGGGAAGCCGTCCAGCAGGAAGCCGCTGCCGGCGTCCGGCTTCTCGATGCGCTCCTCGATGAGGCCGATGACGACCTCGTCAGGCACGAGCTTGCCCGCGTCCATGAACGTGGCTGCCTGGGTGCCGAGCGCGCTGCCCTCCCTGCGCGCGGCCCGCAGCATGTCTCCGGTGGAGAGCTGCGGGCGCCCGGTGGCGACCTCGAGCTGCTTGGCCTGCGTGCCTTTGCCTGCGCCCGGGGGTCCGAAGAGGATCAGTCGCATCCCTTGGCTCCTTGGCCCTGGCTGTGCTCCCCGGCGTCACGCTTGGGGAGGCAGCGAGCCGCCCTCCCCAGGGAGGACGCTAGCCGATGATCGGCATGGGTTCGCCCGCCGACGGCGACGAGCTGGTGCGCGCGCGCCCGCGGATGCGCGGGCCCTTCGGTCCAGCGAACCCGTCGTAGTGACGCGTGATCAGGTGGCCTTCGATCTGCTGGGAGGTGTCGAGCGCGACGCCGACGACGATGAGCAGGCCCGTGCCGCCGAAGTAGAAGGGCACCTGGTTCGAGACCGCGGTCTGGATGATGGTCGGCAACAGGCAGACGGCCGTCAGGTAGATCGCGCCCGCGAACGTGACGCGGGTGAGCACGCGATCGATGTAGTCGGCGGTCGCGCGACCCGGCCGGATGCCCGGCACGAAGCCACCGAACTTCTTCAGGTTGTCCGCCACGTCGACGGGGTTGAAGACCATGGCCGTGTAGAAGAACGCGAAGAAGATGATGAACAGGCCGAAGACGGCGTTGTACAGCCACGTGCCCGGCATGAGCGCCTGGTTCACCGACTGCATCCACGGCGCCTCGATGAAGGAGGCCGCGGTCGCGGGGAACATCAGGATCGACGAGGCAAAGATGGGCGGGATGACGCCCGAGGTGTTCACCTTGAGCGGCAGGTGCGTGGCCTGGCCGCCGTACTGCTTGTTGCCCACGACGCGCTTGGCGTACTGCACCGGGATACGGCGCTGCCCGCGCTCGATGAACACGATGGCGGCGATGACCAGGATCATGACGGCGACGAGCACGAAGATCTCGAAGGGCTGGTAGGTGCCCTCCTTGAG
>CAYLZW010000234.1:0-9389 GCA_964388085.1 uncultured Myxococcales bacterium | reverse complement strand
GAGTCGAGCTACGCGTTCTTGAACGACAGCCTCGTGGTCGGCCTCGACGCGGGCCTCGCGTCGGGCGACGAGGCGCCCGGCTTCGGGCTCCGCTCGGTCGTCGTGCAGAACCCGCGGCTCGGCGACGCCGACGGCCAACAGTACGGCGCCTGTCTCGAGTACCACGAGCGCGGCCCCGGCACCGCGGACGATCAGTGCGCCTCCGTCGACAACTACATCACGAACTTCAAGTTCGACCCCGACTATCAGGTGGACCTCATCCTGTTCCGCGAGGTCCTCGGCACGGTGACGGACGCGGTCTACGCGAAGCCGCACGTGACCTACTACGTCACCGAGAGCTTCGGCGTGCGCGGCGATCTCATCTACGCGAACGCGCTCTACGAGTCGACGCCGCCGGGCCTGCAGAGCCCTCTCGGCGTCGAGGGTGACGCGACCGTGTTCTACGGCAGCGACGACGGCTTCTACGTCATGCTGCAGGGCGGCGTGCTGTTCCCGCTCGCCGGCCTCAGCCACGCGCGCGACCCGGACAACGCCGAGATCGGGCGCCTCGTCGGCGGACAGCGCGTCGACGCGCGGTTCTTGAACGCCGAGTTCGCTTACACGCTGCAGGCGCTCGCCGGCATTCAGTTCTGAGCGAGCGACAAAGAGCTCGCTCGGAGACATAGAGCGTTCGCTCTGATCGGGACGCTCCTGCTCCGGACGTCGAGGCCGCGGGCACGCGCGTTCGCGTGACGGGTCGGTCGAGTGGCCGACTGTCGTTGCGCACCGGGACTTCGTCGAGCACACTGCGCGCACCCCTTCGTTCAGGTGCGTTCATGAAGCTGTCATGGGTCTCTCGCCTCGCCTTCCTGCTCAGCCTCGCGGTCGGCTCCACCATCGCGCTCTCCGGTTGTGTGAGCTGCGCGCCGCCCGAGGGTGACGCAGGCGTCACCGACGACGCCGGCGGCGAAGGGGAGGGTGAAGGCGAGGGTGAAGGTGAGGGTGAGGGTGAAGGCGAGGGTGAGGGCGAGGGTGAGGGCGAGGGCGAGCCCGTGCTCACCGCGTGCACCGGCGCGCCGGCCGCGACGCCCGGCGCCGACGTCTGCACCGTCGAGGCGGGCACGAGCGGCACCCTGATCGTCGGCGACGTGCTGACGCCCGGCGAGGTGTTCGAGCAGGGCGGCGTGCTCATCGACGACAGCGGCATCATCCAGTGCGTCGGCTGCGACTGCTTCGAGCAGGCGGCGGACGCGACCAAGGTCATCTGCCCGGACGCGGTCGTCTCCCCCGGCCTCATCAACGCGCACGATCACATCGGCTGGATGAACAACGGCCCCTTCGTGCCCGGCCAGGGCAACCCCGTCGATCCGGAGCTGCGCTATGAGCACCGGCACGACTGGCGGCGGGGTGAGCGCGAGCATCCGAACATCCAGCAGTACTTCGAGGGCGGCTCCAACAACGACGAGAAGGCCTACGGCGAGCTGCGCTTCATCCTCGGCGGGGCCACCAGCGTGTTCGGCTCCGGCAACGCTCCCGGCCTCATGCGAAACATCGACAGCTTCGGAGACAACGAGGGCCTCGGCCAGCCGAAGGCGCTCTACGAGACGTTCCCGCTGAACGACAGCAGCGGCACGCAGATCGCGTCCGGCTGTAACTACAGCGAGATCGACGGGCCGCAAGACTGGGACGCGTGGGGACCGCACGTCAGCGAGGGCATCGACGCCGAGGCGCGAAACGAGTTCCTCTGCCTCAGCGGGCAGCAGGACGGCGCGCAGGACAGCATCCAGGCGAACACGGCCATCATCCACGGCATCAGCTTGCGGCCGAGCGACATCGCGCTGATGGCGTCCCGCGGCGCGAAGCTCATCTGGTCGCCGCGCTCGAACGTCTCGCTCTACGGCGACACCGCGAACGTGACGCTCTACGACCGCCTCGGCGTCAGCATCGGCCTCGGCACCGACTGGATGCCGTCCGGCTCCATGAGCATGCTGCGGGAGCTCAAGTGCGCCGACGAGCTGAACGAGCGCAACTACGGCGGGTACTTCAGCGACCAGGACCTCTGGCTGATGGCGACGCAAGGGGCCGCGCGCGCCCTCGCCATCGACGACGCCGTGGGCGTGCTCGCGACGGGCCGCACGGCGGACATCGCGGTGTTCGCCAAGAACGGTCGCGCCGCGCACCGCGCCATCCTCGACGCGAACCCCGGTGACGTCGCGCTCGTGCTCCGCGGCGGAGACGTGCTGAGCGGCAACAGCAACGTCGTGGACGCGCTCGAGTCCGGCTGCGACGTCATCAGCGACGTGTGCGGCAGCGACAAGCGGGCGTGCCTCTCGCGCGAGATCAGCAAGAGCTACTCGCAGCTCAAAAGCGCGGTCGGCGACCTCTACCCCCTGTTCGCGTGCGGCGTGCCCGAGGGCGAGCCCTCGTGCCTGCCGGCGCGCACGCTCGCGGACGACTCCGTCGAAGGCTCCGGGCTGTACGACGGCATGAGCCTCGCCGGGGACAGCGACGGTGACGGCAAGCTCGACGGGGAGGACAATTGCCCGACCATCTTCAACCCCGTGCGGCCGCTCGACGACGGGCAGCAGGCGAACGCGGACGGAGACGACGACGGCGACGTCTGTGATCCCTGCCCGCTGAACGCCGACACCAGCGCCTGCCAGACCTTCGACCCCGACGACCTCGACGGGGACGGCGTCGGCAGCGCGGACGACAACTGCCTGCAGGACGCGAACCCGGACCAGACCGACACCGACGGAGACGGAAAGGGCGACGCCTGCGACGCCTGCCCCGAGGACGCGAACGCCGGCGACGTCGGCTGCCCCGTGCTCGTCTACGACGTGAAGACCGACGAGGCGCTCGTGGGCGAGCGCGTGGCGCTCGCGGACATGGTGGTCACCGCCGTGCTCGAGGACAGCTTCTTCATGCAGCTCGACCCGGCCGCCGCGGCGTACACCGGCGAGGCGCACAGCGGCGTCTTCGTCTACGCCGGATCGGACACGAAGCCCGCCATCGGTGACCGCATCGACGTCACCGGCGCCACCGTGAGCGTGTTCTTCGGGCAGGTGCAGCTCGGCTTCGCCGCGTGGACCGCCGACGGCACGGTCACGCCGCTCGCCCCCCACGTGCTGACGCCCGCCGAGATTACGGCCGCCATCGCGGAGGAAGCGGCCTCTCCCTTCGAGGGGCTGCTCGTCGCGGTAGAGGACGTCGTGGTCACGAACGCCGCGCCCCCCGCCGGCGGCGGTGACGACGGCGCCAACGAGTTCGAGATCGCGGGCGGCCTGCGCGTCGACGACGCCATGTTCCTGATCGAGCCCCCGCCCGCCGCCGACGAGGTGTTCGAGCGCATCACCGGTCCGCTCGCGTGGCGCAACGATCACCTGAAGATCCTGCCGCGCGACGCGGACGACGTGGCCGCGGGCCCCGCCGAGGTGGTGGCCTTCGGGCCGGCGCCGGCCTTCGTCCGCGTGGCTGCCAGCGCGCCGCTCGGCGAGGTCACCGTGACCCTGCTGCGCGACGCCAGCGACGACACCGTCGTCACCCTCAGCTCCGCCGACGAGGACATCGCGACGGTGCCGGCGTCGGTCATCGTGCTCGCGGGCACGAGCTCGGTCGCGGTGCCGATCACGGGCGTCGCGCAGGGGACGACGACGCTGACCGCCGCGCGCGAGGGCTCCGACGTCGAGGTGACGCTCGCCGTGCGCGTGCTCGCGCTCGACGAGGCCGCCGCGCTCGAGTCGGTCGCGCCCGAGAACGCGACGGTGCCGTTCGCCGGCGTGCTGCCCATCACCGCCACGCTCGACATCCCCTCGCCCCCGGGCGGGACGGAGCTCACCATCACGGTCAACGGCGCCATCGGCACCGCGCCCGCGACGGTGACCGTGCTCGAGGACGAGCGCAGCGTCACCTTCGATCTCAGCGCCGTGAGCAGCGAGATCAGCGGCAGCGTCGACGTGACGCTCGGCGCGGTCACCCTGTCTGTGAACGTCGAGGTGCGCGACGGCCCGCCGACGCCCGACTTCGTCGAGACGTTCGACACCTCGAGCGCGAACGCGAGCTACGCCGACGGCACCTTCACCGGCATCGGCGGCGTGACCTGGACCTACACCCACTCGCGGGACGAGGGCGACTACCCCATCGACGGCAAGGGGCTGATGCTGCGGCGTCCGAACGAGCCCTCGAGCCTGAGCGCCACGCTCCCGAACGGCGTCGGCTACTTCGCCGTCGACATCCGCAAGGCGTTCACCGGCGGCACGCCGCGCGCGGTCGAGCTGCTCGTCGACGGCGTCTCGAAGGGCCGGGTCGACGACCTCGGCTTCGCGAGCGGGGGCACGGCGGACGACACCGTGTACTTGTTCGAGGTCGAGAACATCAACGCCGCCGGGCCGGTGGACATCGTCCTCCAGATCCCGGGCGCCCTGCCCGACGGCAACCGGCAGATGACCATCGACAACGTCCGCTGGACGAGCTTCGGGAACTGACCCCTCAGATGCGCGGCAAGAGCGTGAACACCTTCGACAGGAAGAAGTCCACGAGCACGACCATGATCGAGATGTTCACCACGGTGCGCGTCGTCGCCGTGCCGACGCCTTGCGTACCGTGGCCGCAGGTGAAGCCCTCGTAGCAGCCGATGATGGCGATGCCGAAGCCGAAGAAGAACGGCTTGAAGAAGCCCTGCGCGAAGTCGGTCGCGCGGATGGTGCTGATGGTCGACTGGAAGAAGTGCACCATCGAGAGATCGAACTGCAGATAGCTGATGAGCATGGCGCCGAGGATGCCGACCACGTCGGCGAACAAGGCGACGATGGGCAGCATCAGCGTCGTCGCGACCACGCGCGGCACGACGAGCTTGCGCACCGGATCGGCGCCGAGCGCGCGGATGGCGTCGATCTGCTCGCTCACCCGCATGGAGCCGATCTCGGCGGCCATGCCGGCGCCGACCCGGCCGCCCACGACGAGGGCGGTGAACACCGGGCCGAGCTCGCGGATGATCGAGAGGCTGGTGACCTTGCCGACGTAGGGCACCGCGCCCATGGTCTGCAGGGTGACGCCGAACTGGAGCGCGAACACGAGGCCCACGAACATCAGGATCAGCGTCGCGATGGGCATCGACTTCACGCCGATGAGCTCGCACTGGCGGACGACCTCGCGCCAGACCATCGGTGGACGCACCACCGTCTGACAGAACGCGCCGGCGAGGCGGCTCAGCGCGCCGAAGTAAGCGATGAAGTCGCGCACGTGGCCGCCGACGTTCGCCATGCCGTCGGCCAGCGCGCCGCCGGACGATGACGAGGGCTCGAGCGGCGCGGGCGGACGCTGCTCCTCGCGGTCGGCTGTGGCGGACGTCGACATGGGGTCAGCTCCAGTCCCGGCGGGGCGCGATGTCGAGCGAGCCGACCACCGCCTCGTAGCCGGGCTTCGCGCGCGGGAAGGACTCGGGGCTCGCCGACAGGACCACGTCGTAGACGCAGCCGTCCTTCTTGAGCACGAGTAGCATCACGCGCCGCGGGACGCCGTCGAGCTTCGCGCTCACCTCTCGCTCGAGCGCCTCACGGCGGCTCAGCTCCAGCTTCCGCTCGTGCACGATGTCGCGCTCGGTCCAGCCGATGAGCAGGTGGTTCGCGAGGGCCTCGAGGGGCGCGTCTTGCACGCCTTCACAGTGCGAGTTCACGAGCAGTGAAGCTCCGAGCTCGTCGTTCAGCCACGCCGCGTTCGCGGTCTCGATCTCGACCTGCCGCCAGCCGTCGCTCGGCGAGGTGACGCGGTACTGCACGTGCTCGTCCTCGTAGACGCCGCCCTCCATGTGCGCCGTACCGCCGCACGCGCCGGCGGCGAGCGCGGCGCCGGACAGGAACGCGCAGGTACGCAGCAAGGAGAAGAGCGCCGGGAGGCGTCGAACGGGGACGGGGGTCAGCATGTTGGTCGCCACCTCGGCAGGATAGTCCGACGAGCGCAGCGTGCCGAGCGGCGTCAGGCCGCCGTAGGGTCGGTGACCTCTTCGGAGCGTCCGGTCAGCGCGATGAAGAGGTCCTCGAGGGTCGGCGCCTCTCCCTCGCCGGAGCCGGGCACCAGCCGGCGTAGATCGTCGACGGTGCCGTCGGCGACGAGCTCGCCCTGGCGCATGACGAGGACGCGATCGCAGAGCTCCTCCACCACCTGCATGGTGTGCGTGCTCATGAGCACGACAGCGCCGTCGGTGGCGGCCTCGCGCAGCACGCGCTTGACGAGGCGGGCGCCTTGCGGGTCGAGGCCCACCATGGGCTCGTCGACGAGCAGCACCTTCGGTTGGCGCATCATGGCGGAGGCCAGGAGCACGCGCTGGCGCATGCCGTGCGAGTAGCTGCCGAGGAGATCATCCTCGCGGCCGGCGAGGCCGAAGCGCGCCAGCTCGCGGATGCCGGCGGAGTCCACCACGTCGGCGGAGAGCCCGTAGAGGCCGGCGACGTAGCCAAGCAGCTCCCGCGCCGAGAGCCGCTCGGGGACGTAGGGGCGGTCGGGGATGTAGGCGAGGTCCCTCTTCGCGCGCTCGGGCGCCGTCTTCACGTCGTGGCCGTTGACCCGGACGGCGCCCTCCGAGGGGACGAGCAGCCCGGCGATCATCTTGATGGAGGTCGTCTTGCCCGCGCCGTTTGGCCCGAGGAACCCGACGACCTGGCCCGGCTGCAGCGTGACGCTCAGGTGGCGCACCGCCCAACGCGATCCGTAGCGACGTCCGACCTCGTCGAGCTCCAGCACGGTACCTCCGCCGGCGGACGCTAGCGCGTCGCGGCCGCGGCCGTCTCCATCCCGGCGATCGCGGGTAGGGCGTCGACGCGCAGGGCGCCGAGCACGCGCCCCATCGTGAACGGGCTGCCGAGGCCCTCGAACAGCTTCAGATGACTCGAGAACGGCCCGAGGCCCGGCACGAGCGCGTCGACGGGGAGCCAAGCATTCCCGTCGTAGACCTCGGCCCAGGCGTGCGGCACGAGGGCGCCGTCGTGGTGGCGATAGCCGACGACCGCTCGCGCCGCGTGGCCGCTGGCGCGCAGGGCCGCGACGAGGAGCGCGGTGGCGTCGTCACAGTCCCCGGTCCAGCGCGTCAACGTGCCTTTGGCCGAGGGAGGCCCACCGCCCTCTCGGGTGTTGAGGCGCTCATGGATCGCGTTCGCCAGCGAGAGCGCGTCCGCGGAGGCGACGCCGCTCGGCGCGTGCTGTCTCGCGAAGGCGCGCACCGCGTCGTCATCCGACTCGAAGAACGGCGCGGCGCGCCGGTCGGCCGCGCGCGGCGGCGAGGTGTCCCGGTAGCGGCTGTCGTATTGCAGCACCACGCCGCCGCTCCTGTCGTCGAGCGCGCGTTGTCCGCTCGCCTCGACGGAGAGCGAGGCGAGCGCGCCCTCCTCGAGGCCCGATAAGCGTACGCGCCCCGCTGCGCCCGGGTAGTCGCCGACGCGCGGACGGAGGGTGAATCGCTCGGACGGCGGCGCCAGCGAGCGCTCCTGCTCGAGGAACCGCCCCGGGCCGACGCGCCGCACGGGATCCGCGCCGGCGCGCGCGAGCACGGCGCCGTTGTCGTCGAGCGCGACGATGCCCTCGCCGTCCGCTCGCACGCTGCCGAGCAGGATCTCCCCCGAGCTGACGTCGACGAACACGACCTCCGTGCCGGACGTCGGGCGCAGGTGATGGAGGGTCTCGAGCAGCGCCGGCGGTCGCTCTGACGCGAGCAGGTGCTCGCCGTGCCGCGTGCGTAGCGTCGTCTTGCTCCCCTGCCGCGTGAGCGTGACCTGCCGCTCGCCGTGCGGCCCTTGGCGCTGATAGGTCGCGTGTCGCGGAAAGCCGCGCTCGTCGAGGGACACCCGGAGGCGCGCTACGTCGTCGGACGTCCCGACCAGCCGGCTGGTGCGCTCGACCGTCCCCTCCCGCACGCGCTCCTCGATGGTGGCGACGTGCACGCCGCCGAGGAACAAGCGCAGCGTCGCCGGCAAGCTGGACGACGCGCCGCCGGCGCTCCCCTCGCCGAGCGGCCGGGGGCAGCCCGCGAGCGGCGCGCACAGGAGCAGCACAGCGACGAGCGACGACCTCGGCGAGGACACGGCGGGCAGCGGCGAGCGGGCGCCGCTCAACCCGCTCGCGCTCATCGCCGTCTCCGGCCGAGCTTCACGGGCAGCCGTCCGATGACGCGGATCCCCGCCGGCTCTACGGAGGCCGCGAGGCACACCACCTCCACGCCGTCGGCCTTCGCCGCGCGCAACGCCTCCGCGTAGCGCGGGTCCACGGCCTCGGCCGGCGCGAACTGCTCACAGTCCGTGCGCTGGGCAACGTAAACCATGGCGGCGCGGTCACCCGCGCGGGCGCGGGCGGCCAGCTCGTGGAGGTGCTTTTGGCCTCGTTCGCTCACCGCGTCCGGGAACAGCGCCATGCGCCCCTCGCGCAGCGTCACGCTCTTCACCTCGACGTAACAGCGGGGCTTGCCGCGCTTGTGCTCGTCGAGCAGCAGGTCCACGCGCGAGCGGCCATCGTGGCCGTACTTCACCTCGCGGCGGACGCTCTGGTAGCCCCGCAGCTCGCGCACGTAGCCGGAGGTAATGGCCGCCTCGACGAGCCGGTTCGGCAGCAGCGTGTTGGTGCCCACCCAGCTCGCGCTGCCGTCGGCGCTGACGACGTGGATCGCCTGCAGCGTGTAGGCGAGCTTTCGCTTGGGGCTCGCGTCGTGCGTCAAGAGCACCCGCGCGCCGCGCTCGAGCAGCCCCGTCATGGCGCCCGTGTTCGGTGTGTGCGCGGTGACGCTCCTGGCCTTGCCGCCGTCGAGCGTTACGTCGACGAAGAAGCGCTTGTAACGACGCTCGAAGGCGCCGCGCAGCAGCGGCCCCGAGAACGGGACGATGACGTCGACGGCGGGCCGCGCGCTCGATCGCGGTGACGGGGAAGGCGCGACGCTGACCATGGTCACGGAGCGTAGCGAACCCACGCGCGGCGACAATGCGGCGCGGCCATGGCGCCGCGCGGACGGTGTTAGCCTCGAGCGGCGCAGGTCGAGGGACACATACGATGCGGACGATCGCCGTCGACGCCATGGGAGGAGACCTCGGCCCGGACGCCGCCACGGGCGGCGCCGCCCGCGTGTCGCTCGAGCGGGACGGCCCGCGGGTGCTGCTCGTCGGCGACGAGCCGCGGATCCGTTCGTTGCTCGCGGGGCTCGAGCACGACGCCGCTCGGCTGGCGATTCACCCCGCGCACGGCTCGATCCCCATGCACTGCGACCCGCAGACCGCGTTGGCCGAGCAGCCGGACGCGTCGCTCCCCCTGGCCGCCCGCCTCGTGGCCTCCGGTGACGCCGATGCCCTCGTCAGCGCCGGCAACACGGGTGCCGTCGTGCTCGCGTGCGCGCGCGCGTTTCAGCGCCTCGAGGGCGTGTCGCGCTGCGCGCTCGG
>CAYLZW010000233.1:0-9425 GCA_964388085.1 uncultured Myxococcales bacterium | reverse complement strand
GCTCGAGGACTACGCCCGCCTGCGCGCGGGGAGCGTCGTGTTCGTCGACGCCTCCGCGGACGGACCCGCCGTCGCCAAGGTGGTGCGCGACGACACGCTGTACGCGAACGGCATCCAGACGTCGGCAGACGGGCGGGACGTGTATCTCGCGGAGACCACCGCGCGCACGCTCACCTGGCTGCGGCGCGATCCGTCCACGAACGAGCTGCGCGTCGTCAGCCGGCACGACACGGGCTCGGGCGTCGACAACGTCGACGTGGCGCCGGATGGCTCCTTGTGGGTCGCGGGTCACCCGAAGCTGTTGACGTTCGTGGCGCACAGCAAGGATCCGCGGCACGCGAGGGCGCCCTCCGAGGTGCTTCGCCTCGTGCCCGGCGAACGCCAGTGGACACAGACCGTCGTGTACCTGAGCGAGGGTGACCCGCTCTCGGCCTCGTCCGTCGCCGCCAGCAATGGCGCGGTCGTCGTCGTGGGCGCGGTGTTCGACGCGCGCGTAATGTTGTTCTCCGCGCCTTGAACGGCTGCACCAAAAAGAACCCCCCGCCGAGGCAGGGGGTTGGTGGAGCGGGAGACGAGGTTCGAACTCGCGACATTCAGCTTGGAAGGCTGATGCTCTACCAGCTGAGCTACTCCCGCACGCCACGAGAGCGGAGCCAAAGAGCGAGGGCGTGTGGTGGAAGGGGAAGGATTCGAACCTTCGAAGGCTTGCGCCGTCAGATTTACAGTCTGATCCCGTTGGCCACTTGGGTACCCTTCCGAACGTCACCCTCCGTCGAGCTTCGAGCCTGACGGCTCCCGTCTCGACCCCGTGGAGCTGGCAGCGGGACTCGAACCCGCAACCCCCTGCTTACAAGGCAGGTGCTCTACCAGTTGAGCCATGCCAGCACCGGCGAGAGGCGACTCCGTAAGAAAACTACGCGCGGGTGTCAACGTACGATCTCGATCTGCTCCGGACCCGTGAGCACGATCTCGGGCTGCTTGTACGCCTGGATGACGCCGTGGACCCTGACCTCACGCGCCTGGAACGCGCTCGCGGGGTTCACGCCCTTCGCGGAGAAGGCGGGCTCGCTCTTTCGAAACACCACGGCGATGAAGGGCGGGCGCTGGTCCTCGCCGAAGCGGAGCTGGATGACCTTGTCGCTGACCTTCGTCATGGCGACGGTGCCGACGACGGTAGCCTCGCGGCCGAGCAGATGCAGGGCCTCGTGCGGGCGCGCGACGGGGTCCTTGGTGCCGCTCACGGGGACGAAGGCCGTCTTGCCGCGCGCGACGCGGACCTCGAGCCAGGCGGGCCCCGACTGCGCCTCGCCGCCATGTTCCCCGACGACGAACAGCTTCTGTCCCGGCTGGGCCTTGCCGACGCTCTTGGCCTTCCGCGACGGCCCCGCGCGCAGGGCCACGCGCGCCTTCGTCGCCACCTCGTAGATGCGGCTGTCGGACCAGTCGCGCTCGAACAGCCGCGCGTAGTAGCCGGCGACCTTCTCGTTGCCGACGATGACGCCGACCTCGCGGTTGCCCTTGAAGGAGTTCTCGGACCAGTTGATGGAGCCGACGAACACCTCCTTGCCGTCGACGATGACGCCCTTGGCGTGGATCTTCTCGACGTGGACCGACTGCAGGTTGATGACCTTGGCCGACAGATCGAGGCCCTCCTTGCGCGCCAGCTCGTTCAAGAAGCGCGCGGTGTCGTCGTTGTCGCGGTCGTCGTCGCCGGTGACGTTGTACCAGTAGCCGTCGAGCAGCACGCGCGTCTTCACGCCGCGGCGCGCGGCCGCGACCACGGCCTCGAGCGGCAGGTTCGGCGCCTCCTCCGCGGTGTCGCCGAGGCGCCCCCAGCGACGACGTACGCTGTTCTGCTGGACGTAGAGCGACCTCTTGGCGCCCTTGATCATGCCGATGATGGCGCTGTTCTCGTTCAGGCTCGTGTCCGGGCTCAAGACGAGCTCGAGGTCCATCTTCTCGTGCGCGAGCAGCGGCTTCTCGGGCGCGTCGTAGAGGCCGCGCTGGATGGTGTCGTCGGGCTTGAAGCCGGGATCGCGGTAGGGCAGGCCGTAGCTGTCGTGCGGCTCGTCGTCGATGCCCACCACGTCGCGCAGCCCGGGGCGGAGGTCGTGCTGCCAGACCTCGTCGAGCTGCTGGTAGAGCGCGCGGCTCTCGATGTGGACCATCCAGCCGCGGTTGCCGTAGCTCGGGTCCACGGGCACGCCGGTGCGGCCGTAGTTCTCGGTGCCGATGATGACCTTGTTGTCGTCGATGAGGACGTACTTCGAGTGGTCGAAGCGATAGCGCGGCTTGACCTTCTTCTTGCTGTCGCTGGCGAGGAAGTAGACCTCCGCGCCCGCCTTCGCGAGCCGGTCTGTGAGCGCGCGCTCTTGATCAGGGATGCCGGCGACGGGCGAGCCCTCGAGCCAGAGGGTCACCTTCACCCCTCGGCGCGCGGCCTTCACGAGGGCGTCCGCGATGTGCCCGTTCGTGAGCTGGTACACGCTGACGCGGATGCGCTTCTTCGCGTCGGCGAAGGCCTCGATGAGTGCCTTGTAGTTGTTGTCCGGGGCGCTCGTGGCGAGCACCTTGGCGCGGACGCCCTTGAGCGCGCGCGTGATGAAGTGCGACTGGCCGGGCAGCTCGACGCGGTGCGTGGGCTCTGTGCCGAGCTGCTTCTTCGACCAGCCCGAGTCCCAGTCGGCGGCGCTGTCGGTGTCCTTCAGCAGGCGGCCCTTCTCGTCGCGATCGCGCGCGAGCACCTGCCCGGTCCAGCCGTAGGAGGTGCTCTGGCGCAGGCGAACGGGCGCGCCCTTCCAGTGGCGGTCCGGCATGTCCTCCGCGCGCCACTTCGGCGTCTTGTTGACGTCGTAGGCGACGAAGTCGATCACCTGACCGAAGCCGTCGCGCAGCGCCACGGTGCCGTGCTTCGCCGGCAGGCTGAGCCAGCCGGACTCGTGGTCGAGGTCTCTGACCTCGGGCAGCGTGTCTACGGTCTCGTAGTGCGGCGGGAAGCCGAAGACCTGGCGGAAGGCGTCCCCCCGGTGCGCCACCCACATCTCCCCACCTGCCGGGATCGTCGCGCCCGGGGGCAGACGAACCGCGTGTGCCTTCCGTCCGCCGGACTTGGCCACCTCCTTGGATTCGGGCGATCGATCCCCCGCGCTCGCCGCCATCAGCACGTCGACGCGGCCGGGGGTGAGGCCGTCGGTCAGCGAGAAGCCGCCGACGTCGACGCTGCGCTTCGCGTCGGTGTTCGTCAGGCGGATCGCTGACTCCGGCTCCGGGTCACCCTTCATCACGCCGTCGAAGAGCACCCCGGAGATGCGGACGGGGCTCTCGGCAGCGGCCGGCGACGCGGCGACCAGCAGGGAGAAGGCGAGCACGGTGAGGGCGGGTTTCGACGACATGGCGGCGGAGCATAGTCGCTGCGCCCCGGCACGCGAGGGGGGCCGTTTGTCTCAACGCCGAGAGGAGTGCGGCTGCGCGACGAGCCCGACTACACTGGTCGCTGGAGGGCGCGCCCTCCCCCACGCGGGCTGAGCCCGACGCGGGGACCCACCATCCGTGTTCCCTTCGGTCGACAACGGGCGCAACGGTTGAGCTGAGCACCGACGTGACGAGACCTGGCCCGCTCCTCCGCCTGGTTCATTCGCTCGAGCGGCGACGCGCGGGGCGGTCGTACCGCGTGCGCTTCGAGCTCCGCCGTCTGGCCTCGAGCGCGGGCGCTGCGTCTGGCGGCGCGCCTGGGACGGTCTCGGCCGCCGCCCTCGACACGGACGCGCACGGGCCGCGGGTGTTCATCCTCGGCTCGGGGGAGCGCGTCGATCTCTCGTCGCCGGTCGGCCTGCTCCCCCGTCACGTCGCCGTGCTGACGGTGCCCTACCCGGACGGCGTGCAGGTCCGCGTCATCTCGCTTCACCCCGACCGCGGCCTCGTGCACCTGCGGCGGGAAGCGGCGCACGACGGGCACGCGCAGCGCACGGCCGGCGCGGGCGCGGAGCACACCCCCGTGCTCGACGACGACGAGCGAGGCGCCCTCGGCGCGACGCTGTCGACGCCCGTCGGTGGGCTCATCGGCTGGGGACATGTGTCCTGCCTGTTCGACGGCTACATCCTCGAGGCCTGGGCGGAGCTCGAGCGGCCGACCGACGTCGTGCGCCTGCCGAGCGAGGAGCCGCGCCTGCTCGCCAAGGGGGAGCAGCTCGCGTTCTTCAACGGCTCGAGCGTACGCCCCGTCGGGAACGTGGTCTCGAGCGTCAGCGGCCCAGGCGGCGGAGGTCACGCCGTGCCCGCCCTCGTCGCGGACATGCCGGATCTCGATCTCGAGCCCGGCAGCCTCGTGCTGCGCTCGCGCGAAGGCCTGCACCGCATCGAGCCCACGCCGCGGGAGCTGCGGCGCGGCATCCTCATCGGGCGCTCGCGGCGCTGCGTGCTCGGGCGCGGCTTCGACGAGAACGACGGCCTCAGCCGCCTGCACGCGCTGGTCATGCTCGTCGAGGACGGCGTGTACGCCTTCGACCTCGCCAGCCGCTACGGCCTGCGCGACGTCGCGCGGCCGAACCGCCTCATCCACACCGCGCGTCTCGACGACGGCGTCGGCTGCCTCGTGTACGGCGCGGGGCACCTGCTGTTCGAGCGCTGAAGCGCGGCGCTACGGCGCTACGGCGTGAGCGCGCGCAGCGTCGCAGGCCGGCGCCGCGGGCCCCGCTCCGGCGCGGAAGCGAGCGTGCGTCGGATCGGCCCCGCTCGCGTCGTCGTCGAAGCGGAGCACCTCGACGCCCTGTAGCGACGCCGAGGAGCCGCCGAGGACGTCGTCCACCGTGAGGCTGCGGCCCCCCTCGCCCGCCGGCAGGTAGAGCTGCCAGCGCGCGCCGGCCCCTTCGAGGAGCACGCGGTACGTCGTCGCGCCCGGCGCCTCCGGCAGCAGCAGCAGGCGATCGCCCGGCAGCGGCACGCCATCGAGGAAGGCCGCGCCGGCGGGGGGGTCGAGGAAGCTGCCGAGATCGAGCGCGGGGCCGAAGGCGTCCGTGATGAGCTGCAGGCGGCTCTCGCTCCCGTCGTCGAAGAGCGCCTGCACCATGAGCGCGCGGCGGGCGGCGGTGAGCCCGTCCTCCGCCGGCGCCACCACCTTGAGCTGCCGCGGGGCGCCGTCGTCCAGGACGAAGGCCGACAGACCGGACGGCACGAAGCCGTACCCGGGTGGCAGCAGCCCCGCCACGGCGAGCACGCGCGCGCGTGCGCTCGCGGGCGGTGGGCCGAGCACCACGCCGAGGCGCTCTGCCGCACGCGAGGATGGCGTCACTTCTACGCTCGGAAAGATGTCAAAGTCAGGGACGAGCTCGCTCACGTCACCATCTCCGTCCACGTCGTCCTCGTCGCCGACGAGGGGCGCGCTCGTGAGCGTGCCCACGTGCGCCCAGAGCGCGTCCATGCCCTCGGCCCCCGCCGCCAGATCGAGGAGCAGCTCGACCTCGTCACCAGCGCCGGTGAAGGCGAACAGCGCGTCGGTCTCGTAGCGCCCTTCGAACGCCGTCACCGAGCGCGGACCGGCGCTCGTCCTCGCGTACGCGAGCGGACGAACGTCGGAGGTCTGGCCCACGATGGGCAGCGTCGCCTGCAACGTCGCGGCCGCCGGCAGCGCCACGGGCAAGGCGCCGAGGAGGGGCACCTCGAGCGTGCCCACGTACGCCGGGCCGAGCAGCGACGACGCGCTCGCGTCCGAGAGGCGCGTCACCGACGGGAGCGCCAGCCCGAGACCGACGGGCCCGGTCTCGTCGCCCGACGAGATGACGCGCGCCGTGAAGCCCGCGGCCTCCTCCGGCAGCTCGCTGTCCGCGCCGAGCGGCAAGGTCAGGCGGAGGTCACCCGACGGCACGATGTCCGCGACCGCGACGCCGACGTCGCCCTCGCGAGCCGTGACGAGCGCGGGCTCGCTCGAGGGAGCGACCGCGAAGGTGGCGAGCCCGAACGCGTTCGTGGTCGCGCTCACGCCGGCGGCCGTGACCTCGGCGCCGCCCACCGGCACGCCCGTCCGTTCCTCGACGACGAGCACGCGCAGGCCACCCGGGGCCGCCGCCGGCAGCACCGTGACCAGCAGCGCCGCGTGCTCGAGCGCGCCATCCGTGACGTAGAGGAGCGTGTCTATGGGCTGCGTCGCGGTCAGCGTCGCGCCATGGCGGGTTAGCGAAGAGAGGCTGAAGACAGCGCCGTTGTCCGCGCTCGCCGAAAGGTCGGCCAGCACCGGGGCGCCGTCGTCGTCGAAGGCGCCGAAGCGCAGCTCGGTCTGCTCGCCGGCGAAGAGCACCAGCTCACACGCTCCCGAGCCGTCCTGTGCGCACGAGCCGAGCGGTGTCTCGACGACGATGGCGGCGGCGCTCGTGACCGCCTCCTGGCGGCAGGCGCCGCGCGCGCACACCTCTCCGGCGGCGCAGTCGGCGTTGGCGCGGCAGCCGGGCTCGCTCGTGCAGCGGCCGGCGACGCACTCCTCGTCGTCGTCACACACGCTGTCATCGCCGAGGCAGGTCACGGTGTCGCGACAGTGCGCGTCGATGCAGAGCCCCTCGAGGCCGCACTCGTCGTCGCGCACACAGGCCGCTCGCTCCTCGCAGCGGCCGAGCTCGTTACAGCGGAAGTTTGCATCGAAGCAGTCACCGTCGTCGTCGCAGGGCAGGAACGACTGGCAGCGGCCGGCGTTGCAGAACCAGTCGCCGTCCTGCTCGCAGTCCTCGTCGGCGCTGCACTCGGGATCCGCGCAGACCCCGTCCACGCACAGGCCGCCGAAGCAGAGCAGATCGATGAAGCACCGCTGCTTGCAGCGCCCGTCGCCGGCGCAGGCCTCGAACA
Organism: uncultured Myxococcales bacterium; assembly: GCA_964388085.1. Lineage (GTDB taxonomy): Bacteria > Myxococcota > UBA727 > UBA727 > CAYLZW01 > CAYLZW01. The sequence goes on along the minus strand of CAYLZW010000233.1, from coordinate 2,597 downwards.
GGCCCGTGCACTGCTCGTCATCGTCGCAGGGCGAGCGGCAGGCGTCGTCGTCGCAGACATCGCCCTCGTCGCAGTCGTCGTCGCTCGCGCAGGCCTCGCGCACGGCGCACTCGCCTTGATCGCACACCCGCGTGCCGCACTCGGCGTCGAAGGAGCACGTCGCCCACGCGCAGGCCCCGTCGACGCAGGCACGTCCGTCCGCGTTGCCTTGCAGATCGCAGTCGTCGTCGGAGGCGCAGGCCGGCGGCCCGGCGTCGGCCGCCACCGGCTCCTCGCAGACCAGCTCGACGCACACGAGGCCGAGCGCGCACGGCGTCTCCTCGCAGGACTCGCCGGCGGCCGCGAAGGGCTGGCAGCTCGACGACACGAGCGCCACCAGCGTCGTGAGCAAAAGGAGAGCGGGGCTCCCTCGGCGGGGCCTGCTGGCCGGCATCACAGACCTCCCGGATCGCGCAGCGCGGAGGGCACCTCGATCGGGCCGGCGCTCGCGCTCCCGGGCAGGATCGACAACGTGCGCCACAGCTCACGAAGGGCGCGAAGGTCGAGCGACGCCGACGAGACCGCGAGCTCGTCGCTGTTCTCCCTTCGTCGCTGCTGCAGCGCGCTCAAGAGCTGCTCGAGCGGCTCCTGCTCGCGCGGATAGACCCGCAGCGAGACCGCCGACGCCTTCTCGATGCCGGCGAGCTGCTTGGCCGCCTGCACCGCCTCGTACAGCCCGCCCAGCTCGTCGACGAGGCCGCGCTCCTTCGCGTCGGCGCCGGTCCAGATGCGGCCGCGCGCGTTCTGCTCGAGCTGGTCCCGCGGCAGGCTGCGCGCGGCGGCCGCCTTGTCGACGAAGTCCGCGTAGATGCGATCGAGGTTCTGCTCCCACGCCTGCCGCTCCTCGTCGCTGAAGGCGCGGAAGCCCGAGTACATGCCCGCGCGCGGCGCCTTCTCGATGCGGCCGAAGGTGACGCCGAGCTTCTCGAACAGGCCGGTGACGATGAGCTTCCCTGACACCACGCCGATGCTGCCGGTGATGGTGCCCGGCTGCGCGATGATGCGATCCGCGTCCATGGCGATGAAGTAGCCGCCCGAGCCGGCGATGTTGCCCATGGAGGCGACGACGGGCTTCTTCTGCTCCTGTGCGCGCAAGACCTCGGCGCGCACGGTGTCGGACGCGACATAGGAGCCGCCCGGGCTGTCGACGCGCAGCACGATGGCGCGTACGTCCTCGTCACGGACCGCCGCCTGCAGCGCGAGGCGCAGTTCGTCGGCGCCGATGGACGACCCGCCGCTCAAAGGATCGAAGCCGCCGCGGCCGCGCACGAGGGAGCCCGCCGCGTAGACGATGGCGATGGTCCCTGCCGGCGCGGAGGCGCTCGCCGCGCGCTGCAGGTACGCCGAAGGGAACAGCCGGCTCACCTCGCCCCCCGCGAGCTCGTCGAGGCGGGCCATGACCTCGGCGCGGTAGCCGAGCTTGTCGACGAGCTTCTCGCTGACGGCCTGTGCGGACGAGAACGGCCCGCGCGCGAGCAGCGACTCGACGCCGGCGCGCTCGAGCGCGCGTCCTTCGGCGATGCCGACGACGAGCTGCTCCTGCTGCGAGGCGATGACGCGCCCGAGCGACTCTTCGTGCGGCTCGGTGAAGCCGCTCTCGGTGAATTGGTTCTTGAACGACTTGTACTCGCCGCGCGCCGAGAACACGGGCTCCACGTCGAGCTTCTGGAGCGCGCCGGCGAAGAACGGCACCTCCGCGGCGAGGCCGATGAGGTTCAGGTCGCCCGAGGGCTGCAGCCAGATCTCCTGGAAGGCCGTGGCGAGGTAATAGCCGCCGTTCCCCGCCGCGCCCTCGCCGAAGGTCTCGCTGTACGCGACGGCGAAGCGACCGCTCGCGCGAAAGCGGCGCACGGCGTCCCGGATCTCTTGCGCCACGGCGAGCCCATGGCCGCCGGAGCCGATGCGCGCGACGACACCGACGACGTCCGGGTCGCGGGAGGCGCGATCGAGCGCGGACACGAGCTCGCGCACGGACGGCGCGGGCGGCGCCAGGACCGACGAGAGCGGCTCCCCCGACGAGACCTCGCGGAGCGGCTGCTCGAGGTCGAGCTCGAGGACGGTGCGAGGCTGCACGGCCGGCGGGCCGCCGGCGAAGATGCCGACGACACAACTGAAGGCGCCGGCGCCGACGATCAAGAACAGGATGAGGAGGCCCCAGGGCACGCGGCGCTTCTTCTTCGGCGCGGCGGGCGCGCCCGCGGGCGGTCCTTCGTTCTCAAGGCGATTCGGCTCTGGCGCTGTGGTCAAGGGCACCTCTCGCGGCCTGATCCCACATCAGGGGCGCTTGTGCACCGCCCTCTTCCCGCCTTCGTCGTCGGGTGCTAAGCCCCGCTGCACAATCGGGTAGCCAATGCAGGGCGACGACGCCTCCCGCGTCGTCAGGGAAGCCGGTGAGATTCCGGCGCGGTTCCGCCACTGTGATCGGTCAAGCCCCACCAGCCCGCGAGGGGCCCACTGGCGACGCGTCGCCGGGAAGGGGGTGGGGACGAAGGCCGTCAGCCAGGAGACCGGCCCTGCAAGGAGCGTAGGACGTCCTCGCGAGAACGAGGCGGCCGCGG
>CAYLZW010000232.1:0-9531 GCA_964388085.1 uncultured Myxococcales bacterium | reverse complement strand
CTCGTCGTTGATGTTGACGCGCACGCCCTTGTTCAAGAACGCCTGCTCGCGCAGCCGGCCCGAGAGCACGTCGAAGCTGAACTCCACGTTGGAGAAGATGGTGGTGTCGGGCTTGAAGCGGATGAGCGTGCCGGTGCGCGAGCCGGCGGGGATCTCGCCCACCATCATGAGGTCGCTCGTCGGCTCCCCCTTCGAGAAGGTCTGGCGCCACACCTTGCCGTCACGCTTGACCTCGAGCACGAGCTCTTCGGACAGCGCGTTCACGACGCTGACGCCGACGCCGTGCAGGCCGCCCGACACCTTGTAGGAGTTCTGATCGAACTTGCCGCCGGCGTGCAGCACGCAGAGGATGACCTCGCAGGCGGGGCGGCCGGACTCGTGCATGTCGACGGGGATGCCGCGACCGTTGTCGCGCACGCTGACGCTGCCGTCGACGTGCAGCTGCACATCCACCGTGTCGCAGTAGCCGCCGAGCGCCTCGTCGATGGAGTTGTCGACGACCTCGAAGACCATGTGGTGCAGACCCGAGCCGTCGTCGGTGTCACCGATGTACATGCCGGGGCGCTTGCGCACCGCCTCGAGCCCCTCGAGCACCTTGATGGACGTGGCGTCGTAGTCGGCGGGGATCTCGCGCGTGGGAATGGCTTCGCTGGTCGTCGGATTGGTCATGAAACCTCATTCGCGGGCGCAGGGGCGAGCGGACAAAGGGAGCGAACGGACGAACGAAAAACCGGGCCGTCGAAGCCGTTCCGCGGCGGGGAGGGAGCGCCCGAGAGACGCGCTCCTCCTAGCACCTGGAGCCTCTGCGAAGAAGGCCCAACCACCCGCCGAGAGGCCCAGAAAGTGTAGCGATTTGGCGTCGTTGCGCAGCCCGGAGGCAACCCGAAAAGACATACGAAATCGCGCCCTTGCAGGGGCGGTTTTCGCTACGCTCCCGAGCGCAATGCCTTCGCCTCTCGTGCTCTTGCTCGGCCCCGCCGGTGACCCTCACCTCGCCCGCCTCGAGGAGCGGCTCGTCGCCCGCGGCGCCGAGGCGCGGGTGGTCGACAGCCGCGCGCTGCCGGGCGGCCCGCGCGTGTGCTTCTCGCCGACCGAAGAGACCACCGTCCTCGGCGACGTGCCGCTGGCGGGGCTCACGGCCGCCTTCGTGCGCGCGGTGCCGCCGCGCCACCCCGCCTTCAGCGTGCCGCCGTCGTCGGAAGCAGGCTACACGCACGACGAGGTGCGGGTGGCCGAGGCCGAGGGCGGCGCCTTGCGCGACGCCGTGTGCGCCGCGCTCGAGCTCATGTGGTCGCGCGGCTTCTGCGTGCTGAACCCGCCGGTCGCCGGCGTGTACGAGCAGCAGAAGCCGCTGCAGCTCTCCGTGGCGCGCCGGGCGGGCTTTCGCATCCCGCGCACGCTCGTGACCAACGACCCCGCGGCCGGCGCGCGCTTCGTCGACGAGATCTACGCCGCCGGCGGCGAGTGCGTGGCCAAGCCCGTGCGCGGCGGCGCCTACGCCTCCCTCGTGCGCCCCGGGGACGAGCGCACGAGCAGCCTGCGGCGCGCGCCCGTGATCCTGCAGGAGCGCGCGCCCGGCAGCGACGTGCGCGTGCTGCTGCTCGACAACGAGGTGGTGGCCGCCGTGCGCCTCGAGGGGACAAAGGCGGTGGACTTCCGCGCCGACCCCGCCTACCAGCGCGGCGACGCGCGCTACGCGACCATCGACATCGACGTGGAGACGCGCCGCTCGCTGTTGTCGGTGCAGACCGGCCTCGGCATCCCCTTCGCGGGCGCCGACCTGCGCTACGACGAGGAGAGCGGCCGCTACACCTTCCTCGAGATGAACGCGGCGCCCGCCTTCCTCGAGCTCGAGGAGAAGAGCGGCGTCGACGTCACGGGCGTGCTGGTCGAGCGCCTCTTGCGCAACGCGGGCTGAGCCACGCCATGGTCATCGCCGAGCTCATCGTCGTGCTCGACCGCGCGCGCTATCGGCCCGGAGAGGTGGTCTCGGGCGAGGTGCGCGTGCGGCTCGACGAGGACCACGTCTGCAGCATCGAGCTCGCGCTGCGGCGCGACGAGTGGCGCGGCGATACGACCACGCTCATCGAGGAGCAGCTCTTCCTGGCGGGTCGCTGGCGCGCCGCCCGCTTCTCGCTCGCGCTGCCGAGCGACGCCCCGCTGTCGATGGAGAGCTGGATGCGCTGGAGCGTCGTGGCCACGGCGAAGCTGCCCTTCATCTTCAGCGAGGTGAAGGAGAGCCCGTTCGTCGTCGAGGATCCGGCGATGTACCCGCACGTGCTGCCCTGCCAGGTGCAGGCGGCGCGCAGCAGCGTCGGGCGCTCGACGCCCGTGGCGGTGCCGGGTCTCGTGCAGCGCACGGGCGGCGCGCGCGCTTCGCTGCTTGGAGACCTCCTGAAGCTGAGCGCCGGCGGCGGCCTCGTCGCCGCCAGCGCGGTGCTCATCGTCCTGACCAAAGGGGCGGCCGCCGGCACGCTCGCCCTCGCCGTGCCCGGCGCGCGCTTGTCGCGGCCGGCGCTGAACCGCCTGCGCCGCTTCTTGGCCGAGCGGCGCGTGGGCGTCGTGCGCGTCGAGTACGAGACCGTGCTCGAGGACGCGCCGCGCCTCGCCGTGCGCGCCTTCTTCGAGCCCGCGCTCGACGAGGGCACCCTCTCGGCGACGCTGCAGGTCCGCCCCGATTTCGCGACCGCGCCCGACAACCAGAACAAGCCCCTGTTCGAGGCGAAGGCCGCGCTCGTGCGCAACGCCCGGGTCAGCGATCTGTTCGAGGGCGCGCTCGCGCTACCGGAGCGGCCGCTGGCCTCGGGCGAGCTGACGCCGGGAAAGCGCGTCACCTGGGAGCTCGAGGTCGTCGTCGACCTGCCGCGCTGGCCCGACTGGGTGGAGCGCTTCCCGCTCGAGGTGGTGCCCGCGCGCCGGCCCGCTTTTGACAAGACCTGAGCGCCCGCGCGCCAGTTCGTAAGCGAGAGCTCCGCCCATGGACCCCGCCGCCACGGTGTGCCAAGCGAACGACAGCGGAGGGAGCGCTCGTATGACGACGTCCACGACGACAGACGGTCCTGAGCTCGCGGTGCTCAAGTTCGGCGGCACCAGCGTCGCCAGCCGCGCGCGCTGGGAGAGCATCGAGAAGATCGCCCGCGCGCGCGGGCAGGCGGGCTTTCGCACGGTGCTCGTGTGCTCGGCCATCTCGAAGGTGTCGGACACGATCGAGCGGCTCTTACAGAAGGCGCTCGACGGCGAGCACCAGACCGTGCTCGACGAACTGCGCGAGATCCACGTGAGCCGCGCGCAGGAGATGAACGTCGACGAGGCCGTCCTCTTTGAGGGCCTCGCCGACCTCGAGCGCATCGCCACGGGCGCCTCGCTCATCCGCGAGGTGAGCCCGCGCCTGCGCGCGCGCGCGCTCGCCTGGGGAGAGCTGCTGTCGACGAAGATCGGCGCCGCCTTCCTCACGCGGCAGGGGCTGCGCGTCGCCTGGGTGGACGCGCGCGAGTGTCTGCTCGCGGTGGACGAAGCGCAGGCGCCCGAGGCGCGGCGCTACCTGTCGGCGCGCTGTGGACACGACGCCGAAGCGACCCTCGCGCGGCGCTTTCACGGGCTCTTCGACGACGGCGCCGACCTCGTGCTGACGCAGGGCTTCATCGCGCGCGACAAGAAGGGGGACACCGTCCTGCTCGGACGCGGCGGCTCGGACACCTCGGCCGCCTACTTCGCGGCCAAGCTGTCCGCCGCGCGCTGCGAGACCTGGACCGACGTGCCCGGCATCTTCACGGCGAACCCGCGCGACGTACCCACGGCGCGCCTGTTGCGCCGGCTCGACTACGACGAGGCGCAGGAGCTCGCGTCCATGGGCGCGAAGGTGCTGCACCCGCGCTGCATCTCGCCCTGCAAGCACGCGCACATCCCGCTCTCGATCCACTCCACCGAGCGCCCCGAGCTCGAGGGCACCATCATCTCCGACGACGCCGGCGGCACCGCGCCGCAGGTGAAGGCCATCGCGAAGAAGAGCGGCGTCATGCTCGTCAGCATGGACACCTTCGGCATGTGGCAGCAGGTGGGCTTCCTCGCCGACCTGTTCGGCGTCTTCAAAGAGCGCGGCGTCAGCATCGACCTCGTCTCGACCTCGGAGGCGAACGTCACCTGCTCGCTCGATCAGGCCGCCACGGCGCTGCCCGACAGCGTGCTCGAGTCGCTCGTCGACGAGCTGAACCAGCGCTCGCACGCGAGGCTCATCGGGCCCTGCGCCGCGGTCAGCCTGGTCGGCCGCTCCATCCGCTCGATCCTGCACCAGCTCGGCCCGGTGCTGAAGGCGTTCGAGGAGCAGAACATCCACCTCGTCTCGCAGGCCGCCAGCGATCTGAACCTGACCTTCGTGATCGACGAGGACCACGCCGATCGCCTCGTGGCTCGCCTGCACCAGCTGCTCTTCTCCGGCCGCGGTGACGACGCGCTGCTCGGCCCCTCGTGGAAGGAGCTGGCGGACAAGGCGCCACGCACGCGCAAGAAGATCCCGACGCCCTGGTGGCGCCTGCGCCGAGAGCGCCTGCTCGGTGTGGTCGCCGGCGCCCGCACGCCGCTCTACGTGTACGACGAGGAGCGCCTCGACGAGACCCTCGCCGCCCTGCGCGCGCTCACGAACGTCGACCGCATCTACTACGCGATGAAGGCGAACCCGCACGCGGACATCCTGCGCGCCATCGAGCGCGCGGGGCACGGCTTCGAGTGCGTCTCCCCCGGTGAGCTCGCCCTCGTCAACGAGCTGTTCCCGAAGCTCGACGGGGGCCGGGTGTTGTTCACGCCCAACTTCGCTCCGCGGCAGGAGTACGAGCAGGCCTTCGCCGCGCGCGCGCGCGTCACCGTCGACAGCCTGCACCCGCTCCTCGCGTGGCCCGAGGTGTTCGAGAGCCGGGACATCCTCTTGCGCCTCGATCCGGGACGCGGACAGGGGCACCACGCGCACGTACGCACCGCGGGCTCGCAGTCGAAGTTCGGCATCGCGCCCTCGGACATCGACGCTGCCGCGGCGCTCGCCAAGAAGGCGGGCGCGCGCGTCGTCGGCCTGCACGCGCACGCGGGCAGCGGCATCCGCACGCCGGACAGCTGGGCGGAGACGGCGGCCTTCCTGGCCGACGCGCGCACGCGCTTCCCCGACGTGAAGTCGCTCGATCTCGGCGGCGGGCTCGGCGTGCCCGAGAAGCCAGGTCAGCCGCCGCTCGATCTCGCCGCGCTCGACGCCTCGCTCGAGAAGGTGAAGAAGGCGCACCCCGGCGTCGAGCTGTGGCTCGAGCCCGGCCGCTTCTTCGTCGCCGAGTCGGGCGTGCTGCTCGCGCGCGTGACGCAGGTGAAGCAGAAGGGCGAGCTGCGCTACGTCGGCTGCGACGCCGGCATGAACAGCCTCATCCGGCCGGCGCTCTACGGCGCCTTCCACGACATCGTGAACCTCTCGCGCCTCGAGGAGGAGCCGGCCAAGGAGCGCGTGCAGGTGGTGGGTCCCATCTGCGAGACCGGCGACACGCTCGGCCACGGTCGGCGCCTCGCCACGCCGCACGAAGGGGACGTGCTGCTCATCGCCACGACGGGCGCCTACGGTCACTCCATGTCGTCGCGCTACAACTTGCGCGAGCCCGCCGGCGAGCACTTCCTGCGACGAGAAGACGCGCGCTGATCGACCAGGAGGGCGCGGCGGGCCTGGTTCCTCGCGCGACCATTCCTAAGCTCTCTCGTATGGCGCTCGTGGCGGAGGCTCGTTCCCATCCGGACGCGGAGAGCGTGAAGCGCCGCCTCCTCGTCATCAGCGGCTTCGTCGTCTGCCTCTGGCTGCTCGAGGTGCTCGACTTCTTCACCGAGGCGAACCTCGATCTGCTCGGCATTCACCCGCGCAAGTGGTGGGGGCTGCCCGGCATCGTGTTCGCGCCGCTCCTGCACGGCGGCTTCCCGCACCTCATGACGAACACGTGGGCGATCCTGCCGCTGGCGTTCTTCGTCGCGGCGAGGCGCGAGCGCGATCTCTACCTCGTCACCGGCTTCGTCGTGCTCGCGGGAGGCGTCTGTGTCTGGCTGTTCGGCGCGCCCGGCTCGGTGCACATCGGCGCCTCGAGCCTCGTGTTCGGCTACATCGGCTACCTGATGTTCCTCGGCTGGTTCGAGCGCAGCCTCGGCTCCGTCGCGCTCGCCGCGCTCGTGTTGTTCCTCTACGGCAGCTTGCTGTTCGGCCTCTTGCCGGGGCAGCCCGGCGTCTCGTGGGAGTCGCACTTCTTCGGCTTCGTGTCCGGCGGCGTCGCCGCGCGCGTGCTCGGACGGCGCGCGGTCCGTTGAGCCGCGCTCGCTCACGGCGATCTGCCGCGTGGCGCCCGGTAGCCCTCGAGGCCGGCGACCGGCTGCGCGCGCAGGGAGGCCTCGAGGCCTTCGACGTCGACGGTGAAGCGGCGCGGCGCCGCGCCGAGGACGCGCTCCGCGAGACGCTCCACGAGCCCCGGCAGCTGGCGACGGAAGTGCCCCGAGATCGGCAGGACGAGCTCCTCCGGTTGGTAGCGCCACGGGCGTGGAGCCACGCCGTCGTCCTCGAGCACGAAGCCGCGCTCGACCGCCCACGCCGCCGCGGCGAAGGGGAGCCGCTCGGTGGCCTCGAGCACCGCCTTCAGCTCCAGCTCGCGCTCGAGGGTGGCCGAGCGATAACCCGCGCGCAGGTAGAGGGCGGCGAGGTGGAAGTGCTCGGGCACGTTCAAGATCGCCTCGCGCGCGGTGCGCTCCGCCATGATGACGAGGATGTTGTGCATGGCGCGCCCGAGCCCCGCGCCCGGATGCGTCTGCCCCGGTAGGCGCGGGCGCGCGCGCGTGAAGTGACCGCGCGGGTTTTGCATCGCGAGCCACTCGACGACGAGCACCGGGTAGCTGCCGTGCCCGCGCGCGTCGCCGTCCTGCCGCGGCCAGGCGATCTGCCGCAGGTGCACGCGCAGGTCCATGATGCGCTGCTCTTCGGCTCCGCCCTTGGCGACGAAGATCTCGAGCCGGTGCCGAAAGGCGTCCTCGCGCGTGACCGCGAGCTCGTAGTCGCCGAGGCCGAGCTGCACGAGCTTGTCGTGCACGCCGTAGGCCTTCATGCCGAGCAGGAGGCCGTCCTTCGAGTAGAAGTTGAGGAACGAGGGGGTCGTGCGGCCGTCGGGGCTGCCGGCGAGCAGCTCGATCTCGTGCTCGTCGAGCGCCGGGGCCGGCCCGCGCTCGCTCATCAGCTCGAACACCTTGAGGCGCCTCGCGATGCGGTGGAACTCGGGATCCAGGGAGGGTGGTCGCCGCGGCGTCACGGGTCGATTCTACCTCCGACGACGCGGGGCCGCTCAGCTCGCTTCCGCGCTGCGACGTCGGGGGCGGTTTTTGTCCAGCACACCGACGATGATGAGGCCGAACGCGAGCAGGCGCGCCAGGTAGATCCAGTGCCGGCCCTCGAGTGAGATCGGCACGAACGCGAGCACGGTGCGCTCGAGCGCGAGCAGCAGGAAGGCGAAGCCGAGGATGGCGAACAGGCGATCGTGCGTCGCGCGCCAGTACTTCACGAAGAAGAGGGCCACCGCGGCACACGCGACCACGAGCCCGCCCGAGAGGAATTGGTTCACGGTGGCTGCTCCTTCACGAGTGCTCCGCGTTGATCATGCCGTAGAGGAGCGCGAGGACCCCGCCGAGCGCGACGCTGTTCCGCCACACCGCCAGGCTGATGGTGTCGACGGTGAGCACGAGATCGATGAACAGCAGCACGTTGTTCACCGCGAGCGCGACGAAGCAGACGCTCGTCCATAGCGTCAGCCAGATGCGGTTTCGGACATAGTTGCGCAGCAGCAGCCCGGCGCAGGCCAGGCTCGTCACAGCGCACAACAGGTAGACGGCCTCACCCATTGGAGCTGTCCTTTCGGAAACGGAACGCGTCGGCGTAGACCCGCAGCTTGTCGATGGGCTTCGAGAAGATGAGGTCGATGACCGTGTAACGGCGCTCCGAGTAGGCGGCGGCGAGCTTCTCGACCGTCAGGCGGAGCGCTTCGCTCGACGGAGAGAAGCGGAACACGCGGCCGCCGTGGTTCGCGCGAGAGGTGACGAGCCCGCTCGCCTCGAGCGTCGTCAAGCGCTCCAACGCCGAGCGCTCGCTGGTGCGGATCTCGTCGCTGACGCGCTTCGGGCTCCAATCGCCGTCAGGCTCCTCGCGCAGCAGGAGCAGGATCTCGAGCTGCTCCACCGAGGTGATGTGCTCGGCGATCAACTGACCCACCTCAACGGGCAACTCGTCCTGTGTCATCCGAGCCGGCGATCCCTTCTGCCACGTGTGGCGACTCGCCGCGGCCTCGTCGCCACGGTACAGGCCGTCCGTCCTCGGGCCGCGCGCGCCCCGCCGCGTCACGCGGAGCCTCCCGGCTCGACGACGGCGCAGGCCAGGCGCTTGCAACAGCCGCGCCCTGAGGGACCTCGACTCGCGATGCCGCCGACCGATATGCAGCCATTCGAAGATGGACGAGGAGCTGCCCCGGAGCGGCCGAGGCGACGCTGGGGGCGGCGCGCGCCTCCTTCGCTCGCCGACGATCAACTGCGCTCGCTCAGAGACGCGCTGCGCGCGGTGCGCCAGGGCGACTTCTCGGTGCGGCTGCCGAGCGACGGGCGCGGCGACGGCGCCTTCGGCGAGGTCGCGCTGGCCTTCAACGCGCTCGTCGAGCGCAACGAGGAGCTGGCCGACGAGCTCGCGCGGGTCGCCCGCGTCGTCGGGGAGGATGGCGAGCTGCGCGAGCGGGCCTCGCTGAGCGGAGCGGGCGGCGCCTGGGCCAGCACGGAGCGCTCGCTGAACGCGCTCATCGAGTCGCTCACCTTCCCGACCATCGAGGCCGAGCGCGTGTTTCAGCGCATCGCCAAGGGAGACCTCTCACGAGACATGCCCGAGCACGACGGCGGTCGGCCGCTGCGGGGCGATCTGCGCTCGCTCGCCGAGAGCGTGCACGCGGTGGTGGAGCGGCTGCGCGGCGTGTCGACGGACGTGTCGCGCGTGGTCCGCCAGATGGGCAGCGAGGGCAAGCTCGACTCCCAGGCCAACGTCGACGGGCTGTCCGGCGCCTGGAAGGGCCTCGTCGAGGACGTCAACCTGCTCGGGCGCAACCTGCAGGCGCAGGTCAGCGACATCGCGCTCGTGTCGACGGCGATCGCGCAAGGCGATCTGTCGCAGAAGATCACGGCCGAGACGCGCGGCGACCTGCTCGAGCTCAAGAACGCCATCAACTCCACCGTCGATCGGCTGCGCGCGTTCGCCTCGGAGGTCATCCGCGTCGCGCGCGAGGTGGGCATCGAAGGGCAGCTCGGCGGGCAGGCGCACGTGCCGGGCGTGTCGGGCACGTGGAAGCACCTCACCGACAACGTCAACATGCTCGCCGGCAACCTGACGAACCAGGTGCGCAACATCGCCTTCGTCACCACGGCCGTCGCGAACGGGGATCTGTCGAAGAAGATCACCGTCGAGGCGCGCGGCGAGATCCTCGAGCTGAAGAGCACCGTCAACGACATGGT
>CAYLZW010000231.1:0-9608 GCA_964388085.1 uncultured Myxococcales bacterium | reverse complement strand
TCGACAAGGTGTGGTGGTGGCTCGAGCGCGCGCAGCCGGACGTCCTGCTCCTACAAGAGACCAAGCTGTCCGACGACGACGCCCCGCATGCCGCGTTCGAGGAGCGCGGCTACCAGCTGGCGCACCACGGCGAGGGACGCTGGAACGGCGTAGCGATCGCGAGCCGCTGCGGCCTCGACGAGGTCGAGCCCAACTTCGGCGAGGAGCGCGCGGCCCCCCATACCCGCGACGCGGGCGATGACGAGCCGCTCGCCGAGGCGCGCATGATCTCGGCGCTCTGTGGGGGCGTGCGCGTCGTGAGCTTGTACGCGCCGAACGGGCGGTCGCTGGACTCGGCCTTTTACGAGGCGAAGCTCGCGTGGTTCGATCGGCTGCTCGGCTGGCTCGAGCGCACGCGCAGGCCTGACGAGCCGCTCCTGCTCGGCGGCGACTTCAACGTGGCTCCCGGCGACGGGGACGTCTGGGCGCCGGCCGCCGTGCACGGTGGCACGCACGTCTCGCCGAGGGAGCGCGAGGCGTTCACGAAGCTCTGCCGCTGGGGGCTCCTCGACGGCTATCGCGCCCAGCGCCCGGAGCCGAAGCGCTACACTTGGTGGGACTACCGCGCCGGCAGCTTCCACAAGAACTTCGGCATGCGCATCGACCACCTGCTCGTCACGGAGCCGCTCTCGGCGCGCGTCGTGTGGGCCGAGATCGATCGCGAGGCGCGCAAGGGCAAGCCGACGCCGTCCGACCACGCGCCGCTGTTCGTCGACGTCGACGAGCGAGGCGTGCCGGTCGACGCGGGCTGGGAGGCGGCCGAGGCGCGCATCGCCGCGCGGCTCAAGAAGGGCTGAGCACGCTTCGCGGGTGGCTCACTCGAGCACGCCCCATTTCTCCATCAGATAACTCGCGATGGCGTCAATCTCGACGTCCGCCATGGCCCGGGTGTACACGATGGCCTCGCCGAACAACGTCTCGTCGCCGAGGTCGTCCCCGACACGGAAGCGCATGTCCGTATCGATGGGCTCACCGGCCATCGATACAGAGCCGGCCTGCCCGGCCGGGTGCGAGGCGCTCCACACGCGCATGCCGAGCTTCGGTGCCTCGAGGTTCGAGCGCCGCTCGATCACATAGACCTTGGTCTCCGCCAGGGGCAGGTCGACGAGCGGGAAGAACGTCGCGCCGAGAGGCGGGTTGTGCATCAGCTCCGCGCCGGCGCCGCCGTCCGTGCAGCGTACGCTGACCTCGCTGGCGAAGTCTGTGGTGGCGACTCCGAACAGGCTGCTTTTCGCCGCACAGGTGGCCTTCGCGACCACGAACATCGTGTAGTCGCTGCTCACGAGCGCATCGCTGGGCGGCCCCCACAGCATGTCGTTGTCGCTGAGGTAGAGCGCGGGCAGCCCGTGGATCGCGTTCCGCAAGCGCAAGGGTCGCGAGTGGACCACATAGGGGAACAGCTCGTAGTTGTAGCCGAGCCCGGCGCGCCAGTCCGCCCAGCTGTCGACCACCCCCTCGGCAGCGCCGCCCTCGATGACAAACGTCTGTTCTTGGGTCGCGTCGAGCCAGAGCGCGAGCGAGAGCTCGCTCATGGGGACGCAGCCGCCGGCGCCGTCGTCGATGAGGACGGTGCCACAATCGACCGGCTCGCCCTCACCCTCACCTTCCCCTTCGCCTTCGCCCTCGCCTTCGCCCTCGCCCTCGCCTTCGCCTCCTTCGAAGACTCCCCACTTCTCACCCAAGTATTCGCGCACCGCCGTGATCTCGGCGTCGGGCATGGCGCGCGCGTAGACGAGCCACTCGCCGAGGAACAGCTCATTGGTGAAGGCCGAGCCGAGGTGGAGATCGACGGGCGCCTCGAAGGCGAGCGTCACGTCCGTCGTGCTGGCGGTTCTGCCCTCGGGGGCGGATCGAGTCCAGGCGCTGAGCCGCAGCACGGGCGCCTCGCCGGAGCGCCGCTCCGCGACGTAGATCCTCCGCTCACCCAGCGGGACGTCCTCGAGGAACACCGTCGTCAGCGGGCCGGCGCCTACATTCCCCTCGGTCCTATCGTGCGTCAGGGCGGCGCTGGTCCCGTCCTCATCGCAGCGCAAGGCGAAGAAGTCGGCGCCCGCACTGCCTCCCCCACGGAACATGATGCCCGTGCCGGAGCACGTCGGTTCCGCCACGAGGAAGATGGTGTAGTCGCTGCCGGTCAACATTCCCGTCAGTGGTCCATCGAGCTGGTCGTCGTCAATGAAGTGGACGGCAGGCAAGCCGTTCATCGCGGCCGAGACCCGATCGGGCCGCGATGGGACCTGGGAGACCGGAGCGAATGCATAGTCGTAGCCAAGCCCGGCGCGCCAATCGGACCAGCTGTTAATGAGCCCTTCGGCGCCACCGCCTTTGACCGTGAAGCTCTCCGCTCTCGTGGCATCGAGCCACAGCACCAAGGGGAGCTCCGACATGGGGACGCAGTCTCCCTCGCCGTCATCGATGAGGAAGTCGCCACAGTCGAGCGGTCCGGCGTCAACGCCGCTGTCCGGCACGCCACCGTCGAGAGGACCCTCGCCTTCCCCCTCGCCTTCGCCTTCACCCTCGCCTTCACCCTCGCCTTCGCCTTCACCCTCGCCTTCACCCTCGCCTTCACCCTCGCCTTCGCCTTCACCCTCGCCTTCTCCTTCCCCCTCGCCTTCGCCCTCGCCAATGTGCTCGCCGCCGCCGCCATCCTCGGCGTTGACGGCGCCGCCATCCGGGCCACCCGCGATGTTGGCTGCACAGGAGCAGCCGTTCCCCGTGAGGAAGACGAGCAGCGCGACGCTCAAATACCAGCGAACAAGCAAGGGACGCGGCACAATGACGCTCCTATCGGGGCGGCCGCGGCACGCTGTCGGCCGCGACCGGGAAGGCGACGAGGATTTAGACCGGGGGAACGACCGCCCACTTCGCGTTCAGGTAGTCGCGCATCTCGCTCAGCTCGCTCTCGGTGAAGCCGCGCGTGAAGATCAGGAGCTCCGCGATGCGTCCCTGGATGCCGGTGCCCGCTGCGCCGCCGAGGTTCAGGGTGCCCGTGCCGTTCCAGTTGCTCGTGACCCCGAGCGTCGTCGTCTCGGTGCCGTCGAGGTTGTTCGGGAAGGACGCGCCGACGAGGACGTGCTGGATGCCGCTGCCGCCGCGCTTCGCCCAGATGATGTGGGGTGTGTCCGCTGCCACGTTCTCGAGGATGGCCTCCTGACCGCCGGTGGTGCCGAAGGGGATGCGGTGGAGGAAACGAAGCGAGCTGCCTCCGCCCGTAGAGCCGAGGCGCATTCCCGGATCCCCGCCGTTGGTCACGGTGATGAACCCGCGATCGCCTCCGCCCGTGTGCGAGGCGACGATGAAGACCGTGTAGACGCTCGCGCCGTCGAGGCCGTCGAAGCCGTTGGAGGTGATGTGGTCGCCGTCCGTGAACTCGACCACCGGGCGGCCGTTCCATACGTCGGTGACGAACGTGGGGCGCACGCCGGCGTTGGCGCCGGTGAAGGTCAGGAGTGAGCCGACCTGCCGCCGGTCCTGCCACTCGAACACGTTGCCGGAGTCGAGCGTCAGCGTGTCCGCGTCGGAAGCGTCGAGCCAGAGCGCGAGGTCCGCGTCGTCGAGCGCGGGCTCGTTCAGCTCACAGCCGAGCGCGCCGTCGGGGCGGAAGCCCGGCAGACAGTCCTCCTGGCCGGCGTCGGCCGGACCCGCGTCAAAGCCGGCGTCCTCGGGGCCCGCGTCCTCCACACCGGCGTCGCCCTCGCCCTCGCCCTCGCCCTCGCCTTCGCCCTCGCCCTCGCCCTCGCCTTCTCCTTCGCCCTCGCCCTCACCTTCGCCCTCTCCACCGGCGCCAGCGTCGCTGGCGGGCGGCTCCGGCGGTCCGCACCCGACGACGACGGACAATGAGGCGAGGGTGAGTAGCAAGAGGGACGCGAGACGAACCATGAACGAACCTCCAGGGAGAGCACGACCGCTGGGGGAACCCGCGCAGGTCGCTCCCCTGTCCAGTGACCTATGACGCAGCTTGGTTCATCGAAGTGGATCTGATCCGTGGTATTTCCACAACGTGCTCGATGGCGACGCGGCAGTGCTGGCAGCGTGGCGCGCGGGAGACCCCGCCGCCGGGGAGATGTTGATCAGCCGTCACTACGCCTCGGTGCTGCGCTTCTTTCGCACCAAGGCCGGCCCGGAGGCTGACGATCTGGCGCAGCGCACCTTTCTTCGCTGCATCGAAGCCGCCGAGCGGTTCCGCGGCGAGGGATCCGTGAAGGCGTTCCTGTTCGGCATCGCCAGGAACGTCCTCTTCGAGCACATTCGCGCCCACATGAGAGAGCGGCGGGTCGATCCGGACTTCGGCGTCAGCTCGATCGTCGACCTCCACCCGCGCGCGTCGACCCTCGCCTTCCAAAGAGCCGAGGAGCAGCGCCTCGTGGAGGCGCTCCAGCAGCAGCCGCTCGAGACGCAGATCGTCCTCGAGCTCTACTACTGGGAGGAGCTGTCGGTGGAGGAGGTCGCGCGCGTGGTGGACATCCCGGCAGGGACGGTCAAGAGCCGCCTTCACCGGGGACGCGAGCTGCTCCGCGAGGCGCTCGGCTCGGTCCCCGTGGCGTAGCGCTGTCCTTGCGAGGGGCCCCTGGTGGCGCGATCGCCCGCGGTTGTAGGCTTTGGCATGAACGCTCCCGTGGAGCCAGCGACGGACACGCTCTCGGCCTCGATTCGAGCGCTGCGGCCGAGCGGCCCGCGATCGGGCTCGCTGGAGGAGCGCCTGGCGGTCGCGTCGATCCTCGCCGCGGCGGGCCACGTCGTCGAGCGTGCGCGCATCGGCAGGCTCGAGGTGCGTTCGCGGCTCGGCGCCGGCGCCATGGGCGTCGTCTACCTCACGTGGGATCCGGAGCTCGAGCGCTTCGTCGCCGTGAAGGTCCTGCGCGGCGTCGGCGAAGGGGAGGAGCGGGCTCGGGTCGCCAGCGAGGCGCGAGCGCTCGCGCGGCTCAGCCACCCGAACGTCGTCGCCATCCACGACATCCTCGAAGAGGCGGGCGAGCTGTGCATCGTGATGGAGCACGTCCCGGGCGTCAGCCTTCGCGCGTGGCTCGACGCGCACCCCGAGGCGCACTGGCGTGAGGTGCTCGGCTGGTTCGTGCAGGTGGGTCGCGGCGTAGCGGCGGCGCACGCCGCCGGCATCGTGCACCAGGATCTGAAGCCCGAGAACGTCCTCGTCGGCGAAGACGGGCGCGCGCGCGTGGTGGACTTCGGCCTCGCGCACCGCCCGCTCGACGACGGCAGCCCCGTCGGGGGGACGGCGCGCTACATGGCGCCGGAGGTCGCCGCCGGTCAGCCCGCCCGCGACGCCAGCGACCAATTCAGCTTGTGCGTGGCGCTGCGCGACTCGCTCGCTGCCCGCGGCGCTCCCGAGGGCGTGCTCGCGGCGATCGAGCGCGGCCTCGACGTCGATCCGGAGGCGCGACACCCGAGCTTGAGCGGGCTCGTCGAGGCGCTCGAGCGCGCGGCCCTGCCGCAGGATGGCGATCGAACGCGAGCGTGGCTGCTCGATCGCGTCGAACACCTGTGGCTACGAGGCGTGCTCGAGGGCTCGCTCGAGGGCGAGCCGGCCATCGACCTCCAGCTCGAGCCAGCGCCGGCGCTCGTCGAGCCACCTTGGCGAAGCGGAGGGGGCGAACCTCGCGGCCGCGACCTGCCCGACGGCGAGGACCTCCGCGCGCACGAGCTCGAGCGCGTCTTGCGCAGCAGCCACGGAACGCTCCTCCTCGTCGGGGCCCCGGGCAGCGGCAAGACGACGGTCCTGCTCGGGCTCTGTCGCGACCTCCTGCTGGCCGCGCGGCAGGACCCGAGCGAGCCCGCCCCCGTCGTGCTGAGCCTCAGCAGCTACGAGCCGGCCGCGCACGCGGAGCGCTCGGCCGGCGAGGCTGCGGCGCCCGCACACTTTTTGCGCTGGGTCGTCGACGAGCTGGTGACCAAGTACGGGCTGCCGCGCCCCGCCGTCCAGCGCCAGCTGGCGGAGCCCGGCCTGACGCTCCTGCTCGACGGCCTCGACGAGAGCGAGCCACAGCAGCGCGTCCGCCTCATCGACACCCTCGGCCGGCTCCGCGAGCGACACGCGCTGCCCATCGTGGTGACCTGTCGCGACTCGGAGTACGAGGCCCTGGATCGCCGCCTGCCCTTCGACGGCGCGTTCCGCGTGAAGCCGCTCGATGACGAAGCGCAGGCCACCTTCCTCGAGAGACGGCAGCACGAGGCGCAGCGCGTGGCGACGATCGTCTCCCAGCTCGAGCAGGACGAGGCGCTCCGCTCGAGCCTGCGTAACCCGCTGCTGCTCACCCTGGTCGCGGAGGCCGGCTTCGTCGACGACGACGGTGAGGGCAGCGTGTGGTCACGCGCCTGGGAGCGCTATGTCACGAACGCCCTGGCCGCGGCCTCCTCGTCGCGCGAGGGCTCGAAGCTGGCGGCGCAGCTCTGCTTCCTCGCGCGCACCATGCGCCGGCACAGCGCCTCCGACCTCTGGCTCGAGCGCCTGCATTTCGGCTGGCTCGGCGCTCGCTGGGAGACGATTGCGGCCTACAGCACGGGGGTCGTCGTCGTGCTGCTGCTCGGCGTCGGGCTGAACGCGCTGCAGACCCCCGTCACGGGGAACCCGCTCGTGTCGGCGCTCACCTTCGGCGTCGGCGTCTCGGTCAGCTCCTTCGCGTACACGCGCGGTCGCATCAAGCCCGTCGAGAGCTTGCGCTGGTCCTGGCGGCGCATGGTGCACCTCCTTCCCATCACCACCGTGTGCGCGAGCATCATCGGCCTGGCCGAGGCCCTTCGCGTCCATTTCGTCGCGAACCTCGTGGGCGCCGGCATCACCGGGGCGCTGCTGGCCGTCGCCTTCGCGCTCGAGGCGAGCGAGCGCGCGACCGCGGTGCGACCGAACGCCGGCATTCGACGCTCTCTCGGCTTCGCGCTCGTGACCTCGTTCGGCTTCGGCGTGCCCGCGGGCTTATTCTTCGGCCTCGTCGTCGAGCCGTACATTCGCGCTCCGCTCTTCGAGCCGGGGCACACCATGGAGAACGCGCAGTTGATGGCCGGCGTCTCCGTCGGCCTGCTCATCTTCACCGCGCTGTTTCTGATCTACGGTGGCTTCACCGTCCTCATGCACTACGTGTTGCGCCTGTGGTTGGGTTGGCGCACGCCGCTGCCTCTCGACCTCACCGGCATGCTCGATCGCGCGGTGGAGCTCGGGCTGCTCCGCCGCGTCGGGGGTGGATACCTGTTTCTCCATCGCACGCTGCTCGACCACTTCGCGGACCGGAAGCAGGCTCAGGTGTGACCGCATACACCGACGCGGTGCACGCCCACGCGCTAGGACATTCACGCGAGCGATCCGGAACGGAGACGAGCATGAACCACAAGTCAGCGACGAAGAGAGACGTGCACGCCGACGTCGCGCGCCGTTCCCCGGACGCCGCGCTGCCCGCCGTGCTCCTGCTCCTGTTCCTGACCGGCGCGTGTTCCCCCAGCGAGGGTGTGACCTGCAGCCCGGGGACCGTTCGGGAAGGCGGCCAATGCGTCGCGACGGGTGAGGGCGAAGGTGAAGGTGAGGGCGAGGGCGAGGGCGAGGGTGAGGGAGAGGGTGAGGGAGAGGGCGAGGGAGAAGGTGAGGGCGAAGGGGAAGGCGAGCCTCAGATCTTCCAAGGCAGCTTCACGATCGAGAACCAGCTCGACGTCGAGACCCTCGCGCCGTTCAGCGAGATCACCGGCAGCTTGATCGTCAACGCCAACGGCCTCGAGGCGCTCGCGCTGCCGAACCTGCGCTCCCTTGGCGCCGATCTCGAGGTGCATCCCATCGCAGGTTGCCCCGACATGGTGTTCCCGGCGCTGCGCAGCGTCGGCGGCGGATTGCTGGTCGGGCTCTTCACCGAGCAAGACACCCGGCGCTGTGACGTCGAGATGCCGGCGCTCGTTTTTATCGATCGCGTCCAGGGCGCTATGTCGTACGACGGCGTGGAGCCAAACCTGTCCGAGCAGAGCAGCGCGATCCGCGAGCTCTCCATGCCTCTCGTCGGCAGCGATCCGGCGCTGCCCGTCGAGCTGTCGGTCCAGGACATGGCGCTCGAGCGGCTCGATCTCGGCGAGACCACGCGCCTCGGCAAGCTCCAGATCTTCAACGGTGCCATCGGCGTCCTCGACGTGGCCAGCCTCCAGCAAGCCGACACCATCTACCTCGGGCTCGACACCGCCGAGGTGTCTCTTCCGGCGCTCACCCGCGTCGGCGTATTCGTCATCGGCGGCATGGACTCCTCGAACGCGTTCCAGTGGCGCGACATCGCGACGGTGAACATCCCCGCGCTCAGCACGCTCGAGTGGTTCACCGTGTTGGGGGTCAACCTCTCCGAGCTGCAGCACGCGCCAGCGCTGAACTTCACGGGCGACGAGCCCGCGATCCGCTTCCAGTACACCTGGTTCGGGACCTGCGAGATCAACACCTTCCTCGAGGCCGTGGAGAACCCTGGCGTGCTGCAGGGCGTTCGCCTCTACGACGTCAATGACAACGGCTGCAGCGTCGACCCCGATTGGCAATCGACCCCCAGCGCGCCGCCGGCCGGCTGGACCTGCGACGCCGCCTGGTACAACGACGGCGAGCTCTGTGACTGCTCCTGCGGCGTACAGGACTTCGATTGCCACGACGGGGATCTCCCCCTCAGCGGCTGCTCCGAGCTCTATGCGTATTGTCACGCGGCGCTCTGCACGAATGACTGAGCTCGTTACCCGCTCGTTCTCGGAGGACCGATGCCCGCATCCATGTCGCTCGCCCAGGTGATGAGGCAGCTCGAGGCGTGGGGCACCGACAAGGTCCGGCGCATGTACGTGCGCAATGGCGCCGGAGAGAACGTCTTCGGTGTGATGCTCGGCAAGCTGCGGCCGCTCGCCGAGCAGCTCGGGCCCGACCCGTCGCTCGCCCGGCAGCTCTGGGAGACGGGCAACGCCGACGCGCGGACGCTCGCGTGCATGCTGATGGATCCGGCGTCGCTCAGCGAGAGAGAGGCGCGCGCCCTGCTCGAGCCGCTCACGTACATCGCGCTCGTCGACGAGCTCGTCGGTCGGGTGCTCGTCGAGGCGCCGTTCGCGGCGACGTTGCGGGCGAAGTGGATGGACGCGCGCGACGAGGTCCAGCGTCGCTCGGGGTGGCGGCTGCTGACGGGCGCGGTCCAACGTGGGCGCCTCGCGGACGTCGACGTGCCGGCGACCTTGGCGCGCATCGAGCGCGAGCTGCCGGACGCTCCCTATCGCGCCAAAGAGACCATGAACTATTGCCTCGTCGAGATCGGCGTTCGTCTGCCGGCCTACACGGAGCAGGCGGTCGCCATCGGTGAGCGCCTGGGACATTGGGATCCACGGCCCGTCCCGAAGGGCTGTACGTCGAGCTACGCGCCCGAGTGGATCGCGGTCGTGCTCGCGAAGAAGTCCGGAGAATGGAAGGCCCGCGCCGCGAAGGCGGCCGCGACCCGGATGGCGAACAAGGCCGGCGCCGCGAGCACGCCGGCAGCCGAGAAGAAGCCCGCGGCGACAGCGAAGCCCGCTGCTCAGAAGAAGCCGGCCGCGAAGAAGAAGCCGGCCGCGAAGAAGAAGCCGGCCGCGAA